>NZ_VFVS01000015.1:0-173518 GCF_006442215.1 Mesorhizobium sp. B2-3-11 | reverse complement strand
CCAGCCAGCATCTTGAATCACAAATCCGACCGACCGGGAATCCCTTCCGATTCAATCAAGCGATGAAACGCTCTAGGATTCGCCCGACCTGCTGCGACATGCATTAAGCGCGTCCGTAAAGCGGCACCAGCGTTCCGCTCATCGCCTGGTTGGTGGGCGAGGCGAGATAGGCGATTGCTTCAGCCGCCGCTTCGAGGCTGACCCATTTGGTGAAATCGGCATCCGGCATGTCGGCGCGGTTTGCCGGCGTGTCGAGCGTTGAGGGGGCGACGGCATTGACCAGGATGCCATTGGCCTTGAGCTCTTCCGCCATTGCCACCGTCATGGCGGCCACCGCGGCCTTGCTGGCCGTGTAGGCGACCATCCCGGCGCCGCGCCTGGGGTCGAGCCCGGCGCGCGCGGTGACATTGACGATGCGGCCGGCAGAGCCCGACGCCAGCATCGAGCGGATAGCCGCGCGGCTGCACAGGAAGGTGGTGCGGGCGTTGGTGTCCATCATCTCGGCAAAGGATGCCGATTCGATCTTTTCCACCGGTGCCTTGGCAAAGCCGCCCGCCAGATGGATCGATCCCCACAAGGCAGGGACCTGGGAATAGAAGGCTTCGACCTTGGCGGAGTCCGACAGGTCGACATTGTGCGCCAGCTTCACATTGTCATGCGCGGTGAAGGGGAAATGTGAAGGCGCGGCGGCGTGCGCGTTCGGCACATGGCAGATCGCGCCCTGCTCCAGCAGTCTGCCGACCACCGCCCCACCGAGCGCGCCGGTTCCACCGGTCACAACGATATGCCTGCCTTCAAGTGTTTCCATCATCCTGGACCGCTCCTGTCATTTTTATGACTTTTGTCGTTGGTTTGCCGCGCCGACGCGAAGCGTCGCGCCTTTCAGCCGATCACTCAACCGATATCTCGACATGGCAGCCGTCACGTCTTTGCATGCGTCAGGACATCGTCGAATAGCGAAGCCACCCGGAAGCGGCGCACGCCTTTCAGGACTACGTCGGCGAATGATCCGCCTCCGGACGGGGGGACCAAGGCCAGCCTGGATGGTTCAAACGACCGTGATTTCGATCACGCGCGGCAGTCCCGTTGCCCGGGCGTGCTTCAGCGCCTGAGGCAAGGCGCCGATGTCGGCCAGCCTTTCGGCGCCAATACCATAGGCTTCGGCCAGCTTGCAGAAATTGGGCGGCGCCGGCGACACGCCGACAGGTTCAACGCCGACATCGAGCATCGAGGTCTCGATCTCGCGATAGCCCCTGTTGTTCCAGACGACGAAGATGACAGGCGCTTCGGAATCCAGCGCTACGGCTATCTCCGGCAAGGTGAACTGGAAGCCGCCGTCGCCGGTCAGGCAGACCACCGGTGCATCGGGCATGGCGAGTGCCGCGCCGATCGCCGCCGGAGGGCCATAGCCCAGCGCGCCGAAGCCGGTCGCGGCATTGAACCAGCCGCCAGGCCGGTCGTGGTCGTAATAGAGATTGGCGGCGTAAATCGGCTGCGTCGAGTCGCCGACGATGATGGCCCCGGGCAAGGCATCGCGGATCATTTCCACGGCGTGCACCTGCGCCGCATAGGCCGGGCTCAACTCGGCAAAGGCGGCCTTTCGCCCCGTCGCGGCGCGGCCATGACCATCTTCACCGGCTCTGTGGGCCGGATCGATCGCCGTAAGCAGGGCCTCGATCGCCTCGGCGCAGTCAGCCTGGATGGCGACCGTCACCGGGCGCCGCGCAAGCTGGTCGGCACCGATGTCGATACGGATCAGGTTTGAAGGCAGCACAAAGCCGCCGTCGCCATAGCCGTCATAGTCGGTCGCGCCGAATTCGGTGCCGGCGGCGATCACCAGATCGGCATCGGCCATCAGCGCGCGAACCGCCTTCAGACTCGGACTTGCCGGTACGCAGAGCGGATGGCGGTGCAGCAACCCGCGCGCATTGGTCGTCTCGACGACGGGAGCGCCCAGCCTTTCGGCGAGGCGCCGCAGCGGGGCTTCCGCCTTCTTGGCACCGCCGCCGGCAAGGATCAGCGGACGGCGCGCGGCGGCGATGAGCTTGGCCGCGTTCACAATTGCCGCACCATTGGGTGCCGGAGGCGCCGCATTGCTGAGCAGGGCGGCGATGCCGTCCGCCGGCTTGACCATGACGTCGGTCGGGATCTCGATATGCACAGGACCGGGCCGCGAGGAGGAAAACAGGGCGAAGGCCCGCGCCAGCGCACCGGGCAACTCGCTGGCCCCGGTGACGCGTACCGACATCAGCGCCACCTTCTCCATCATGCCGCGCTGGTCAGGCAATTCATGCAGAAAGCCGAGCCCCTTGCCGAGCGTATCGGTGGCGTTGACGCCAGAAATCACCAGCATCGGCACCGAATCGGCGCGCGCCTGGCCCATGGCGGTGATGGTGTTGGTCAGACCCGGCCCGGTGATGACGAAGGCGACGCCCGGCCTGCCGCTGGCGCGGGCATAGCCGTCGGCCATGAAGCCGGCGCCCTGTTCGTGGCGCGGCGTGACATGGCGGATCTTCGACCTCGCCAGGCCCCGATAGAGCTCGACCGTGTGGACGCCGGGGATGCCGAAGACGGTGTCGACGCCATGGGCCTCGAGTAGCGAAATCAATGCTTCGCCGATGGTGGTCATTGGTTTTCTCCCGGTTAGAGCGGATTATTGGTTCCGCTCTGTCTCTTTGTTTCCTACGCAATTGCGAAGGGAAAGCGTACGCGGTTTTTCCGGGAAAACCGCTTCTCACTTTTCCTGGAATTGCTCTAGCGGCGCGAGGCCGAGCTCGGCCTCGACAGCCTTGACGCCAATCGCCGCCAATTCGCCGGGCGAGAACATCTCGCCGGCCAGGCAGCCTTCTATCCAGAGCCCGTCGATTATCGCATTGATCGCGATGGCATGGTGGCGCAGCTCGCTTGCGTCCGGCTTGTGCTGTTCGGCGGCGAGCACTTCAGCCACAACCGCTTCCACCTCGTTGCGAAAGCCAAGGTAGCCTTCGCGGTGGGCACGGGCCAGGGCAGGATCCGCACTGGCGCGGCCGATGAAGGTTGCCCAGAGCGAAAACACCCGCGCGTCGATGATCGGCGCATTGAGATTGGCGGTGACGAAGGCCGCAAGGCGCTGGCGCGGCGAGGCGCCGTCCATGACCAACGCCGCCTTCGCCTGCTCGGTCATGCGGCTGACCAGCGCCGTATAGGCTTCCTGCAGCAATTCTTCCTTGCCCGGGAAATAGTGCCCGATCAGCCCGGCGGTGACGCCGGCACGCAATGCGATGGTGCGCAGGCTGGCGCCTTGCAGGCCATGTTCCGCCACGCTGTCCAGAGTCGCTTCGATCAGATCCTGCCGCCGCCGCCCCTCGCCCTCGCGACGGAACTTACGGCGCGCATTCATTGGCGCAGGATCGGTCGCGTCAGGCATGTCGGCCCGCCTTCGCAGGCGATGCAGAGCGCATCCGCATCGAATATTTCAACAGTACAGCCGGCTGCCTCCATGGCGGCCCTGGTCCTGGGGAAACCGGCGACGGCAATGACCTTATGCGGGCTGGTCGGCAGCACGTTGAGGCTGAGGCCATTGGAAGCGGTGAACTCCTCGGCATCGCCCTCGACCAGCCGGATGCCGCGCGCTTTTAGCATCTGATAGAAGGCGGCCGGCAAAAGCGGCGAATAGACCAGCGCAAGGTCGTCGGCCAGCGGGCTGATCACCGACATCAGATGCAGGCACGCCTCTTCGCCCTGCCACAGCGGCAGATCGAAGCCGTAGACGGAAATGCCCAGCGGCGTCAGCAGATTGGAAACCTGCTGGATGCCTTCCTGGTTGGAGCGGACACCGCGCCCGATCGCCAGCGTGCGGGCATCGACCCATACACAGTCACCACCTTCGACCTGGCCAGGAGCCTCGACGCGGCCGAGGATCGGAATACCCAGTCTTCTGTAGGTTTCCTCATGCAGCGAAGGCTCGCCGGCCCGCAACGGCTTACCCATGGACAGGATCAGCGCGCCGCGGTCGGTCATCAGCGAGGGGTCGTGCGTGAACACCGAATCCGAAAGTCCGTCGGCCTTGTCCTCGATCCATTCGATCTCGGCGCCTGAAGCGGCCACCAGTTCAGCAAGGACCGCGTGCTGCGAGGCTGCTTTCGCCGCGTTGAATCCCGGGCCATAGTGCCAGGCGGCCCTGTCGGCGTCGCGCATGGCGTTGGCCGCCGACCGCATCAGCACGCGCCGCAGCGGCGCCGCCATGGACTGTGACCCGAAAGCGCTCATCGATGCCCTTTTTAAGCTGAAAAAAATCGAGAAAATTTCATGAGAGGTTATTTATACACTTGCACAACAAGGCCGCAAGTGCCGTAATGAGCGGGATTGACGGGCTCGCTCTGTTGAGTCCATGCTTGAAATCTGGAGCAGGGCAGTACAGCGTATGTTGATTAGCCGGGTAGACGTTCGACGAACCGCCGGCGGCCATATGGAGGTCATTTGGTGAGCGCTCTGGCAGCTGCCAAGATCTCATCCGGCGAGGCGCAGGACTGCGCCGCAGAAGCCATCCATGTCGAGAACCTGCACAAGAAATTCGGTCAACTGCATGTGCTGAAGGGCGTATCGCTGTCGGCGCGCGACGGCGAGGTCATCGCCATCATCGGCGGCTCGGGCTCGGGTAAATCGACGCTGCTGCGCTGCATCAACTGCCTGGAAAATCCGACCAGCGGCATCATCCGTGTCAATGGCGAGGAGATCAAGCTCAAGGCGGACAGCCATGGCCACACCATTCCGGCCGACCGCAGGCAGATCGAACGCATCCGCTCCAAGCTCGGCATGGTGTTCCAGAATTTCAACCTGTGGAGCCACATGACGCTGATCGAAAACGTCATAGAGGTGCCCGTGCATGTACTGGGCGTCAAGCGCGACGAGGCTGTCGCCCAGGCCGAAAAGCTGCTGGCGCGTGTCGGGCTCGCCGAGAAACGCGATGTCTACCCGGCCTATCTCTCCGGTGGCCAGCAGCAGCGCGCCGCGATCGCTCGCGCCTTGGCCATCAATCCGCGTGTCATGCTGTTCGACGAACCGACCTCGGCCCTCGATCCTGAACTGGTCGGCGAAGTGTTGAAGGTGATCGGCGATCTGGCGCGCGAAGGCCGCACCATGGTGCTGGTCACCCACGAAATGAAATTCGCCCGCGAGGTCGCGACCCACGTCGTCTACCTCTACAACGGGCTGGTCGAGGAGGAGGGGCCACCGGAGCAGATCTTCGGCGCGCCCAAATCCGAAAGGCTCAAGCAGTTCATCCGCAACATCGGCTAGGGAACGGCCGGGACGGAAGAAAACCGGGAACCAACAACAAACTGGGAGTTCTGAAAATGAAGACTGTTCTGAAGACATTCGCCACGGCGCTGCTGCTCGGCGTCGCCGCCATGGGCGTGGCCAAAGCCGATCCGGTTAAGATCGGCGTCGCCGCCGAACCCTACGCGCCCTTCACCTCGCCCGACGCTTCGGGCAAATGGGTCGGCTGGGAGATCGACTTCATCGACGCCGTTTGCGCCGAGGAAAAGCTCGATTGCGTCATCACCCCTGTCGCCTGGGACGGCATCATCCCGGCGCTGACCACCAAGAAGATCGACCTCATCGTCTCGTCGATGTCGATCACCGACGAACGCAAGAAGACCATCGACTTCTCGGACAAGTACTACAACACGCCGACCGCGATCATTGGCCCGAAGGACCAGAAGTTCGGCGCCACGCCTGACGACCTCAAGGGCAAGGTCCTCGGCGTCCAGGTGTCGACGGTGCATGCCGTCTACGCCAAGAAGCATTTCGGCCCCACGGCATCCGAGATCAAGGAATACCAGACGCAGGACGAAGCCAACAACGACCTTGCCGCCGGCCGCCTCGACGCGGTGCAGGCCGATTCCATCGCGCTCAAGGAGTTCCTCAAGACAGACCAGGGCAAGGCCTGCTGCGATCTCAAGGGCATGGTGGCCCCTGACGACGAAGTGCTCGGACCGGGCGTCGGCGCCGGCGTGCGCAAGGAAGACACCGATCTGAAAGAGAAGATCAACGCCGGCATCAAGGCGATCCGCGCCAACGGCAAATATGACGAGATCTCGAAGAAATACTTCGATTTCGACATTTACGGCGGCGCCACGCAGTCGAACTGACGACCCTCGCATGGGCTGGAGGACAGGGCGCTGACGTCCCCATCCTCCAGCTAGCCAGTCCACGCATGCTTGCCGCCGGCCGCTGGTGCCGGCGGATCGAGCCAGCAATCCGGGGGGCGACGCTGATCGAATCCTTTCTTCCGGCCTCCGCGGCCGGCATCGTCGAACTCCTCTCGCCGGCGCCCGTCGGCTGGGGTGGGACCCTTTTGCTCGGGCTCTTGCATTCGCTCGAGATCGCAGTCGGCGCCACGATCGTCGGCCTGCTGATTGGAACCTGGGGTGCCTATGGCAAGCTCTACGGCGGGCCCGTGGTGCGCGACCTGTTCGCGGTCTACACCACGGTGGTGCGCGCCGTGCCGGAACTGGTGCTGATACTGCTGCTCTATTATGCCGGTACCGACCTGATAAACCAGGTGCTGGCCGCGATGGGTTACCAGCGTGTCGATATAAGCGGGCTGGTGGCCGGCATTGCCGTGCTCGGCTTCGTCCAGGGCGCCTATTCGACGGAAGTCATCCGCGGCGCGATCCTCGCCATTCCGCAGGGCCAGATCGAAGCCGCTCGCGCCTTCGGCATGTCTCCCGGCCTTCTGTTGCGGCGCATCACGCTGCCGGCGATGCTGCCTTTCGCCATTCCGGGCCTCGCAAATCTGTGGCTGATCGCCACAAAGGACACCGCGCTGCTGGCCGTCGTCGGCTTCTTCGAACTGACGCTGGCGACACGACAGGCGGCGGGCGTCACCAAGGCCTATCTGGTTTTCTTCCTCGCCGCCGGCGTGCTCTATCTCTGCGTGACGCTGGTTTCGAACTTCCTGCTTGGCCGCGCCGAGAAATGGGCGCGGCGCGGCATGCCTTCCATCAAGGAGGCACGCTGATGACCAGCGAAACAGCCGTCATCGACACGGCAGCGCGCGCTTCGCTCTGGCTGCAGCCACATCGCATCGTGCTGATCCTCATCGCGTTGGGGCTCGTGGCCTCGGCCGCTTATTTCATGCGCTGGGACTGGCTGCCGCAATATTGGGAAATGGGCCTGATGGGCATCTGGCGTGCCCTGTGGATCCTGGCCGTCACCTGTACGCTCGGCTTCATGATCGCCTTGCCCGTCGGGCTGGCGCAGGCGGCCGGTTCGATCTGGGTCGCGACACCGGCGAAAGTGTTCTGCACCATCATTCGCGGCACGCCGCTGCTTCTGCAGCTATGGCTGCTCTATTACGGGCTGGGCTCGCTGTTCCCGCAATATCCATGGATCCGCGAATCCTGGATGTGGCCTTATCTCAGGCAGGCCTGGCCGTACGGCGTGCTGGCGCTGACCTTGTCCTTTGCCGGCTATGAAGGCGAAGTGATGCGCGGCGCCTTTGCCGGCGTGCCCAAGGGGCAGCTGGAAGCCGCCCGCGCCTTCGGCATGAGCCGCTGGAAGATCTTCCGCCGGATCTGGCTGCCTCAAGCCTTCTACCGGGCGCTGCCGACGCTGACTGGCGAGACCGTGCTGCAGCTGAAATCGACGCCGCTGGTGGCGACTATCAGTGTGATCGACATCTTCGCCGTCTCGTCCAAGGTGCGGCAGGACACCTATCTCACCTACGAGCCCTTGCTGCTCCTGGCGTTGATCTATATGGCGATCACCGGCATTCTGGTCTTCGCGTTCAGCCGGATCGAGGCGCGGATTCCGGTCAAGATCGGGTAAGCGAGTAGTGAATAGGAAATAGTGGGCTGCTTGCCGGTTTTATTCTACTGACTACTCCCTATTTCCTACTCACTCAGGAGCAGCCCTGATGCAACTCAGTCTCGACCAGGCAAAAGGACTGTGCCGGATGGCGGCACTTGGCGCCGGCGCCAATGAGGAAGCGGCGCAATCGCTCACCGCCTCGATCATCGCGGCCGAGGCGGAAGGACTTGCCACCGTCGGGCTGTCGCATTTCATCGATTACCTCGAGGCGTTCGAGGCCGGGCGCATCGACGGCAATGCCGATCCGGTGATCACGCGGCCGGCGCTGGCCATCTATCTCTCGGACGCACGCCGCGGGCTGGCGCATACCGGATTCGACCGCACCATCGACGACCTCGCCAAGGCGGCAAGACTGTTCGGCGTCGCCATCTTCTCGCAGAAAAACGCCTATACGTGCGGGGCGCTCGGCTACTTCACCGGCCGGCTGGCGGCGCAGGGGCTGGTGTCGTTCGCCGCCACCAACGGCCCGGCCGTCCTGGCCGGCTCGGGGTCGGTCAAGCCGGTCTATTGCACCAATCCGATGTCGTTCGCCGCGCCCGCCGCCGACGGCGCGCCGCTGGTCATCGACCAGTCGTCGAGCGCCACCGCCTTCGTCAACATCCGCAAGGCGGCGGAAGACGGCAAGAAGATTCCCGAAGGCTGGGCGCTGGACGCCAGCGGCAATTCGACGACCGACCCGGCCGCCGCCATGAAGGGCGCCATGCTTGCCTTTGGCGGCCAGCGTGGCGCCAACATCGCGCTGATGGTCGAAGTGCTGGCGGCGGGCCTGTCGGGCGCCAACTGGTCGCTCGACGCACCGTGGTTCAGCGGCGGTCCCGACAGTCCGGGAACCGGCCTGTTCGTGCTCGCGGTCGAGCCGAAGCTACTCGATCCGGATTTCGAGCAGCGCATGAAGGACCAACTCGACCGGCTGCGCCGACGCTATGGCGTGCATGTGCCCGGCCGCGCCCGGGCCGAAGCGGTCGAGAAGGCGCAGGCGCGCGGCATCACCGCGCCCAAGGCGGTGATCCAGCGCATCTCCGAATTCGCCGAGCGCTATTCGGTCTGAAGAAACTGACGAAATTTCCCGCGCGTCGGTGAACCTTCCCGCGCCTCGCGACGACCAATGGCTGTCCGGGTCGGGTTTGCCCGGTCGGTGTCTTCTGTCGGATGCGTTCAGGGCTGGGGCGGGCGTACTTGCTTCACGCCACGCTGATACCGTCTCAGGTCAGGCCGCCTCGTTGGACCCTGCTTTCGGCGCGAACGTCACCCGGAAAACCCCGCTTCGGCGGGGTTTTCTGCGTCTGTCGTTCGCGGCGCCAAAACATGATGAAAGTGCCATGCGCTTTCGCGGAAAACCGCTTCACACTTTTTCTGGAATTGCCCAAGAAACAAGGATGACGCGACGACGCGTCACCCTTTGCCTTTAGCGCAAAACGGACTATGAAACGGCTCAGCCAAGCCATCTGGAACGCGCGCCGGAGCCCGCCATGACCGAAATCCTGCAGACCCCAAAGCTCGTCGTCGTCTTTGGCGGGTCAGGCTTTGTCGGCCGTCATGTCGTGCGGGCGCTGGCCAAGCGCGGCTATCGTATCCGGGTCGCCTGCCGGCGGCCCGATCTTGCCGGCCATTTGCAGCCACTCGGCAATGTCGGTCAGATCCAGCCGGTGCAGGCCAATGTGCGCGTACGCTGGTCTGTCGACCGCGCCGTGCAAGGCGCCGACCACGTCGTCAATCTCGTCGCCGTCCTGCATGAGAGCGGCCGTCAGAAATTCTCCGCCGTGCACGAATTCGGTGCTCGCGCTATCGCCGAGGCCGCGCGCGCCGTCGGCGCCGGCCTCACCCATATTTCGGCGCTCGGCGCCGATCTGGACTCCAAATCGGATTATGCGCGCACCAAGGCGTTGGGCGAGAAGGCCGTGCTGGAGACGATCGCCGACGCCGTGATCCTCCGGCCGTCGATCAATTTCGGGCCCGAAGACAGCTTCTTCAACCGCTTCGCCAACATGGCGCGTTATTCGCCGGTGCTGCCGCTGATCGGCGGCGGCCAGACCAAATTCCAGCCGGTCTATGTCGGCGATGTTGCTGAAGCTGTTGGGCGCTCGGTCGACGGCAAGATCGATGGCGGCCGGGTCTATGAGCTTGGCGGCCCCAACGTGCTCACTTTCAAGGAGTGCATGCAGGAAATGCTCACCGTGATCGAGCGCAAGCGCCTGCTGGTGCCGGTGCCGTGGTGGGTGGCCAACATCCAGGCCTCGATCCTCGGCCTGCTGCCCAACCCGATGCTGACCAAGGACCAGGTGACGCAGCTGCGCGAGCACAACATCGTTTCGGACGAAGCCGCCAAGGCCAACCGGACACTGGCGGGGCTCGGCATCCAGCCGCAGTCGATCGCGACGATCCTGCCCAGCTATCTCTGGCGCTTCCGCGCCGCCGGCCAGTTCCAGCAGCGCAAGCCCGCGGTAATAATCTCCAGAAGCGTCAGCCCTCAACGATGACGAGGCGTGATCCGCATCGGCAGCCCGCCTTGCGGCTGCGTGGTTAATTTCTGCACCGGCCAAGGTTTTGTTTCAGCGGTCGCGTCGAAGCGGAAGCGTGACAAAAGGATGGCGAGCGCGATGATCGCCTCCAGCATGGCGAAACTGGCGCCTATGCAGACGCGCGGTCCCGCGCCGAAGGGCAGATACTGGAAGCGGTCGATCTTTTCACGGTTTCCCGGGTGGAAGCGTTCGGGCAGGAAAGCGTCGGGCCGGTCCCACAACTTCCTGTGGCGGTGGACGACCCACGGCATCACCAGCACGGCGGCGTGCTTGGGAATATAAAGGTCCCTCCACATTTCCGGCACGATCGGCTCGCGGTTGATCGATGGCGCCGGCGGGTAGAGCCGAAGCGCCTCGTCGAAGGCGGCGCGTGTCAGCGGCATGGCGTCGAGCCACTTCGTCGGATCGGGCTCGCGCGCCAGCACCTGGTCGATCTCCTGTTCGACGCGGTCGCGCTCCCAGGGCGATTCGGCCAGGCAATAAAGGGTCCATCCGAGCGCGCGCGCCGTGGTCTCGTGGCCGGCACCGATGAACGTGATGATGTTGTCCTCGACTTCCGGGCGTGTCAGCCCGTCGGGGCCTTCGGCCTTGAGCAGCAGCGTCAGGAAATCCTGGGGCACGGCATCGGGGTCGCGCCTGAACTTCTCTTCGCGCATCTTGACCGTGTCGGTCACGATCTTGCGGAAATAGGCCATCGTCTTGCGGCCGCGGATGCGGGTCAGCCGTGGCAGCCAGTCGGGCGCACGCAACAGGTCGAGCGGGTCGACGCGGCCCATGGTCTCGAACAGGCGGTCGATCTCGTTTTCGAAACTGCCCGGCTCGCCTGCGATCTCGCCGGAAAACAGCGTCTCGGCCAGGATGTCGTAGGTGAGCAGCGTCATGTCATGGGCGATATCGGACGCGCCGCCTGCCTCGTAACGGGTGACGAACTCCAGCGTGCGTTTCAGCATCGGCTGGGCAAAGCCGAAAATGTGGCGCGGTGTGAACACCGGCGCCATCGCCTTGCGCGACCGCTTCCACACCTCGCCCTCGGCGGTCAGCAGGCCATCGCGCAGGATCGGCCTCAGGATCTTCTGGCGCACCGTCGCCATCTTGTAGTTTTTGGCGTTGTCGACCAGCACATGGCGGATCAGGGCGGGATCATTAGCGATGACCAGCGGCCCGCCGGCGCCCTTGGCCGAAATCCAGGGTTCGTTGTAGGTCGGCTCGCCCCAGAGTTCGAGCGGGTTGCGATAGACGATGCGGATCATCTCCAGCGTCGAAGGCGGCGACGTGCGCGGCTTCGGGGCGGGAGGAACGAAGGGGGCGGGCTGAGTATCCATGGAGTGCTCCGCTGTTCCCATCAATGTAGTGGCTGGCACACCGGGCGTCCATGTGGCCAAACGGCAGAGCGGACCATGACTTCAGGAACGCAGGGCAGACGGTCTGTTCATCCGATCGTGACCGTTCCGTCAGGGCTCCGACCTTGTCCGCTGGAACGCTCTGCCGTAGTGACGGTCACCAACGGATACCGCCTGACAAAGGAGCCTGCCTTGAAGCACCAGTTGAACATCATCATCGGCAGCACGCGGCCCGGCCGCGCCGGCTCGGTTTTCGCCGAGTGGCTGGAGACGTTCGCGCGCGAGCACGGAAAATTCGAGCCGGTGCTGACCGACATCGCCGCGTTCGGTCTGCCGGTGCTGGACGAACCCTATCATCCAAGGCTCGGCAATTATCAAAACGACCACACCAAGGTCTGGTCGAAGGCGATCGACGCTGCAGACGCCTTAGTCTTCGTGGCGCCGGAATACAATTATTTCGTGGCGCCCGCGATCGTCAACGCGGTCGACTATCTCGCCCGCGAATGGAGATACAAGCCAGCCGCCATCTTCAGCTATGGCGGTGTTTCCGGCGGCCTGCGCGCGGCGCAGGCGCTGAAACCGCTGCTGACCGCGGTCGGGATCATGCCGATCCCGGAAGGTGTCGCGCTGCCGCTGTACCAGAAACTGCTCGACGAGAATGGCGCCTTCGATGCCAGCGAGCAGGTGCGGGGCGGAACCAAGACCATGCTGGACGAACTGTTGCGCTGGAGCGAGGCGTTGAAACCAATGCGCGCTGCCTGAGAGAGCCGCTCTCAGCGCGGCTTGCTCGCGCCATAAAGAGGTGGAATGGTCGGCAAATGACCGAGCCGGGGCGGTTCGACTTGCGTTTGCTGTTTGCCTTGCTGCTGATGCTTGCGACCACCGCCGCGGCGGTGGCGGAGCGGCGCGTGGCATTGGTCATGGCCGATGACGACTACCGGCTGGTCCGGCCGCTTGCCAACCCCATCCATGACGGCGAGGCGATGGAGGCGGCGCTGAAGAAGCTTGGTTTCGAGGTGGTGCTCGAAACCAATCGTGATCTCAGGCGCATGCGCCGCGCGCTCGACGATTTCCGCGAAGACGCCAAGGGCGCCGACGTGGCGCTGGTGTATTTCTCAGGCCATGGCGTCGAAATATCGGGCGACAACCGGCTGCTGCCGGTCGATGCCGACGCGTCTTCGCTCGATGCGCCGGACAAGACCAGCCTGCCGCTGGAAGAGGTGCGCGACGCTGTCGCCGCCACCGCGAAAGTCGGGCTGATCGTGCTCGATGCCTGCCGCAGCGATCCGTTCTCGGGGAATGGCGGCACCGGTCGTGGCGCGACCTCGCTGGCCAAGGATGTCGCCGACAGCGTGAAACCGGGTCTTGGCCGCATCGGGCGGGCGGAAAACATCCTGTTCGCGTTCTCGGCCGCACCCGGCGAGACGGCCGCCGATGGCACCGGCCAGAACTCACCCTTCACCACGGCGTTGACCAAATATCTCGGCACCGACGGGCTTGAGATTCGCTCGGTGCTGACGCTGGTGCAGCAGGAGGTCTACGACGTGTCGCGCGGCAAGCAACTACCCTATGTCGAGAGCGGCCTGCCGAAGCTGTTTTTCGCCGCTGCCGCCAAGGAGCAATTGCCGGAGCGCGAAAGGCTGCTGCTGGCCATGGCCGACGTGACGCCGGAGATGCGGGGCGAGGTCGAGCGGATCGCCAGCGACCCCGACATGCCGCTGGCGCCGCTCTATGGGGCGTTGATCAGCGCCGACACCAGCCATCTGTCGGCGGAGAGCCTGAATGCCCGGCTGCGCGAGGCGGCGGACGCCTTCGTCAAGGTGCGTGCCGAGATGAAGGCGCTGGCTGCCGACGATCCGCGTGTGACGGATCTGCGCCGTCAGGCCGAGGAGCAGCTGGCCCTGGGCGCCTTCGGCACCGCACGGGCGAAGTTGGCCGAGGCGGTCGGCATCGACGAAGTGTCGCGCAAGGCGCTGAAGGTGAATTTCGTCGATCGAACGCTGTCGCAGGCCGCGACGCTGTTCCTGTCGGCGGGCACGGCGCGCGCCGACCTCGATTATGCGGCGGCCATCAAGGGCTATGAAACGGTGCTGTCGCTGTATGGCGAGGCCGGGCAGACCTCGCTCAGCCTGGAACAAGCCGACCGCCGGAGCAGCCGCTGGACGAGCTCGGTCTGCTCTATACGACGGTCGGCAATGTCGAGGCGGCCGGCCGGGCCTTCACCGCCCTGTTGGCCAACCTCGAGCAGCGGTCGCTTCTGGAAACCGATCCCAGCATCAAACGCGATCTCGCCATCAGCCACATCAAGTTCGCCAACATAGAGATGGCGCAAGGCGATCTGCCAAACTCGCTCGAAAACTATGAGGCGGCCAGGGGCATGCTGCAGGAGCTGACCGCAAGCGTGCCGGACAAGAAAGACTGGCTCGGTGATCTTGCCATGGCCAATGACAAGATCGGCAACGTGCTGGCGACACAAGGCGATGTGGGTGCGGCGGCCCAGGCCTATCAACAAAGCCTGTCGATCAAGCAGAAATTGGCCGACGCCGAGCCGAACAGCGCTTATCTGCTGCGCGACCTGACCATAACCTATGACGAAATCGGCGACCTTGCCCGTACCGCCGGCCAGTTGAACAGCGCCCAGACCGCCTTTGAAGAGAGCCTGAGACTCCGGCTGGCGCTGGCCGAGAACAAACCCGACGACCTTGAGCGCCAGCGGGCTGTCTCTGTCAGCCACGAGAGGATCGGCGACGTGCTGCGCGAGCGAGGCGACGCCGCCGGCGCGCTTGTGGCCTACAACAAGAGCCAGGCGATCGCCGGGAGCCTGGTGCGCCGCGACCCCAACGATACCGACTTGAAGCGCGACCTGTCGATCAGTTACGCCAAGGTCGGCAACGCGCTCAACGACCAGGAGAACTGGCCGGCAGCACTGGTCTCCTATCAGAAAGCGCTGGCCGTAGCGGGTGACCTTGCCCGGAGTGACCCCGGCAACACCGGCTGGCAGCGCGACCTGTCGGTCTGTCTGGAAAAGGTTGCCGGTGTGCTTGATGCGCAGGGCAATGTCAGCGAGGCGCTGCAAAACTACCAGGACAGTCTTGCCATCGCCGACCGGCTGGCCCAGCTCGACCCAGGCAATTCCGACTGGCAACGCGACCTGTCGATCACTCTGTCGGAAATCGGCATGCTGGAGACCAAGCAGCGCCACTTCGAGGGCTCCAAGAGGGCCTTCGAAGCCAGCCTCGGCATCCGCCAGCAACTGGCTCAGTCCGATCCGAACAATGCGGTTTGGCAATTTGATCTGGTGCAGGCTTACATCAACTATGCGTATGTGGCCAAGGATCCGAAGGCGGTGCTGACCAAGGCGCTGAACCTGACGCTGGAGCTCGACCGCACGGGCCGGCTGGCGCCCAGGGACAAATCCACGATCAAATATTTGCGCGGCCTTCTCGCCAAAATCAACGCCCGAAAAAAATAGCCGGCCGCCGGCTTGGGATTTGCGCCGGAAATGCCTGCAAACCTTGGAAAAACCGCCTTTAGCGCCTATATCTATCGATCTCAGAAGCGCGATTCGGGGCCAATTTTTCGCGCTGCAAAAACGGCATCTAGACAATAGGTTTTCATGAGCGACCAGACCGAGAACACCAACGGCGCTGAAGCCGAATACGGCGCCGATTCCATCAAGGTTTTGAAGGGGTTGGACGCTGTCCGCAAGCGGCCGGGCATGTATATCGGCGACACCGATGACGGCTCGGGCCTGCATCACATGGTCTACGAGGTGGTCGACAACGCCATCGACGAGGCGCTGGCGGGCCATGCCGACCTGGTTTCGGTGACGCTCAACCCCGATGGCTCGGTGACGGTTATCGACAATGGCCGTGGCATTCCGACCGACATTCACCCCAGCGAGGGCATTTCGGCGGCCGAAGTGATCATGACGCAGCTGCATGCCGGCGGAAAATTCGACCAGAACTCCTATAAGGTGTCTGGCGGCCTGCATGGCGTCGGCGTCTCGGTGGTCAACGCGCTATCGGCCTGGCTGAAGCTCAAGATCCGCCGCAACGGCCAGATCTTCGAAATGAGCTTTACCCATGGCGATGCCGACGCGCCGCTGAAGGCGACCGGCAGCTACGAACAGAACAAGCGCCCGGGCACCAATGAGGGCCGCAGCGGTAGTGAGATCACCTTCTTTCCGTCCGCCGAGACCTTCACCATGGTCGAGTTCGATTTCGGCACGCTGGAGCACCGGCTGCGCGAGCTCGCCTTCCTGAACTCCGGCGTGCGCATCGTGCTGACAGACGCCCGTCATGCCGACGTCGTGAGGCATGAACTGCACTATGACGGGGGCCTCGAAGAATTCGTCAAATATCTCGACCGGGTCAAGAAACCGCTGATCGAGAAGCCGATTTCCATCAGGGCCGAGCGTGACGGCATCACCGTCGAAGTTGCGATGTGGTGGAACGACAGCTACCACGAGAATGTGCTGGCCTTCACCAACAACATTCCGCAGCGCGATGGCGGCACCCATCTGGCCGGTTTTCGCGGCGCACTGACCCGCCAGATCACCGGCTATGGCGAATCCTCGGGCCTGACCAAGAAGGAAAAGGTCTCGCTGATCGGTGACGATTGCCGCGAAGGCCTGACGGCGGTGCTGTCGGTCAAGGTTCCCGACCCGAAATTCTCGTCGCAGACCAAGGACAAGCTGGTCTCGTCGGAAGTCCGTCCCGTGGTCGAGGGACTGGTCAACGAAGCGCTCGGCACGTGGCTCGAAGAGCATCCGGCCGAGGGCAAGGTGGTCGTCGACAAGGTGATCCAGGCCGCGGCGGCGCGCGAAGCCGCGCGCAAGGCGCGCGACATCACCCGCAAGACCTCGCTCGGCGTCACCTCGCTGCCGGGCAAGCTGGCCGACTGCCAGGAACGCGACCCGGCGAAGTCCGAAATCTTCATCGTCGAGGGCGACTCGGCCGGCGGCTCCGCCAAGGGCGGCCGTTCGCGCCAAAACCAGGCGATCCTTCCCCTGCGCGGCAAGATCCTCAATGTCGAGCGGGCCCGCTTCGACCGAATGCTCTCGTCCGACATGATCGGCACACTGATCACCGCGCTCGGCACCTCGATCGGCAAGGACGAATTCAACGCCGACAAGCTGCGTTATCACAAGATCATCCTGATGACCGACGCCGACGTCGACGGCGCCCATATCAGGACCCTGCTGCTCACCTTCTTCTTCCGGCAGATGCCGGAGCTGATCGAGCGCGGCCATCTCTACATCGCCCAGCCGCCGCTCTACAAGGTGACCCGCGGCAAGAGCTCGCAATACATCAAGAATGAGAGCGCCTTCGAAGAATTCCTTATCGATTCGGGATTGGAGGAAGCGTCCCTTACGCTCGGCTCAGGGGAAGTGCGGACCGGACAGGATCTGCACGGCGCCGTCGCCGATGCGCTTGCCGTGCGCCAGCTCATCAACGGCTTGCACACGCGCTATAACCGCGACGTCGTCGAGCAGGCGGCGATCGCCGGCGGGCTCAATCCCGATGTCTTCGCCGATCTCGGTCGCGCCAACGCGATGGCCGAGCGGATCGCGCAACGCCTCGACATCATTGCCGAGGACACCGAGCGCGGCTGGACCGGCCGCATGTCGACCTCGAACGAGGGCATCGGCGGCTATGTCTTCGAACGCACCGTGCGCAGCGTCAAGGAATACGCCCATCTCGACATGGCACTGATCAATTCCGCCGACGCACGCCAGCTCGACCGCTACGCGCAGCGCCTCAGCGAGGTCTACGGGGCGCCGCCGGTGCTGCGCCGCAAGGAGGTGTCCGAGACAGTCTCGGGACCACTGGCGCTGCTCAACGCGGTCTTTGCCACCGGCCGCAAGGGGCTGACCATGCAGCGCTACAAGGGTCTCGGCGAGATGAATGCCGAGCAGCTCTGGGAAACCACGCTCGACCCGAATGTGCGTTCGCTGCTGCAGGTCAAGGTCAACGATGCGACCGATGCCGACAGCCTGTTCTCGCGGCTGATGGGTGACGAGGTGGAGCCACGGCGCGAATTCATCCAGGACAACGCATTGTCGGTTGCAAATCTGGATATTTGAGGTTTCGCCCAGCCTTTTCGGTACATTGGCGTAGCTCGGGCGCGCGCCAATAATGAGGACCTGCCGGAACAGAAGGCTTTCAGAGACATTGTGACAGTGTCGATCACAATTTCTTGCAGGAGGCTTTCATGGGACGCGGCATTCTACTCTGGTTGCTCGGAGTTCCGATTCCGATCATCATTCTTCTCATGCTTTTCATGCGATAGGGGGCCGCTATGCAGTCCGCCACCCTATCGGCTGTCGACGTATCAGCTTCAACGGAATCGTCCTCCACCGCCGTCAGCTGGGGACCGATCATTGCCGGTGCCTTCGCGGCCTCGACGCTGACGTTCATCCTCATGCTGCTCGGCTCGGGCCTTGGATTGAGCATGGTCTCGCCATGGTCGGGGTCCGGTGCATCGGCCACCACTTTCGCGGTATCGACCGCCATCTGGCTTATCATCGTGCAATGGCTGTCGTCGGGCGTCGGCGGCTACCTCGCGGGCCGGTTGCGCACCAAATGGGTCGGCATCCACACCGACGAGGTCTATTTCCGCGACACCGCGCACGGCTTCCTCGCCTGGGCATTGGCCACCTTGCTGGTCGTCGGCCTGCTCGGCTCGGCGCTTTCCGCCGCGATTGGTTCAGGCGTCCAGGCCGCGTCCACCGTGGCCTCGGGAGCCGCCATGGGTGCGTCGGCCGGTGCCTCCGCCAATGCCAGCGCCACCTCGGCCGATAATGCGACGTCCTATCTGGTGGATTCGCTGTTCCGCCCGGCCGATCCGGCCAAGCTCGGGACCGCCAATCCAGGCGACGAAGCGGCCGCGGCCGCGCAGGCCTCGCGCATCCTGATCGCCGGTGCCGTCGCGGGCGAGGTCCCCGCGGAGGACAAGACCTATCTTGCCCAATTGGTCGCCGCGCGCACCGGTCTTTCCGAGGCAGACGCCAAGACGCGTGTCGACACGGTGCTGGCGAAGGCGCAGGACGCGAAGGTCAAGGCAAAACAGGCGGCCGACACGGCAAGGAAGGCAAGCGCCACCTTTGCGCTCCTCGGCGCCTTGTCGCTGGTCGTCGGCGCCTTCATCGCCAGTGCGGCCGCCGCGCTCGGCGGCCGGCAGCGCGATGAAGAGGAAGCGGTCTTCCTGACCAACGGTTGAAGGCAGCATCACGCCAGAATCGCAGAGCCCGGCATCGACCGGACTCTTTCTATTCGACGGTCAAGGCCGCCCGGTCAGTGATCCATGGCCTTGACGATTTCCTCGGTCATCTTCTTGGCGTCACCGAGTAGCATCATGGTGCCGTCCTTGTAGAACAGCGTGTTGTCGATGCCGGCATAGCCGGAACCGAGCGAGCGCTTGACGAACAGGCAGGTGCGCGCCTTGTCGACGTCGAGGATCGGCATGCCGTAGATCGGACTGCTCTTGTCATCACGCGCGGACGGGTTGGTGACGTCGTTGGCGCCGATGACATAGGCGACGTCGGCCTGGGCAAACTCCGAGTTGATGTCCTCGAGCTCGAACACTTCGTCGTAAGGCACGTTGGCTTCGGCGAGCAGCACGTTCATATGGCCAGGCATACGGCCGGCGACCGGGTGGATGGCGTATTTGACGTCGACGCCATTGGCCTTGAGCTTGTCGGCCATTTCACGCAGCGCGTGCTGCGCCTGGGCGACCGCCATGCCGTAACCCGGCACGATGATGACCTTCTGCGCGTTCATCATCAGATAGGCGGCATCGTCGGCCGAACCCTGCTTGACGGTGCGCTCGATGCCGTCATCGGCGGCAGCCGCCGTTTCGCCGCCGAAACCGCCGAGGATGACCGAGATGAAGCTTCGGTTCATACCCTTGCACATGATGTAGGACAGGATCGCGCCCGACGAGCCGACCAGCGCGCCGGTGATGATCAGCGCCAGATTGCCGAGCGTGAAGCCGAGTGCGGCCGCTGCCCAGCCGGAATAGGAATTCAGCATCGAGACGACGACCGGCATGTCGGCGCCGCCGATCGGGATGATCAGGAGCACGCCGAGCACCAGCGAGGCGGCGACGATAAGCCAGAACACCAGTTTCGATTCCGTGGTGACCAGCAGCACGATCAGCACGATCAGGGCCACGCCAAGCGCGGCATTGATGAAATGACGGCCGCCGATCATGATCGGCTTGCCCGACATGCGGCCATCGAGCTTCAGGAAGGCGATGACCGAGCCGGTGAAGGTGACGGCGCCGATGGCGACGCCCAGGCTCATCTCGATCAGGGCCTGGGCATGGATGTCGCCCATAGTACCGATGCCGAAGCTTTCCGGCGCGTAGATGGCCGCGGCCGCGACCATGACGGCGGCGAGACCGACGAGGCTGTGGAAGGCGGCGACCAGCTGCGGCATCGAGGTCATGGCGATGCGGCGCGCGGTCACGGCGCCGACGCCGCCGCCGATGGCGAGACCGAGCACGATCAGACCGTAGCGGCCGGCCGACGGGACCAACGGGACTGCCAGCGCCAATGTGGTGGCAATGGCGATGCCCATGCCGATCATGCCGTAGAGATTGCCCTGGCGGCTGGTGGTCGGGTGTGACAGGCCGCGCAACGCCATGATGAACAGGACGCCGGAAACCAGATAGAGGAAGGACGCGAAGTTGGCGTTCATGGCGCTCTACTTGTCCTTCTTCTTGTACATGGCCAGCATGCGCTGGGTGACGAGGAAGCCGCCGAAGATGTTGACCGAGACCAGCATCAGCGCGACGAAGCCAAAGCCGGCGGCGACGCCGGAGGCCGCTATGCCGACGGCGAGCAGCGCGCCGACGACGATGACCGAGGAAATAGCATTGGTGACCGCCATCAATGGCGTGTGCAGTGCGGGGGTCACTGACCAGACGACGTAGTAGCCGACGAAGATCGCCAGGATGAAGATGGCAAAACGGAAGACGAAGGGGTCGATGGCGCCGCCCGACAGCGCGTGCGCGGCGTCACCGGCGGCCTCAGTGCCACCCGGGGCATTGGCCAGGTTCTGCACCGCGAGCCTGACGGCGGCACTCGCCTGGTCGAGCTGGTCCAGGGCTTTCTGCAAGGTCTGATCCATCACGCGGTCCCTTTCGGCTTCGGCGAGGGTGACTTGGATGCGGCGGTCTTCCGGGTCGATGACTTCTTCGGCGCAGCCGAAGCATCGGCGACCATGGTCGTGGCCGGGATCGCGGGCGGCTCGATATAAGGCTGCTGGTCGGCCTTGGCGAAGGCCGGATGGACGACCTTGCCGCCATCGGTCAGCATCGTCGCCTTGACCAGATCATCGTCGCGGTTGATGGCCAGCGTCTTGGTGGTCTTGTCGACCAGCGTCTCGAGGAATGCGAACAGGTTCCTGGCATAGAGCAGCGAGGCGGATGCCGCGATGCGACCCGGCACGTTGAGATGGCCGACGATCTTCACATTGTTGGCGGTGGTGACGATCTTGCCCGGCTCGGCACCCTCGACATTGCCGCCACGCTCGACGGCGAGGTCGACGATCACCGAGCCAGGCTTCATCGAGGCAACCATGGCCGCCGAGACAAGCTTAGGCGCCGGCCGGCCTGGGATCAGCGCGGTGGTGATGACGATGTCCTGCTTGGCGATATGTTCGGCGGTGAGCGCCGCCTGCTTGGCCTGATACTCCTTCGACATTTCCTTCGCGTAGCCGCCCGCGGTCTCGGCGGCCTTGAACTCCTCGTCCTCGACGGCCAGGAATTTTGCGCCGAGCGAGGCGACCTGTTCCTTGGCGGCGGGCCGAACGTCGGTGGCGGTGACGACCGCGCCGAGACGGCGCGCCGTGGCGATCGCCTGCAGGCCAGCGACGCCGACGCCCATGATGAAGACCTTCGCGGCCGGCACCGTGCCCGCGGCCGTCATCATCATCGGCAGCGCCCGGTCATATTCGGCGGCTCCGTCGATCACCGCCTGGTAGCCGGCAAGATTGGCCTGGCTGGACAGCACGTCCATCGATTGCGCGCGGGTGATGCGCGGCATGAACTCCATCGAGAAGGCAGTGACGCCGGCTTTGGCAAGGGCCGCGACTTCAGCATCGTTGCCGTACGGATCCATAATGGCGATCACCGCTGCGCGGGCTTTGTAGCCCTTCAGCTCCGCATGCGTTGGCCGGCGAACCTTCAGCACGACATCGGCCTTGGCGACATCCGCCGCCTTGCCGATGGCAGCGCCTGCCTTGGCAAACTCCTCGTCGGGGATGCGCGAGCGGGTGCCGGCACCGGCTTCGACGATGATGTCGAATCCCAGCCCCGCCAGCCGCTTCACCGTATCGGGCGAGGCGGCAACGCGCGGCTCGTTCGCATCGAGCTCACGAGGGATGAAAACCGTCTGTCCCACCGCATGATCCTTTCGGCTGGAACCTGTCTGCGCGAAGTTTCGGCCGGGATATCCGGCTACTTCAACCGCAAGAGGGTTTTTGGAAGGTCTATCGCAGAATGAAGGCGCCGACGGCCAGAATAAGCACGAACAGGATCAGCGCAGAGAAGAACCCGCCCGCGAAGAAGCCGAAAGCCATCGCCAGAAGAAGCGCACCGCAGAAGAGCGAACCATATTTGGCCAGCGCCAGGAAGCCCGCATAGGTGCGGTCATGCTCGGCATAGTCCATCTTCGCGCCCAGTTCTGCAGGACCGCTCGGCGTATGCTCAGCCATAGGAATACCCCTTCGAAGACATCTTTCAGGCACATACCGAAAAGCCGCGCGGAGAGCAATGGCGCTATTGCCGCATCGCAGCCGACAACTGCCTCAAGGGAAAATTGAAACTGGCGGGCCGATGCCCGCAGGGATGGGTTTTGCGCGAGGCCTGCCCAGCGTCTCAGCCAGCAAGGTGAGGAAAAAGCCCGAGCAGCCCAACGATGATCAGATAGAGCGCGACGATATAGTTCAGCAGCCGTGGCATGATCAGGATCAGCACGCCGGCGATCAGCGAGATCAGCGGCGTGAGCGCGAACTGGGATAGATGCATGTCGTTGTCCTTTCAAGAAGCGATAAGCATCAACTCGCGTCGACGCCGCCAGCCACAACGCGGTCAGGCCTGGAAAGCTCCATCGACCCGCAGGAGGCATAAGGCCCGGAAATGGCGTGGGGTCAGGCCGCCTCGAAATACTTGGCCGTGGGCAAAATGGTCAGCGGCGCCAACTCGCCCCGCCTGGGGCGTTGGAAAAGCATGCGCTGCTCGAACGCCGTGGAATTGAAGAAAGGGAAACGATCCAGCGTCGCCTGCATGTTCTCGGAGCATTTCGACTGGAACAGATGCACGGGAACGGTAAGTCCGGGATAATTCCGCGGCGGCACCGCCTGCTCGGAACGGAAGATGCGGTGATAGAAAGCGGAATGCTCTTCCTTGATCGCCGTCAGGCAATAGGTTGGCTTGAAATGGCTGCAGGCGACCACCGCCAGCCTCAACGTGATGTAGGGCAGCACCCGCAGGCTGCTCGACCACTCGAGATCGGCGGCGAACCGGCTCGGGTCGACGAACGTCTCGCCAGAAGCCAGACGCCGTGACAGCACGTCGCCGAAAACATCGGTGCTGGGTGAAACAGGATACCTCGCGCTGGCGTAGTGAATTCTGATGGTGCTGACGAGCGTGCCGTCGAAGAAGACGCCAAAGCGGTAAGAATTGGGCAGATCGTCGAAGCTGTCCTTCACCATGTGGGAAGCATCTGATTTGACCATGCCGGCGTGAAGGTAGGAATTGTAGCGAAGCTTATAGATCGCTTCCAAATCCTCGGCGCCATCGCAAAGGCGATACTCCACGTGCTCCAGAACATCCATGATGTGATCTGTAAACACCGAAGGACGATTCTTGTCCCTGCCCGCAGCCGCCGCCAGCGGCCTACTCACCAACTTATTGTCCATTTGACCCTCGTACCGCCGCACAAACGACCATAGCGAAGCGCTGGAGGAACAAGAAGCAAAATTGCGAGCTTTCGCGTTTACCCTAAATTAACGTTAACAGATCGTAAATACCGAGCACGGGAGCATCATGCCCCTCGACGAACGACTTCATGACGATGTCAGGTGGTGGCGCGCTTCTTGAGCGGCCGCAATTCGGCAGCGAAGGGCCAGGTCACGTTGGACATGGTTTCGATGCCCGACGCGCTGAGCGCGGCGCCGAAAAGGAAGCCCTGGACAAGATCCGGCTTCACCGATTGCATGAGGATCTTGAGCTGCTCGAATGTCTCCACGCCTTCGATGGTGACGGAGAGTCCGAGGATGCGGATCAGGTCGACGACGCCCTTCAACAGCTCGAGCGAGCGCGGATTGTGGGTGATGTCCATCACGAACGACCGGTCGATCTTGATCTTGTCGAGTGGAAGCTTGTGCAGATAGCTCAGACTTGAATAGCCGGTGCCGAAATCGTCGAGGGCGATGCGGACGCCGAGCTGCTTCAGTTCCTCGATATATTGGCGGGTCAAGGACTTGTCGTCGAGCAGCGCGGTTTCCGTGACTTCGATTTCCAGGCGGCTAGCGGGGAGCCCGGAGTTCGCCAAGGCATCGCGCACCTTCTGGATGACGTCCCGGCTGCGGAAATCCCTGGCCGAGAGATTGACCGAGACACTGGTCTGGTCAGGCCATTTGGCGCATTCGGTGCAAGCCGCATGCAGCACGAAGGTGCTGATCTCGGAAATGATGCCCATCTCCTCGGCAAGCGGAATGAAGATGCCGGGCGAAATCGGCCCGAGATCGGGATGATCCCAGCGGCAAAGCGCCTCGCAGCTGGCGATGCGCATGGTATTCATCGCCACGATCGGCTGATAGACGACCCGCAGGTCCCTGCTTTCCACGGCGGTGCGCAGGTCCGCCTTCATCAGCTGGCGGTTGCGGAACGCAGCGTCCATCGCCGCCTCGAACAGCCGCCAGCCGTTCTTGCCCAGTTCCTTGGCCTTGTAGAGCGCCAGGTCCGCCTTGACGATCATGGCGTCGACATCGATTTCGTCGACCTTGGACAGCACCGCGCCGGCGCTGGCCTGAATCCGCAACCCATGGCCCGCGACGTCGACCTCTCCCTGCAGCTCGGCGAAAATCTCGTCGAGCAGGCTCGCCAGATGGCTCTCATCATCAATGCGATCGAAGAACAGCATGAACTCGTCGCCGCCGAAGCGGCTGACGGTAAGGCCTTGTCCGGCAATGGCCGCCAGCCGTTCGGCGACGGCGTAGATCAGGCCATCGCCGACAGGATGGCCGAGCGTGTCGTTGACGCTCTTGAAATCGTCGAGGTCGACCACGGCCAGGCCGCACATGCGATCGCGGTCGCCCGAGGCCATCAATTCGCCGACCAGTTCGTGGAAATAGGCGCGGTTCGGAAGGCCGGTGAGGTTGTCGTAGCGCGCCATGAACCGGATCTTTTCCTCCGCTTCGACACGCGCCGTGACGTCCTCGAAGGTGATGACGCCCAATTCCTGGTTGCCCTCGCGCGCCGAAAATTCGAAGTTCTGCCCGTTGGAAAAGGAAACCAGCACCTTGCGGTCGCGCCCTTCGCGCAACGCGCGCGTCAGCTGCGCCTCGACATAGCGGCAGTCCTTTGGTGCGAGCATGCCGCCGGCGACGCCGCGCAAGAGCAGCGAATGGATCGACCGTCCGAGCAACTGGTCCGGCGATTTGAGCGACATCAGACGGGCGGCTTCCGCATTGCCGACGACCACCTTGCCATCGGGGCCGAGCATGACGAGGCCATGCGACATGGTGTTGAGGGCGCGATTGAAGCGCTGCGCGATCTGCCTCGCCTGCTTGTGTCCGACAACGGCCGAAAACAGCACGTTGCGGACATGGTCGGCGCTGCCCTTGATGATGAACATGAACGGAATGATCAGCAGGCCAAGCACGACGTAGGGAATGTCGAACCTGAGAATGAGGGCGGCGGCGATCGGCCCGACGAAGGTGACCGCGAAGATCATGACCATGCGCGGCGAGCCGTAATTTCGGCCCACGACAGTCACCAGCGAGGACAGCGTTACCGACAGCGCGCCGATCTCGGCATAGGAATCCGAGTAGACATAGATGGAAATGAAGCAAAAGAACCCCAGCAATAACCCCTGAAGGCTTCCCTTCAGGATGTATTCGCGCTCCCACCTGGTCGCATCGGCGGCGTCGCGCATCACGCCACCCGAGCGGTGGAACCGCCGCAGGCTGAAGTAGCGCCAGACGCCGATGGCAAGCAGCGCGCTTGCGAGAACCAAGAAGATGGGTTGGCCGTTGCGCCAGTACACCATGAGGCTGATGACGGCATGGCAAAGCGCGCCGATAACCAGCATATGCGCGTTGTCGAACAACGAGCGCACAAACTGGATATAAACATCCACCGGGATGTTATCGGTTTTTGTTCTGCCCATTACTGGCGCCCAATGAGCCCCAGCCTTGGCATAGTCCCATTAAAAAACCTTTAGCTTGGGCTCAAACGCCTGATTTTCGGGCGCTTTTGGCTCACTCGGCGGCCTGGAGTTCAGGCCTTGCCGGTGCCGCCGCAAGACGGTCGAGCAACCTGCGGCGCTCGCCCGCCGCCTTTTCGGCGCTTGCCCGCCGGACATGGCCATAGCCGCGGATCAGCGTCGGGACCGAGGACAGGGCTACCGCGGCCTCGATTTTGCCCGGCGCCAGCGAGCTGGCCACGAGCTGCAGATCGGCTTCGTACTGCGCCAGCAATTGCCGTTCCGTGCGCCGCTCGGCGGTGTAGCCGAACAGGTCGAAAGCCGTGCCGCGCAGGCCCTTCATCGCCGCCAGCAGGCGAAAGCCCTTCATCATCCAAGGCCCGAAGCTCGATTTCCTCGGCTTGCCGTCGTTACCGCGACGCCCCATGATCGGCGGCGCGAGATGGAATTCGAGCTTCTCATAGCTCTGGAACTGCTTGCCAAGCTCGGCGGCGAAGGAGCCGTCGGTGTAGAGCCGCGCCACCTCGTATTCGTCCTTGATCGCCATCAGCTTGAACAGGCTTTTGGCAGCGGCCTCGGTCACGGTCGTCGAACCCGGCATGGCCTTGGTTTCCGCCGCTCGCAGCGTCGAGATCCTGTCGGCATAGCGCTTGCCGTAAGCAGCGTTCTGATAGGCCGTGAGGAAAGTGACGCGGCGGGCGATGATCTCGTCGAGCGTCTCGGCGGCCGGCGCGGCGTGCCCGGTCTTGTCGGCGAAGGTTGAGCCCGGCTGGGCGACGAGGCCGCGCACAAAATCCGGCTGATGTGCGGCGCGGCGGCCCCACTGGAAAGCGGCGATGTTCATCGCCACCGCTTCGCCGTTCAATTCAATGGCCTTTTCAACGGCTTCGGCCGAGAGCGGCAGACCACCGTGCTGGAAGGCAAAGCCAAGCATGAACATATTGGCGCCGAGCGAATTGCCGAACAGTGCGGTGGCGGTACGGGTGGCGTCGAAGAAATGGGCCTTGTCGTCGCCGGCGGCGGACCGGATCGCCTTCTTCAGGCGCTCGACCGGCAGCGAGAAATCGGCCGATCGGGCAAATTCGCCCGGCATGATCTCGGCGGTGTTGGCAAGGAAGATCGTATGGCCCTCGCGCACCGCCGTCAGCACCTTCTTGGCCCCCGATACGACGAGATCGCAGCCGAGCACGAGGTCGGCCTTGCCCGCCGAAACGCGGATGGCATTGATGTCTTCCGGTGTGCGGGCGATGCGGACATGGGTGAACACAGAGCCGCCCTTCTGGGCGAGGCCGGCCATGTCGATCATGCCGCAACCCTTGTCCTCCAGATGCGCCGCCATGCCGAGCACGGCGCCGACGGTGACGACGCCGGTGCCCCCGACGCCGTCGATAATCGCCGCCCAACCCTCGACGCCGAGCGGGAATTCCACTGGTGTCGGTACGCCTTCGAGCGGGTCGGTCTTGCCGGCCAGGCCTTCTGCCTTGCGGATCTTGGCACCGTGCACGGTGACGAAGGACGGGCAGAAGCCGTTGACGCAGGAGAAGTCCTTGTTGCAGCTCGACTGGTCGATCTTGCGCTTGCGGCCAAATTCGGTCTCGACCGGCTGGATCGAGACGCAGTTCGACTGCACGCCGCAATCGCCGCAGCCTTCGCAGACCAGTTCGTTGATGAAGACGCGCTTGTCAGGATCGGGAAAAGTGCCGCGCTTGCGGCGGCGGCGCTTTTCGGCAGCGCAGGTCTGGTCGTAGAGCAGGATCGATACGCCCTTGACCTCGCGCAGCTCGCGCTGGACGAGATCGAGGTCGTCGCGGTGGTGGATAGTCGCGCCCGCCGGAAACTCGGCCTTCCCAGCATATTTGTCGGGCTCGTCGGTGACGATGGCGATGCGGTCGACGCCCTCCGCCCGCACCTGCCTGGCGATCATGTCCACGGTCAGCCCGCCTTCATGCGGCTGGCCGCCGGTCATGGCGACGGCGTCGTTGTAGAGGATCTTGTAGGTGATGTTGGCTTCGCTCGACAGGGCAAAGCGGATCGCCAGCGTGCCCGAATGGTTGTAGGTGCCGTCGCCGAGATTCTGGAAGATGTGGCCGCGCTTCGAGAACGGCGCCTGGCCGACCCATTGCGCGCCCTCGCCGCCCATGGCGGTGAAGCCGAGCGTGTTGCGGTCCATCCAGAGCGCCATGAAGTGGCAGCCGATGCCGGCGGCGGCGATCGAGCCGTCCGGCACCTTGGTCGAGGAATTGTGCGGACAGCCCGAACAGAAGAAGGGCGTGCGCGATCCGATGTCGGTAGCGTCCTTCAGCATCGCCTGGAACTGGCGCAACTTCGCGACCCTTGCCGAAATCTCTTCGGACGGGCCGATGGTCTTCACGATCCTCTCGCCCAGTGCAATGGCGATCTCGTTGGGATCCAGCGCCCCCTTGGCCGGGAACAGCCAGTCGCCGCGCTCGTCCTTCTTGCCGACGATGACCGGCTGCGTGGCGGTGCCATAAAGGCTTTCGCGCAGTTGCACCTCGATCAGCGAGCGTTTCTCCTCGACGACGACGATGGTGTCGAGACCGCGCGCGAACTCGGCGATGTGCTGCAGGTCGAGCGGCCAGGGGCAGCCGACCTTGAACAGCCGCACGCCGATGCGGTTGGCTTCCGCCTGGTCGATGCCGATATCCTCCAGCGCTTGGCGGACGTCGAGATAGCTCTTGCCCAGCGTGATGATGCCGAGCTTCGGATTGCGGCCGCCCGAATAGACGATCCTGTTCAGCCCATTGGCATGGATGAAGGCGGAGGCCGCGGCACGCTTGTGCTCATGCAACCGCTCTTCCTGGCCGAGCATGTCGATCTCGTGGCGGATGTTGAGACCACCCGGCGGCATGTCGAAATCCGGGACGACGATGTTCAACCGTTCAAGCGAGGCATCGACCGAAGCTGTCGATTCGATATTGTCCTTGACGCATTTGATCGCCGCCCAGGTGCCGGCGAAGCGCGACATGGCAAAGCCATACAGGCCGTAGTCGATGATCTCCTGGACTCCGGCCGGGTTCAGGATTGGCACCATGGTGTCGACGAAGAGGAATTCGGTGGCGTGCGCATTGGTCGAGGATTCGGCCATGTGGTCGTCACCCATGAGCGCGAGGACGCCGCCATATCTAGACGAGCCGGCGAGATTGGCGTGGCGGAACACATCGCCTGAACGATCGACGCCCGGACCCTTGCCGTACCAGACCGAAAACACGCCGTCATGGGTACCCTCGCCCAACAGTTCCGTCTGCTGCGAACCCCAGCAGGCGGTGGCGGCAAGCTCCTCGTTAAGGCCAGGCTGGAAAACGATATCGGCCTCGCCGAGCTGCTTTTTCGCCTTCCAAAGCTGCATATCCAGGCCGCCGAGGGGCGAGCCGCGATAGCCCGAGACAAAGCCTGCCGTGTTCAGGCCGGCGCGGCGGTCGCGCTCGCGCTGCATCAGGAGCATGCGGATGACCGCCTGCGCGCCGGACAGGAAGATGCGCTCCTTACCAAGATCGAATTTGTCGTCGAGCGCGACATCATGCAGCGTCATCAGGCATTTCCTCTGCGAAGGCCGCGCGGGGCAGCGGCCAACGTCGGGATCGGATGACGCATCCTTTCTTCCCTTGCAAGACAGGTCAAACAAAATCGAAAGGACCAGCCAACGCGCAACAAACAGTCCGGCGGGTGCTGGGCCGCGCATGAAAGGGTGCGCCGACAGTGCGACGGCGCACAAAAATTCCGGGCGAAATCGATGCCGTCGGAAGGCGTCAGCCGGCTTTCGAGCAGTTCGGCTTTGGCTCGCCCGGCAGCTTGCCGTCGGGATGGCCGGCGAGATCGGGATTGGCCGTGTAGAGCTGGTCGATGACCAGCGGCCGGTCGGGCAGGATGGACTGGTCTTCCGTCGACATCAGCGTGGTGTCGATGGTCTGCAGGACGGCACCGTCGGCGCCCTTGATGCTGATGGCGATGGCATAGGGCTTGTTCTTGACGACGCAGGTGAGCGCCGGGCTTTCCAGGCTCACCTTGTCGAGCTTCGGCCAGATCTTCTGTTCGACCACGAAGGGCGCGCCGCCGGCCGGATTCTGGAAACTGGCGACCGCCACTTGACCCTCGCCCATCGGCCGCAAGGGCCGCAGCGTCACGACATAAGTCGCCCTGGCGAGACGGTAATTGAAGATGAATATCTTGCCGGAAACCTCGAACAGCTTGCCCTCGCCGCCGGTATCGCGACAGGCGCCGAGTGCCATCGCCGCTACCAGCGCCACGCCAACAACGATCAAGCGGGAAAGAATTCTAGGCATTCCTGACCTCATTGGCCGCGATACGGCGACGGTAGTGACGGCTTGCCTTCTGCCGGTTGCCGCACACCGCCATGTCGCACCAAAGGCGGCTGGAATTGCGGCTTCTGTCGACGAACAGCCAGGTGCAGTTGGGGCAAATCCTGAGCCTCGCGACCGTGTCGCCGCGCAGCAGTGAAAGGGCTGAAACCGCCAGCGCCGCCTCGAAGGCGATCGGCGTCGCCGGATCGCCGAATGGCCGTCCCGGCGCCCCGATCTCGGTCCGGCCGGCGACCAGGCCGTCGGCGCAGGCCCGCAGGAATTCAGGCAGGTCGGCGGTGGCCACCGCGCCCTTCGAGACCGCGCCTCGAAACAGCCGGTCGGTCGTCTCGCGGATCGACAGCACGACGGGCGCGATTGCAGCCGGCGAGGACACCGCCAGCCGCCTGTCGCCAAGCTCGACGGCGCGAAAGCCGCTGGCCGCGTCGGCGAAGCGGGCGATTTCGACCGGATCGTCGAAGCGGTCGAACGTGCGCTCCGGATCGCCGCGCAGCACGACGGTGTTTGCCGTGTCGAGCGCAAGCAGGCCGCCGGCGAAGCGGTGCGGGGTCCAGGCGACTGTCATTCCGAAAATCTAACCGATAAATCGCATTTGACAAGTTAGATTCGGCGATGCAAACCTCAGATGCGCACGGTATGATCGCCTTTATCCGATCCGCTCCTGTCCGATCCGCTCTTGGGCGGGATGATTGTGGTGTTGTCGAGCATGCTCTATTTCTTCCAGCAGGTGCTGAACGGGCTGCATTCGGGCGCGCTTTATGCCCTGCTTGCCTTCGGCTACGTGCTGACTAACGGCATCCTGCACCGTACCAACCTCGCCTATGGGGCGCTGTTTGCCTTCTGCGGCCAGGCAATGATCCTGAGCGTCGCCTTCGGCTATCAGGTGCTGTGGCTGACGCTGCTGGCTTCGGTGCTGTTCGGCGTTGTCGCGGCGTTCCTCTATGCCGCGCTCATCAGCCATGTCCTGTCACGCAGCGTCTTTGAACCATTGGCCGACCGCTCGCCCAATGCCATCGTGGTGACGACTCTCGGCATCCTGATCATCCTGTCGGAAGCAAGCCGCATCGCGGCCGACACGCATGATCTGTGGCTGCCGCCGATGCTGGCCGAGCCCATCGTTTTCGCCGAAGGCTCCGGTTTCAAGGCGACGCTGACGCTGATCCAGGTGCTCGACTGCGTCGTGGTCCTGGCGGCGGTCGCACTCGCTACATGGGCGTTTGCCCACTCAAACTTCGGCCGGTGCTGGCGTGCCGTCTCCGACGACCCCAGGGCCGCCGCCCTGTGCGGCGTCGACGTGCGTGGCGTGTTTAGGCGCGCCGTGCTGTTCGGAGGCTTCTGCGCCGCGCTGGCCGGGGTCATGGCCAGTCTCTATTACGGCAATGTCAGCTTAGGTTCCGGCCTGGTCTACGGCCTGAAGATCCTGTTCGTGACGGCTGTCGGCGGCTATCTCTCGCCGCCAAGGGCCGCGCTGGGCGCGGCCGCTTTCGGCATGGCCGAATCACTGTGGGCGGGCTATTTCCCGGTCGAATGGCGCGATGCGTGGATGTATCTGTTCCTGGTGACCATGCTGATCCTGATCGGCGCCGGCCGCGACGCCGGCAAGGTCGTCTGAACCCATCAGACTTTGGTTGCATGACGTGTCGTCAGGCTGCGGTTTTCCACCGTGCCGCAAGAGCCGATGGCCTGCATCCTTCCTCCTCGTGTTGACCAACCGGGCCACGCACTGCATACGGTTGGGCCAGGCGGCGCGACGAAAAAAGGGGGATCGCGCGTCACCGCATCAGGGAGGAATGCATGGCAGGGCTTCTCGCTCTATCTAGAACGATCGATCGTATGAACGAGTTCATCGGCAAATCGGTATCCTGGCTGATCCTGCTGGCGATCCTGGTGAGTGCGGCCAACGCGGTCATCCGCAAGGTGTTCGACACGTCGTCGAACGCGTGGCTCGAGCTGCAATGGTACCTCTTCGGCGCCGCCTTCATGCTGGCCGCCGCCTATACGCTGAAACAGAACGAGCATATCCGCATCGATATCGTCTACGGCCTGTTTTCACGCCGCCTGCAGCACTGGATCGACCTCTTCGGCCACCTCTTCTTCCTGATGCCGTTCGTGACGCTGATGGTGTTCTATTTCGTGCCCTACGTATCGCTGTCGTTCCACAGCGGTGAAATGTCGACCAACGCCGGCGGCCTGATCGTGTGGCCGGCCAAGGCCATCCTGCTGGTCGGCTTTTTCCTGCTCGCGCTGCAGGGCATTTCCGAGATCATCAAGAAGATCGCCATCATGCGCGGCATCATTGACGATCCCAACCCGTTCATTTCCGTGCACGAACAGGCTGAACTCGAAGCCAAGGCGCTCGCTGAAGAAGCCAAGGCGCTCGCTGAAGAGGTGCGTTCGTGATGGAGTTCATCGCCCAGAACATGGCGCCGATCATGTTCGCCTCGCTGATCCTGTTCATGCTGATCGGCTATCCCGTTGCCTTTTCGCTCGCCGCCAACGGCCTGATGTTCTTCTTCATCGGCGTGCTTTTGACGCCCTATTCGGGGGGCGCGATCAATCTCGCCTGGCCGCTGCTCTATGCGCTGCCGGACAATTTCTACGGCAGCCGGGTGATGTCGAACGACACGCTGCTGGCCATTCCGTTCTTCACCTTCATGGGCATCGTGCTTGAGCGATCGGGCATGGCCGAGGACCTGCTCGACACCATCGGCCAGTTGTTCGGACCGATCCGCGGCGGCCTCGCCTATGCGGTGATCTTCGTCGGCGCGCTGCTGGCGGCGACCACCGGCGTGGTGGCGGCATCCGTCATTGCCATGGGGCTGATTTCGCTGCCAATCATGCTGCGCTATGGTTATGACCGCCGGGTCGCATCGGGCGTCATCGCAGCGTCGGGCACGCTCGCCCAGATCATTCCGCCATCGCTGGTGCTGATCGTTCTCGCCGACCAGCTCGGCCGCTCTGTGGGCGACATGTATGCCGGCGCCCTGATCCCCGGCCTGGTGCTGACCGGCCTATACACGCTCTACATCGTGATCATGTCGATCGTCCGGCCAAAGTCGATGCCGGCGCTGCCGCTCGAGGCGCGGACACTTGGCCATGGCGTGGTGTCCTTGCTGATCGCGTTGATAGCGGCCGTGGCCATCGCTTACGCGGCCTACCGTTACCTAGTGCCAGCTCATGGCGACAATGCCGACATTCTCGGCGCGGCCGTCGGCGTTATCTTCATCTACGTCGTCGCGATTCTCGACCGCGGCCTGAACATCAACATGATGTCGCGGCTGGCGCAGCAGGTCGTGATCGTGCTGATCCCGCCGCTGGCGCTGATCTTCCTGGTGCTCGGCACCATCTTCCTCGGCATCGCCACCCCAACCGAGGGCGGCGCCATGGGCGCGGTCGGCGCACTGGCGATGGCGGCGATGAAGGGCCGGCTGTCGATGGACGTGATCAAGCAGGCACTGGCCTCGACGACGCGGCTGTCGTCCTTCGTGCTGTTCATCCTGATCGGCGCGCGGGTGTTCTCGCTGACCTTCTACGGCGTCAACGGCCAGATCTGGGTCGAGCACCTCTTGACCTCGCTGCCGGGCGGCGAAGTCGGCTTCCTGATCGGCGTCAACATCCTCGTCTTCTTCCTCGCGTTTTTCCTCGATTTCTTCGAACTCGCCTTCATCATCGTGCCGCTGCTGGCGCCGGCCGCCGACAAGCTCGGCATCGACCTGATCTGGTTCGGCGTGCTTCTGGGCATCAACATGCAGACCAGTTTCATGCATCCGCCGTTCGGTTTCGCGCTGTTCTACCTGCGCTCGGTCGCCTCGCGCGTGCCCTATCTCGATCGCTTGACCGGCAAGAAGATCGCGCCGGTGACGACGGGCCAGATCTATTGGGGCGCGGTGCCGTTCGTCTGCATCCAGGTCATCATGATCGGCCTGACCATCGCCTTCCCGCAAATGGTGATGCGCTACAAGGGCGCGGCCGTCGATTCCGGCACGATCGACTACAAGGTGCCGGAAATGCCCAGCCTGTCGCCGCTTGGCAGGCCGGAAAATGGCGGCGCGCCTGCCAATGGCGGTGGCGAACCGGCGGCGCCCGGCACGCCCGACCTGTCGCAACCGCCAAATTTCGGCGATACGCCGCCGGCCAAGCCGGCGACGCCGACGCCGGACCTGTCGCAGCCGCCGAATTTCAATTGAGATCGGAGGGGAAGACGCCATGAAAGCCGTGCGGCTGGAGAGAGTGGGCAGCATCGCGCTGCGCGAGGTCGCCAAGCCGGCCCCCGGTCCGGACGAGCTTCTGGTGCGGATCGAGGCCTGCGGTGTCTGCGGCACCGACCGGCATCTTTTTCACGGCGAGTTTCCCTGCAGGCCGCCGGTGACGCCGGGGCACGAATTCTCCGGCATCATCGAGGCGATTGGCACCGCCGTCTCAGGCTTTGCTGTCGGTGATCGGGTCACTGGCGATCCCAACATCGCCTGTGGACGCTGCGGCCACTGCCATGCCGGCCGCGTCAATCTGTGCAGCAATCTCACCGCCATCGGCATCCACCGCGACGGCGGCTTTGCCGATTATGTGGTGATGCCGCAGAAACAGGCCTTTATCCTTCCCGCGGATATGAAGCCGACACATGGCGCTTTCTGCGAGCCGCTCGGCTGCTGCCTGCACGGCGTCGACCTTGCCGAGATCAAGCCAGGCAGTTCGGTTGTCGTGCTCGGCGGCGGTGTCATCGGCCTGCTCACCGTTCAACTGGCGCGGCTTGCCGGGGCCACCACCATCATCCTGTCGACAAGGCAAGCCTCGCGGCGCGCGCTTGCCAGGGAACTCGGTGCGACGGCGACGGTCGACCCCACAGCCGCCGATGTGATCGATACCATCGCCGGTCCGACCGGCCTGATGCCAGACGGCGTCGACGTCGTGTTCGAATGCGCCGGTGTGCGCGAGACCGTCGAGCAGTCGATGCGGCTGGCAAGGGCCGGCGGCACCGTCGTCATCGTCGGCGTGACGCCGCAAGGCATGAAGGCGGAATTCGAGCCCTTCGACCTGTTGTTCCGGGAGCTGAAGGTGCTGGGCTCGTTCCTCAACCCCTACACACACCGCCGCGCCGCCGCGCTCATCGCGTCGGGCGCCATCGAGATCGACCAGCTGATCTCCAGGCAAGTCACGCTCGAAGAGGCGCCGGCGGTGATCGCCAACGCGCCGGCTCCAGGCGAAGTGAAGGTGCTGGCGGTGCCGGGTTTGGGCTGAGGCGCGGGCTTCGGGCGTCTGGCAATTGCCGTCGCCGTTGAGCAAGGAAAAGCCCCGGGACAGAAGAGCCCCGGGGCTTTCGAACAAATAAAGTGCGATCGCCTACAGCTTGCTGTTGCGCTGCTGGACCATCATGAAGGTGTCGTAGTTGTATTCGGCCACCTGCGCCCAGAGATAGTGCTCCTTGCGGAAGCCTTTGATCGATTCCCAGATCTTCTTGAACGGCGCGTTCGAGGTTTCCATTTCGGCATAGACCTCGTTGGCCTTCTCGAAGCACGCGGCCATGATCTCCTGGCTGAACGGACGCAGTTTCGCCCCGCCGGCCACCAGCCGCTTCACCGCCGGAGGGTTCACGTAGTCGTATTTCTGCAGCATGTTGGCATCGGCGGCCTGGGCGCACGTGCGCAGCAGCGATTTGTAGGTCGGCGAAAGCTCGTCGTATTTTGCCTTGTTGAACATCAGGTGGACGGTCGGGCCGCCCTCCCACCAGCCTGGATAGTAGTAATAGGGCGCGACCTTGTAGAAGCCGAGCTTCTCGTCGTCATAGGGACCGACCCATTCAGCGGCGTCGATAGTGCCCTTTTCCAGCGCCGGGTAGATGTCGCCGCCGGCGATCTGCTGCGGCACGACGCCGAGCTTCTGCACCACTTTGCCGGCAAAGCCGCCGATGCGCATCTTGAGGCCGGAGAGGTCGGCGACGGTGTTGATCTCCTTGCGGAACCAGCCACCCATCTGCACGCCGGTGTTGCCGCCCGGCAGGCCGAACAGACCTTGCGTGGCGAGGAACTCATTGAACAGGTCGATGCCGCCGCCATGGTAGTGCCACGCATTCATGCCGCGCGCGTTGAGCGAGAAGGGCACCGCCGCACCCAGCGCCCATGTCGGATCCTTGCCCCAGTAATAATATGCCACCGTGTGGCAGGCCTCGACCGTGCCGGCCGTGGTGGCGTCGGCGGCCTGCAGGCCGGGAACGAGTTCGCCCGCGGCAAAGACCTGGATCTGGAAATTGCCGTCGGTGGCTTCAGACAGCATCTTGGAGAACACTTCGGCCCCGCCATAGATGGTGTCGAGCGACTTCGGGAAGGAGGACGCCAGCCGCCATGTCACCTTGGTATTGGACTGGGCTATTGCCGGTGCGGCGAGCGTGGCCGCTGCCGCGGCTGCGCCCACGCCGGTGACGCCGGCCTTGCGGATGAATGAACGACGATCCATGCAGTTCCTCCCTTTTGGATCAACAGACCGACGTTCGGGAAATCCTCGGCCCCCGCATCGGTTCGCACGAAACAATACACGGGCAAGGAGTCGAGTCCAGCACCGCGGCCGGATTTGGTGGCGAAGCCGCGCGATCCTGCAACTATAGTCTAACAGGCGGTTTCCTGGCCCATGCGGCACGCCGAAACTTGGCTGGAAAAATGCCCGGGGATCGCTTATTTTAAAGGCAGGACATCCCTTGCCAGATGGAAAACAGACCCAAAATGCAGCAGCCGCTCGTCGCCATATCGACCGACGTCCGTCAATTCGACAACTACACCTGGCATGCCGCGCCCCAACAATATCTGGAAGCAGCAATCGTAGGTGCCGGCGTTTTCCCCTTGCTCGTGCCTTCGTTCGGCGACCGGCTGGACTTCGACGAACTCCTGTCGTCGGTCGACGGCGTCATGCTGACCGGCTCGAAATCCAATGTCGATCCCTCACTCTATGGCGGCGATGCCAGCGAAGCCAATGGCCCCTATGACACCGCGCGCGACTCCACGACGCTGCCGCTGATCCGCAAGGCGATCGAGCGCGGCGTGCCGCTGCTTGCCATCTGCCGTGGCATCCAGGAGCTGAACGTGGCGCTTGGCGGCACGCTGGGCACCGAGATCCAGGAGCGCGAGGGGTCGCTGGACCACCGCGCGGCGGTGAGCGACAAACAGGATGAGCGCTTCGCCATTCACCAGACCATTTCGATCAAGCCAGGCAGTTGCCTCGCCGGCGTGTTCGGCGCGGGCGACATCAAGGTCAATTCCTTGCATCGCCAGGCGATCGACCGGTTGGGCTCGAAGCTCGAGATCGAGGCTGTCGCCGCCGACGGCACGGTCGAAGCGGTTTCGGTCAAGGGCGCGCGCGCCTTCGCCGTCGGCGTCCAGTGGCATCCCGAATACTGGGTCAAATCGGACAGCAATTCCGCCAAGATTTTTCGCGCTTTCGGTGATGCGGTGCGTTTGCACGCGGCGGCGAAAGCCGGCGCACGGGCCGCGGCTGAGTAGTCAGTTTCCGCGCTTCAAGCCACCGTCTGATGCCAGCGACAGCAACGGCAGCGCCGGGGCGTAGGATTCGTAGCCGTTGCCGTCAGCCACGGCGAAGGTGACGATCGGATCTATGCCGTTGGCGCTGAAGGCGACCGTTCCGTCGTTTTGCTCGCGCCAGAATTTCGCCTGCTCGAGGCCCGGCAGGAGCCGTCGGCAATTCGGAGCCACGGTCAACAGCGACAAGCCACCCGAGACCGAGGCGCCGCGCGTGACCGCGCAGGCCCCCTCATCGCCATTGGCCACCAGCCTGTAGGTGTTGGACGGCGTGGCCTCTTCGCCGACGGTTTCAACACCGCCGGCATGAAACAGCTGAACGCCGCCGAACAAGGCAGCGGCCCCGATCAAGGTGGAAAGCGTCTTCATCCTGATCTTCACCCACGCGTACACAGGATGAAGAATGATTTCAAAGGGTTAAGCAGACGTTAATAAATATGGCGAAGCCGGGCGCTCAGCTGTGCGCCCGCACATGCGCCGTCTCGGGCACCGGTGTCAGCGGCCGGCGTTCGCTGAACCACGACACCAGATTGTCGACGCACAGATCGGCCATGGCGCGGCGCGTGTGCTCCGAGGCCGAGCCGACATGCGGCAACAGAGAGGTGTTTGGCAAGTCGAGCAACGCCTTGGGGACATTCGGCTCGTCGGCGAAGACATCGAGCCCGGCTGCGGCGATGGTGCCGTCGGCGAGAGCGGCCGCGAGGGCCGCCTCGTCGACGGTGCTGCCGCGGCCGATGTTGACGAAGACGCCGTTCGCGCCGAGCGCCGACAGGATTTCGGCATTGACCGCTTTCTGTGTCGATGCACCGCCGGGCGCCACCGAAATCAGCGTGTCGACTGCCTCGGCCAAGCCCTTCAGCGTCGCGTGATATTGGTAGGCAAGACCTTCGAGACGACGCCGATTGTGATAGGCGACCGGCAGTCCGAACGCCTCCAGCCGCCGTGCAATGGCCTGGCCGATGCGGCCCATGCCGAAAATGCCGACACGGCGCGCGCGCAAGGTCAGCCGGCTCAGCGGATAGTTGCCCTTGCGCACCCAGCTGCCGTCACGCAGCCAGGTCTCGGCGCGCGGCAGGTCGCGGATTGTGTTGATCAGCAGGCCGATCGCGGTGTCGGCGACCTCCTCGGTCAGGACGTCGGGCGTGTTGGTGACCATGATGTTCTTCGCCGCCGCATGGTGGACGTCGACCGAATCATAGCCGACGCCGAAGGAGGCGATGAGTTCGAGATTGGGCAACGCATCCATCATCGCCGCACTGATGCCGGCAAAGGATGCGATGCCACGCACGGCGCGGCGCATCTCCTCGGTGACCAGCGCGGGATCGGCGCGCTCGATGCCGACGCGCCTGAAGGTCCGTTGGATACGCCCGACGGCGTGATCGCTGAAATCCGCCGGCACCAAAATGGCAACGGCTTGCAGATCCTTGGCCCTGGTCATGCGCGCTCCACCGGCTTGCCGGTCGACTGGCGCACATGCAGTTCCGGCTTGATCAATTCCTGCGAGGGCCGCACCGTCTGCCCGTTGAGCTTGTCGAGCAGCGCGCTGGCGGCGCGGCGACCGACCTCGCGCTGGCCATTCCAGACGGTGGTCAGCGCCGGTGTTGCGATCGCCGCCTCCTCGAGATCGTCATAGCCGGTGACGGAGATGTCGATGCCCGGCACCAGGCCGGCGCGCGCTATGCCGTTCATCAGGCCGATGGCGACGAGGTCGTTCCAGCAGCAGGCGGCGGTCGGTCTGTCCTTCAGCGCCAGGAACTGCCCGGCCGCCTCGAAGCCGGCTTGCTTGGTGCGCGGGCCGGCAATGCGCCAGGACGGTCTGACTTCAAGCCCCGCCGCCTCCATGGCATTGACATAGCCCTGGTAGCGATCACGCCCGGTCGAGGTCTGGTCGGTGCCGCCAATCATGGCGATGCGCTTGTGGCCGAGCGAGATCAGGTGGTTGGTGGCGAGGCCCGTGCCATAGGCATCGTCACCGCGAAACACCGGCACGTCGGCGCCCTCCACGGTGCGTGCGATCAGCACCGCCGGCAAGCCGTTGTCCTCGGCCATGACGATATCTGATGCGGGCGTGCCGATGGCCGGCGACATGATGACGCCGTCGGCGCCGAGCTGCAGCAGCGTATCGATGAAGGTGCGCTGCTTTTCGAGCTGATCATAATGATTGGACAGGATGAAGGTTTGCCGGCTGCGATCGAGCTCGCTCTCGATCGAGCGCAGGATCTCGGCGAAGAACGGGTTCATTATGTCGTGCACGACGACACCGACAATGCCCGAGCGCGAGGTGCGCAGACTGGCGGCGCGGCGGTTGTAGATATAGCCGATGGCGCGGGCGTGTTCCTTGATGCGGTCGCGCGTCGAGCCGGCGACCAGCGGACTGTCGCGCAGCGCCAGCGAAACCGTGGCCGTGGACACGCCGAGCGCATCCGCGATCGTCGACAGCTTGATCTTCTGTGCCAGGCTTTCGCTCCCCGTCGTTTTTTAAACTGTTTAAGGGCGGCCTTATGCCATCGATCGGGGCCAAATCAAAGTTTTTTTGCCAGCGCTTCGGCCTCGACATCCGAGGCCGCGCGGCTGCGGAGCCGAAGCCGGTGTTCGCGATGGACGATGTAGAGGCCGCTGGCGACGATGATGGCGGCGCCGACCAGCGTCCAGCGGTCGGGGAACTGCTTGAAGACAAGCCAGCCGGAAATGATCATCCACACCATCTGCGAATAGGGATAGGGCGCCAGCGCCGTGGTCGTCGCCAGCCGATAGGCCTGCACCAGCAGCCAATGGCCGACGCCGCCGAACACACCAAGCATGAGCAGGACGAACCAGTGCCACCCATCGTGCGGCAAGGAGAAGGAGAACGGCAGCATGGGTAAAAGCAGCACCGCCGGCGCCAGCGCCGAGAACAGGATCAGGCTTTCCGACGTCTCGGTCGCCGACATGCGGCGCGTCATGATGACATAGAAGCAGTTCGACAGCATCGAGCCGAGCGCGAAGAGATGTCCGACGCCGAAAACACCGACACCCGGCCTCGTGATGATCAAGACCCCGGCGAAAGCGGCCAGGATCGCCAGCCAACGCCGCCAGCCGGCCCATTCGCCCAGCAGCGGGCCGGCAAGCGCGGTGATCACCATCGGCCCGAAGAAATAGATCGATGTCGTCTCGGCCAGTTGCAGGGAGCGCAGCGCCAGGACGTTGAACATGGTCGAGCCGAACAGGAAGGCGCCGCGTATCACATGCGCGGGCAAGTTGACCGGGCGAAACCGCACCGGCTCGCGCCAGCCGCGCAGCAGCGCCCCGACCAGCACGACATGCACGGCAAAGCGCACCCAGGCGACGATCAGGACGGAGACGCCTGCAAGGACGAGATATTTGCTGCTGGTGTCGAGGAAGGTAAAAAAGACATAGGTCGTCAGCATGCACAGGATCGCCACCGGCGGCGTCGCGCTTTCTGCATCTCTTTGGGAAGGATTCACGTGCAGGCCGGGGGAAAAGCTGGGCTGGAGCCCACCTTTTGCGGGAATTGTCGCTTGCCGGCAAGCCAAAAGCGTCTGGCACAACAAGACGCCTGGACAGGCTTAGCCTCTTCCGGCATTTCACGGCCCAAACCGCCATCCGATCAGGTCAAGTCTGAGTGCAGGCTCCATGGTCTTTTTTGTTGATCGACGTCGAAGCATGCCGACTTGACGACATGCACCTTTCCGCCTAGCCGTGATGCCATGAACATCGCAATGATTTTCATCGTGGTAAGCGAGCGCATGGGCAGGATGGTGTAACCATCGGGCGAAAGCACCCATGCGCGGTAAGCAGGCTCCTGACGGGGCCTTTTTTTATGCCCGGAATTCGGGCCGCCCCGTCAGACCCTCACTTCAATCCCACTGACCAGGCGAACGAGATCATGGCGAGCGATAACCCCGTTCCGAGTCCGAGCACGGACACAATCAGGAAAACGATATTCTCCGAACCGGCGGCTCCACCCCGACTAATCACTCTTATCTTGCTTTCAGCTCTTGCAGTGTTGCCGGTGAACATGATCTTGCCGTCGCTGCCGAACATTGCCGCAACGTTCCAAGCTGATTTCGCATTGGTCAATCTGTCGATTGCCGGCTTTGCGATCATCACCGCCCTCATAGAGGCCGTCGGAGGCGTAATATCGGACCGATTTGGGCGAAGGCTGGTCGTCTTGGCATCTCTCTCGATCTTCGTCGCCGCGTCCATCGGCTGCGCCCTGGCCCCCAACATCGGCATTTTTCTTCTGTTTCGCGCTATGCAAGCGTGCATTGGCCCCTGTTACTCGGTCGCTCTGGTCATCATCAAAGAGACATCAGGTGAGCGCGAAGCCGCCAGCAAATTTGGTTATCTCGCCATGGGGTGGGCGCTCGCACCAATGGTCGGTCCTTTGTTTGGCGGGTCCCTGGACGAACTGTTCGGATGGCGGTCAAGCTTCATTGTCTTCGCGATCCTCGGCGCGGCCGCCTTGGCCTTGTCCATGCGCGAGATCAGGAGAACGGCCACCCCATTGTCGAGATCCAATGGGAACTGCGTTGCCTCATATGGACTGCTCCTCCGGTCAGCGCGGTTTTGGGCCTACACCCTGTGCATGGCCTGCTCGATGGGCGTGCTTTATGTGTTCCTGGGAGGAGCGCCATTGATCGTCGGTGATGCGCTCGGTGGATCAAGCATGAAGCTCGGCTTTTGCATGGGATTAGTCCCGACCGGCTTCATTCTCGGCAGCTATTTGGCCGGGCGTTACGCCTCGAAGATCTCGCTGAGCGCCACACTTGTTTTTGCACGCCTCCTGACCTGCGCGGGTCTGCTGGTCGGCCTGGTCCTGTCAAGCTTTGGCACCACGCACGTTCTGGCCCTCTTTGGGCCTTGCGTGTTCATCGGTGTCGGCAACGGGTTGACCATGCCCGCCGCCAACAGCGGCGCATTGTCGGTACAGCCGGATCTGGTTGGCACCGCCGCAGGACTGGCCGCCGCCGTGAGGATCGGCGGCGGGGCACTCATCGCCTCCATCGCCGGCCCGTTTCTTACAGATTCAGCTCCAGCGCTTTTTTCCATGATGCTGGTGTCGGCGATATTCGCATTGCTGGCGGCACTGTATGCCGCTCTTCTCGATCGTCGGCAGCCAGCCGATTGAGTTTGTGAGTTTGCCTCTATGCATGCATGCGGGCACCCTTGGTGATCTTGTCGACGACCTTCTTGTCGGCGCGCAGCGCGATGCCGACCACCTTGGCGTCTTCGGGCGCGAATTCGGCAAAGACGGCGCGATTGGCGGCGTCGAAGCCGGTCGAAAACATCTCCTCGACATAGAGCGAGGTGGTGACGCCGCGTTCCAGCGCACGCCGGTGGATCGCACCAAGCGCCGCATGGTCGGCCGAGAGCACGATGACCGGCTGGATCGACAGGGGATTGTAAAGATTGTCGGCGCGGTCGCGATAGGGCTCGCCGATGATGTCGGGGAATTGCGCGACGACGCCGCTGGTCAGGAAGGCGGTGACGTTGAGTTTCTGCCAAACGGGCAAGTCTTCCCGCAGTACGATTGCAAATTTCGTATCGAACATGAGAAAATGCGCCATTCGAGGTTAGGGCCCCGTATTGCGAGGCTGAAGGAGACGATGTCGTTCGAACTAGACCGTCAGGCCTTCGAGGGTCTTGGACGTTTGTGCGCCGATGCCGCTGAAAGCTGCATCATCTCCGCTACCGACCCTGCGGGGATGGAGCGCATCGAGGCGCGGTTTCACGGCAGCGCCTTCGATCCGCATCGCCACGACACCTATGCGATCGGGGTGACGCTGCGCGGCGTGCAGACCTTTCGCTATCGAGGTGCCGCGCGGCACAGCCTGCCAGGCCAGATCATCGTGCTGCATCCGGACGAATTGCACGATGGCGGCGCGGGCACCGAGGAAGGCCTGCGCTACAGAATGCTCTATCTCGAGCCGTCACTGATGCTCGACTGTCTCGGCGGCACAGCGCTGCCGTTCGTCAGCGACGGCGTGGTGAGCGACGATGCCTTCCGCGCGACGCTGCTTTCGGCGCTTGGGCCATTGGAGCAGGAACTCGACGAGCTATTCGTCGACGACTTCCTGGCTCAACTGATGCAAAGCCTCGCCCGGCATGCCGGTCAGCCGGCAAAGGCACTAGCCGGGACGGCGTGGCGAGCGGTGACACTGGCGCGTGAATATCTCTCGGAAAACCTCGACCGGCCCGTGCGTTCGGACGAGTTGGAAGCCATCACGGGTCTCGACCGCTATGCCCTGTCGAGACATTTCCGCGCGGCCTTCTCGACCAGTCCGCATCGTTTCCTGGTGATGCGCCGGCTTCAGAGCGCGCGCAGGATGATCGCCGCCGGCGAGCCCTTGGCACAGATCGCGATCGAGGCCGGCTTCAGCGACCAGAGCCATTTCAACAGGCAATTCAAGAAAGCGTTCGGCGTGACACCGGGACGCTGGTCGTCCTTGATCCACGGAGCTACCGCGGCGGCTTGATAGCCGAAGAGATCATTCGTCCGCCTCGGCGTCGTCGTCGATCAGCACCAATTCCTCGTTGGAGAGGTTGGCCTCGATACGGGCGAGCAGCTTGAACAGCGCCTTCTGGTCTTTCTTGTCGAGGCCCTTCAGCGCCTGCTTTTCGGTCTTCTTCACCGACTTCTCGATAGCACGGATGGTTTCACGGCCGATATCGGTGAGGAAGATATGGGCCTGGCGGGCATCGGAGTTCGACGCGCGTTTTTCCAGAAAACCCTGTGCCTGCAGCCGGTTGATGGTCTTGGTGATGGTCGGCGGACGCACGCCGAGACGCCCGGCAAGGTTGCCCGGTGTCTGGCCGTCCTCGCGGTCCAGCGACAGCATAATCTGGTCCTGGCCGGCGTAGAACCCGTGCGCCAGAAGCCGTGCCGCCAGCGCGGTCCTTGCCAGCCTTGCCGCCGAATGCAGCCGGCTCATCGTTGCAGTCTTGTCCGCCTTGGCCATGGTCATCCCTCTTCGGCCGTACCGGTGCGCACAGCATAGACGCAGCCGGCCGGTTGGCAATCGACGATCGAAAAAATTCCGGCATCCGAAACAGCTTTGCCGGCAAGCATTTGCGGTGTCCGCCGTGGTGATGCCAGATGTTTATTTCAGTTAGATGACAAACGAGTTTCGCGTGCAGGACATTCGGACCAACCGCTGCGTGACCCGGCAGCCCGGGCAAGGCGCCCCCCTGATCATTCGCGCGGCGGCGACCGCCTTTCGCGGCCACGATGTCAGAACGAATCCCAGCCGTTAAATTTGGCCCATGGTTTGCCCCGTGCAAAAGCCCGGCGCACATCCTATATGGAGCCGACAATCCCTTTCGCGGCCTGGATTTCAGGGCCCAGTTATTTCGAGGCAAGCCATGAGCGACGCACAGACGCAGATTCCCGTAACCGTTCTTACCGGCTATCTCGGCGCCGGCAAGACGACGCTGCTCAACCGCATCCTGTCGGAGACCCACGGCAAGCGTTACGCCGTGATCGTCAACGAATTTGGCGAGATCGGCATCGACAACGAGCTGATCGTGGAATCCGACGAGGAAATCTACGAGATGAACAATGGCTGCGTCTGCTGCACGGTGCGCGGCGACCTGATCCGCGTCGTCGAGGGCCTGATGCGCCGGCCCGGCCGCTTCGACGCCATCGTCGTCGAGACCACCGGGCTCGCCGATCCGGTACCGGTGGCGCAGACCTTCTTCATGGATGACGACGTGCGCTCCAAGACCAAGCTCGATGCCGTGGTGGCGCTGGTCGACGCCAAGCATTTGCCGCTGCGGCTCAAGGATTCCAAGGAAGCCGAGGACCAGATCGCCTTCGCCGACGTCGTGGTGCTCAACAAGACCGACCTTGTGACCCCGGAAGAACTCGCCAAGGTCGAGGCGACGATCCGCGCCATCAATCCGGCGGCCAGGATCCATCGTACGACCCGCGCCGGTGTCGAGCTGTCGGAAGTGCTCGACCGCGGCGCCTTCGACCTGTCCCGGGCATTGGAAAACGATCCGCATTTCCTCGAGTCGCATGACGATCATGATCACCATGACCATGATCATGATCATCACGACCATGATGGCCACGATCACCACCATCATGATCATGATGGGCATGACCATCACGCGCATCCTTCCGACATCCATGACGTGACGGTGCAGTCGGTGTCGCTGCGCGGCGGCGAGATGGACCCGAAGAAATTCTTCCCTTGGATCGAGAAGATCACCCAGATGGAAGGTCCCAACATCCTGCGACTGAAAGGCATTATCGCGCTCAAGGGCGATGATGAGCGCTATGTCATCCAGGGCGTGCACATGATCATCGAAGGCGACCACCAGCGCGCCTGGAAGGACGGCGAGAAGCACGAAAGCCGGCTGGTGTTCATCGGCCGCGAACTCGACGCCGAGCGGCTGAGGAAGAGTTTCGAGGCCTGCCAAGCCTCGTAGGGCTGTATTGAAGGGCTCTCGAGATTGACTATGGATCCATGTACACATATCATGTGTACATGGATCCGAGGAGATTTCCGATGCCCAGGTCGGCCGACAACAAAACGGAGCGCTATCAAATCCGCATCGCGCCTGCGCAGAAGGCGATGATCGCGCGCGCTGCCGCGCTATCTCATCAGGACGTTACCGACTTCATTCTCAACAAGGTGGTTCCGGAAGCACAGGCCGTAATCGAAGCAGCCGAGGTTGCGAAAGTGTCCGACCGCGATTTCACACGTATACTCGATCTGCTGGAGAACCCGCCGAAACCCAATGCCAAGCTCCGAGCAGCGATCGCAGCCTTGCCGGATACTCTGTGACGCTTCCCGCCTGGCACGAGGAGCCGATTGCGAAACGCCATGATCGGGCCTCGTTCGATTGCGGCGATGCGCAGATGAACGATTTTCTGCGGCGGTTCGCGCGGCAAAGCCACGAACAAAATGCCGCCAAGACTTTCTGTGCGATCGACGACACGGCTTTGGAGCGGATCTTTGGCTTCTATACGATCGCGCCGTCAGCCATTGCTCATGAAACCGTGCCGGAGACGATGACGAGAGGCTTGGCGCGGCACGAGGTTTCCGGCTTCAAGCTTGCCCGGCTGGCGACCGACCGCAGCGTCGCCAGGCAAGGACTCGGAGGTCAACTGCTTGCCGCCGCCGCGTTGCGCTGCTTGCGACTTGCTGGCGAAGGCGGCGGCATCCTGCTCATCATCGATGCCAAGAGCGAGCGGGCCGCAAGATGGTATGCCAGCTACGGGGCCGAGCGTCTCGATGGATCGGATCTGACCTTGGTGATGCCATTGGCGACGTTCGCAACCGATCTGCGGGCGAAGGGGCTGCTTTGATGACAGCCTCTCGCCATCTGATCTGCCGGTTGCCGGAACCGCAAACGTCGAGTAAGCCGCCTCTGTAATCTCATTCAGTTGAAAAAAGACAATCATGCCCACAGTCGCCCCGCTTGATCTCGAAGGCCATTGCGTTACCGCCGTCTTCCTTGGCGATGTGCCGCATTTCGCGCTGGCCGATGGTGCCGTCCATCGGCTCGACAATGGCCACAAGACTGTGCAGGCCAATGATGGGCTGCTCGCGGCTTTCCATGACGCGGCCAACGACCGGCTGATCACCGGCGGCGAGGACGGCAAGGTGTTTGCCGTCAAAGCCGGCGGCGAGACCCAGGAGGTGGCGAGCGCCGGCAAGAAATGGATCACCAGCGTTGCCGCCGGGCCGCAAGGGGCCGTCGCCTATGCCACGGGCAAGACCGCTTTCGTGCGCTTCGCCGATGGCAAGACCCGGGAATTTGCCCATCCGCGCTCGGTCGAGGGGCTGGCGTTCTCGCCCAAGGGCATGCGCTTCGGCGTTGCCCGCTACAATGGCGCGACGCTGCATTTCCCGGCCGCCGAAGGCAAGCCGGTGGAACTCGAATGGGCGGGCGCCCACACCGGCATCACCTTCTCGCCGGACGGCGCCTTTCTGGTCACCACCATGCAGGAAAACGCCCTGCATGGCTGGAAACTCGCCGACGGCAAGCACATGCGCATGAGCGGCTATCCCGGCAAGGTTAAAAGCCTGTCGTGGAGCGTGAAAGGCAAGTGGCTGGCCAGTTCCGGCGCGCCGGCGGCGATCGTCTGGCCGTTTTCGGCTAAGGACGGGCCGATGGGCAAGGCGCCGCTGGAACTCGGCACGCGCGGCAACGCCATGGTGACGGCGGTCGCTTGCCACCCGAGCCAGGATGTCGTCGCCGTCGGCTATGACGACGGCATGGTCATGGCCGTGCGCTTTTCCGACGCCAAGGAAGTGCTTTTGCGGCGCCCGGGCAAAGGCGCCATCACCGCGATGATGTGGGACAAGGAAGAACGCCGCGTCGCCTTCGGCAGTGCCGCCGGCGACTGCGGCGTCATCGACATCACTGCGTAGTTTCGAAACAGCGGATTACTCGGCGCCGCAGGAAACCTTGCCGGTCAGATCGACCGGCTTGCCATCGCTGTCCTTGTCGGCCGTGCTGTCATAGACGGCGAGTTTGTAGTCTCCATCATAGACGCCCTCGTCGCTGGCCCTGGTCAGGATCGTGAGTTCGACCGAACTGTAGGTCTTGGCCACCTCCTGCTCGTGGTAGATGTTCAGCCGCAGCTCCTTGTTGTCGAGCCAGTATTGGGTGAGGTTGGAGTTCTCGAAAGTGGCCTTGCGCAGCTGATCGCCGGCCGGCCCTGCCTTGATCTCCAGGTCGCCGCGAAAATTGAAGGTCGGGCCGCCCATGCCAGTGGTGACGCCAGCATCGACCTGGAATTTCACCTGTGAATCATCGACGGAGCACCAGATGCCGCCGGTCGCAAAAGCCGTACCGGCCGACAGGAACAGTGCCGTCACGCAGATGATCGTCCGCATTTCCCTTGCCCCAATTCCGTTCCATTGGCGCCGACTTCGCGCAGAGCGTCAAGCGCCGCCAGCTAGAGCTGAGCCAATGCAGAACGGCCGCGCGGCCAATTGCCGTTGCGGAGGTGGATTGGCTAAGAGGAACGTGCCAGAGGGGGTTTTCATGCACAGCGACAGTTCAAAAACCATCGGCGGTATCAGCCGCGACCGCATCGCGCAATTGCGCGAGACGGAAGGTGCCGTATTCCGCAAGGCGCGGCCAAAATCGCAGGCCAAGGTCGGCAACGGTGTCCCCGGCTTCTTCGGCGGCGTGCCGATGCACTGGATGAACGACTGGCCGACGCCGTTTCCGATCCTGGTCGATAGTGCCCGCGGCGCCACGATCACCGATATGGACGGCAACAAGCTCGACGATTTCTGCCTCGGCGACACCGGTTCGATGTTCGGCCATTCGCCTCCGCCGGTGGCACGCGCCATTCGCCGCCAGGCTGGGCGCGGCTTGACTTACATGCTGCCTTCGGAAGACGCGCTCGCCATCGGGCCGCTGCTGCAGCAGCGCTTCGGCCTGCCTTTCTGGCAGATCGCGACGACGGCGACCGACGCCAACCGGTTCGCGCTACGCGTCGCCCGCGCCATCACTGGGAGAGAAAAAATCCTGGTCTTCAACGGCTGCTATCACGGCTCGGTGGACGAGACGATGGTGCGGCTGATCGACGGCAAACCAATCAACCGGCCCGGACTGGCGGGCGAATTCCGCGACCTGACCCGAACGGCCAAGGTCATCGAATTCAACGATGTCGCCGCTCTCGAAGCGGCGCTGAAGGACAGGGATGTCGCTTGCGTCATCGCCGAGCCGGTGCTGACCAATTCCTGCATGGTGCTTGCCGATCCCGGCTACCATGATGCGCTGCGAAAGTTGACGCGCGAAGCGGGCACGCTGCTTTTGATCGACGAGACGCACACGATCTCGACCGGCCCGGGCGGCTACACCAGGAAATATGGCCTGGAGCCGGACTTGTTCGTGCTGGGCAAGCCGATTGCCGGCGGCGTGCCGGCGAGCGTCTGGGGGATGAGCGAGGAGGTCGCGTCGCGCTATGCCGACTACAACAGGACGAAAGAGCCTGGCTATTCCGGCATGGGCACGACGCTGTCGGCCAACCCGCTGCAGTTCGCGGCGATGCGCGCCACGCTCGAGGAGGTGATGACGCAGGAGAATTACGACCGCATGGATCATCTGGCGCGGCGGCTCGATGCTGGGCTGACCGGCGTGATCAATCGCTATCGTCTGCCCTGGCATGTCTCCCGTGTCGGGGCCCGCATTGAGTTCATCTGCGCGCCCGGCCCGCTGTGCAATGGCGCCGAGGCCGAGGATGCACATGCACCGGAACTGGAGGCCGCCATCCATGTCGCGCTGGTCAATCGCGGCGTGCTGATCGCACCCTTCCACAACATGATGCTGATCTCACCGGCAACGTCAGGCGCCCAGGTCAACCGGCTGATCACCGCTTTTGGCTCGGTTGCGGCAAAGCTTGCGGCATGAGACAAGCCACCAAGCCAAACCCGAGTTCCATCATGACTTCACCTTCGGGCTCGACGCCCACCGAGGCGCAAGCCTTCCTCGACGCCCATCCCGAGGTCGAGGCCTTCGATATCGTGCTGACCGACGCCAATGGCGTCGGGCGCGGCAAGATCGTGCGCCGGCATGAGCTGAAAAGCATTTTCGAAGGCGGCCGGCATATGCCGATCTCGATCCTCGGCCTCGATATCACCGGCGAGGATGTGCACGAAACCGGGCTGATCTGGGACAGCGGCGATGGCGATCTCAGGGCCTGGCCAATTCCCGGCACGCTGGTGCCGCTTTACGGCACGAACCCGCCCCGCGGCCAGGTGCTGATGGCGATGCACCATCTCGACGGCCAGCCAATGTCGTCGGACCCGCGGCTGGCGCTTGCCCGGCAGGTCGACATACTGGCGGCCAAGGGCCTCCATCCGGCTGGCGCCTTCGAGCTGGAGTTTTTTCTGCTGGCCAATGAGCGCGATGTCGAGGGCAAGGTGCAGCCGGCGCGCGCGGTGCTTGATGGCCGCGTCTCGGGCAAAACGGAAGTCTATTCCGTCGACCATCTGCACGGCATGGAGCCGCTGTTCTCCGACATCTACGCCGCCGCCAAGGCGCAAGGCATTCCGGCCGAGACGGTGATCTCGGAATATGCGCCTGGCCAGTACGAATTGACGCTGAACTACCGCAAGGACGTGATCCGGGCGGCGGACGATCTGGTCATGCTGAAGCGGCTGGTGCGGGCGCAGGCGCGCCGCCACGGCGTCACCGCCTGCTTCATGGCCAAGCCGATCGAGAAATATGCCGGCTCCGGCATGCATTTCCATGTCTCGCTGCAGGACAAGGACGGCCGAAACGTCTTTTCGGAAGCAGCCGGCGAGAACTGGTCGTTGCCGCTGCTGCGTGGCCTCGGCGGGCTGATCCAGACCATGGCGGAATCGATGCTGGTGTTTGCGCCGCACGCCAATTCCTGGCGCCGCTTCGTCTCGCAATCCTATGCACCGGTCGCGCCGACCTGGGGCGTCAACAACCGCTCGGTGGCGCTGCGCGTGCCGGCGGGCGATGCGAAAAACCGGCGCATCGAACATCGTCCGTCCGGCGTCGACGCCAACCCCTATCTGATTGCGGCCACGGTACTCGCCGGCATCGTCAAAGGCCTCGATGAAGGGCTCGATCCAGGCCCCGAAACGACCGGCAATGGCTATGAGGCGTCCGTCACCCGTACGACGATGCCGGCCGATTGGCGCGCCGCCATCGAAGCAGCCAAGGCGTCCAGCTTTCTGAAAGGCGCGCTCGGCGAGGACCTGCACCGCACCTTCGTGGCGATCAAGCAGTCCGAATACCTGCGCGTGGCGCGCACGGTCAGCGAACTGGACTATCATCTTTACCTGCACGAAGTCTGATGGCTGCGTGACCCGGCGACGATCACTTTTTCGCCGTTGTCATCAAAATGAGGTGGCGTATCGGCCTACCCATAGAAATATTGGCGGAACCTTCCCGAGGGCTCGCTCATTCCTGACTTGATCGCGAGAGCGGACAAGGCCGCCAGAGATATGATTGCGAAGATGCCGACAACGCCGGCGCCGCACCACGCCAAGGTGCAGGCGAGGCACTGGCCGAAGCAGCAGCCAGCCGAAACACCTGATGACGATGCCGCGGACACGGTTTCCGAATTGCGAGAGGTCGCCAAGGGATGCCGCCGCTGTCCGCTTTGGCGCGATGCGACGCAGACGGTATTCGGTGAAGGGCCTGACAATGCCAAGGTGATTTTTGTCGGCGAACAGCCGGGCGACCAGGAAGACATCGCCGGCCAGCCATTCGTCGGCCCGGCGGGCAAGGTGTTCGATGCCATATTGGACGATGCCGGGGTCGATCGCCTGAAGGTCTACGTCACCAACGCGGTCAAGCACTTCAAATTCGAGCCGCGCGGCAAGCGGCGCATCCATTCCAAGCCGAATGTCGGCGAGGTTCAAGCCTGCCGCTGGTGGCTCGACCAGGAGTTTGACCTGATCAAGCCGAACGTGGCCGTGGCGCTCGGCGCTACGGCGGCGCTGTCCCTGCTTGGCAAGGCGATACCGGTGACCAAGATGCGCGGCCAGGTGATCGAACGCGAGGATGGCTTGCGGGTCTTCATCACCATTCATCCCTCCTTCATCCTGCGCATTCGTGATCACGCCGACAAAGAGGCCGAACGCGAGCGGTTCTTGCAGGATATGAAGCAGGTGAAGCGGCTTATGGCCGCGTGATTACGGCCTAAAGCGCGTCGCGTCGAAACGGACTCATGCGACGCGCTTTAGGTCTTTGTTTTGATGAATGTCCTTCCCCCAAAACCGAGGTCACTTGGGCGACATGCATTAGCGGACGAGAATTGCCCTGAGATCGTTGACGTTCGTGCCGGTCGGGCCGGGCACGAAGAGATCGCCGACGGCATTGAAGGCCGTCCAGGCGTTGTTGGCGGCGAGCATCGCCTTGGCATCCACGCCCGCCGCGCGCATGCGCGAAACGGTCGAGCCGTCGGCGAAGGCGCCGGCATTGTTTTCCGAACCGTCGATGCCGTCGGTGTCGGCCCCCAAGGCATGAATACCCTCCATGCCATTGATGCCGATGGCGAAGGCGAGCAGGAATTCCGAGTTGCGGCCACCCTTGCCTTTGGCCCGCAAGGTCACGGTGGTCTCACCGCCAGAAAGGATCAGAACCGGCTTTTGGAAGGGCCGGTTGCGCGTCGCCACTTCGCGGGCAATCGCGGCGTGGACGCCGCCGACCTCGCGCGCTTCGCCTTCAACGGCATCGGAGAGGATGACGGCTTCTATGCCTTGCCGCCTCGCTTCCACTGCTGCCGCTTCCAGCGACACACCGGCGGAGGCGATCAGATGCACTTCGTTACGCGCAAAGCGCTTGTCGTCGGGATCTGGCGCGTCGGCCGCAGGCGACCGGATGTGCGCCATGACCGCGTCCGGTAGTTTCATGCCATAGGCTGATATCGAAGCCAGGGCATCTTCACGGCTGCCGGTATCGGGAACGGTTGGGCCGGACGCGACAAGGGCCGGATTGTCGCCGGGGATGTCGGAGACCACCAGCGACACCACCTTGGCCGGCCATGCGGCGGCAGCCAGCCGGCCGCCCTTGATGGTGGAGAGATGCTTGCGGATGGTGTTCATCGCCGCGATCGGCGCGCCGGAGGCGAGCAGCGCCTCGTTGACGGCGATCTCGTCGGCCAGCGTCAGGCCGGCGGCTGGAGACGGCAGCAGCGCCGAACCGCCGCCGGAGATCAGCGCCACGACCAGATCGTCCGCTGTCAGCCCTTGCACCTTGTCCAGCAGCCGCCGCGAGGCCTCGAGCCCGGCGGCGTCCGGCACCGGATGCGCCGCCTCGATGATCTCGATGCGCTCGCATTTGGCACCATAGCCGTAGCGGGTGACGACCAGCCCTTCGATCGGGCCATCCCAGACCTTTTCGAAGGCCGCAGCCATCTGCGCCGAGCCCTTGCCGGCGCCGATGACGATGGTGCGGCCCCTTGGCTTGGCCGGCAAATGGTCGCGGATGGTACGCTCCGGATCGGCGGCGGCGACGGCGGCATTGAAGATCGAGGTAAGAAAAACCTTGGGATCGGGCACGGTCATTCGGGGTCCGGGGACAGCGCCAGCTCGCGCCTGTCCATGCCCAGGTGATCGCACAGCGCATCGACCACCACGCCATGATCCTGGCGCTCCGGCAGGCCGGACACCGCGATCACACCGATGACACCGGCGCCCTTGACCGTGACCGGGAAGCCGCCGCCGGCCAGCACGTAGTCAGCAATATCCAGCCCCTCGCCGATCTTGAAGGTGCGGTCAGGACGTTGCTGTTCAAGCACCAGACGGTAAGTGCTTCTGAGATAGCGCTTCACGACATTGATCTTGCGCCGCGCCCAGTCGGGGTTGGAAGCGTTCGAACCCGGCATGGCGGCATAGAAAAGCGGCCGGTCCCATAGCCTGATGTCGACGATGATCGGCAGGTTCTCGGCCATTGCACGACCACGGATGGCTGCGCCTATCTCGAAGGCGACGGCCTCGTCGAAGGCTGCGAAGACAAGTGTCTCTTCCTGTCTCTTGATTAGAGCGATGTCGTCAGCAACGGCCATGTCTCTTTTCTCCGAAAATCGTGACGTGTCGTTTGTACGACAACATCGGCCGGGTCAAGCTTGCATCGCGGCGCGCCCTCATCCGGCCGCTGCGCGGCCGCGTTCTCCCGGTTGGGAGAAGAGCCTGGCGCCAGCGCCGGCGGCCTCCTCTCTCCTTGGGGAGAGGCCGGATTGCCCCGAATTGCCCTTCGCAATTCGGTTGGCAAGACGGGGTTCACCCCGCGATCATGTCGCTCTTGGCCGCGCGCCCCGCCACATAGACCTCGCGCACGGCGCGGTCGTCGCCAAGCGTCTGCAGCAGAAACAATTCCTGCGCCAGCGTCTCGACCGCTTCCATCCTGAGCCGCATGGCGGGCGTCGCCCTGGCATCGAGCACGACGATGTCTGCATCGGTGCCTTCCTCCAGCGTGCCGATCTTGTCCGCCACCGACAGCGCCTCTGCATTGCCGCGCGTGATCTGCCAGAAGGACTGGAACGGGTTCAGCTTCTCGCCATTGAGCGCGATGATCTTGTAGCCCTCGTCCATGGTGCGCAGCATCGAATAGCTTGTGCCGCCGCCGACATCGGTGGCGGCCCCTATGCGCAACGGCTTGTCGCGGCGACGAAAGCGCTGATAGTCGAACAGGCCGGAACCGAGGAACAGGTTCGAGGTCGGGCAGAACACAGCCACCGAACCGCTGTCCGACAGCGCGTCCGCCTCGCGCTCCGACAAATGGATGCAGTGGCCGAACAGGCTCTTTTTGCCCAGCAGCCCATAGTGTTCGTAAACATCGGTGTAGTCGCTCGACCAGGGGTAGAGTTCCCCAGTGAAGGCGATCTCGGCGTGGTTTTCCGACAGATGCGTCTGCATGTGCAGGTCGGGATGTTCGCGGCACAACGCGCCGGCCATCTCCATCTGCTCCGGTGACGAGGTGATGGCGAAACGTGGCGTGATGGCATAAAGCTGGCGGCCCTTGCCGTGCCATTCGGCGATCAGCGCCTTGGTGTCGTCATAGCCTGATTGCGGCGTATCGAGCACGCCTTCGGGCGCGTTGCGGTCCATCATCACCTTGCCGGCGATGTTGAGCATATCGCGCGCATGCGACTCGGCGAAGAAGGCTTCCGCCGACGCCTTGTGCACCGAACAGTAGGCGGCAACCGTGGTGGTGCCATGGCGCACCGTCTCATCAAGGAACAGGCGCGCGATGCGGCGGCCATGCTGGGCGTTGGCGAATTTTGTCTCCTCGGGAAAGGTGTAGGTGTTCAGCCAATCGAGCAGTTCGGCGCCATAGGACGCGATGACCTGCATCTGCGGGAAATGCACATGGGCATCGATGAAGCCCGGCAGCAGCAAATGCGGCCGGTGGTCGATTTTTTTCGCCGTCTCACCGGCCTGTTTCTCGACATCGGCATAGGCGCCTGCTGCAACGATCCTGCCGTCGCTTATCAGCAGCCCGCCATCCTCCTCGTAGCGCCAGGCGGAGTGGTCGTCGATGGTTTGCGGCCAGCGCACGAAGGACAGCGTGCGGCCACGCAGAAGTGTCAAGGTCATGCTTATTTCCCCGCGCCTTCGAACCACGCCACCAGCAACGCCCGTTCCTTGTCGGTGATCTGGCTGACATTGGCTGGGGGCATGGCGTGGCTGCGGCCGGCCTGCAGATAGATCTCGCGGGCATGCTCGGCGATGCCGACGTCCGTATCCAGCATCACCCCCTTGGGTGCGTGATAGATGCCTTCATAGACCGGCTCCTGCGCATGACACATCGAGCAGCGGCCGAGCACGGTGTCACGCACCGCCGGGAAATGCGCCGATGCGATATAGACCTCAGCCGCGGTGGAGGCCTTGGGCTCGCCAGTCAGCACCTTCGGCACGGTCGACAGCCAGATGATGATGAGGAACAGGACAAGGGCACCCAGCCACGTCCAGTGCGGATTGCCGGCACGCTTGTGCACGGTGTTGAAATAATGCCGGATCAGGACGCCGATGATGAACACCAGCGAGGCGATGACCCAGTTGAACTCGGTGCCGAACGCCAGCGGATAATGGTTCGACAGCATCAGGAACAGCACCGGCAACGTCAGATAGTTGTTGTGGAGCGAACGCTGCTTGGCGATCTTGCCGTATTTCGGGTCCGGCTTGCGGCCGGCGATGAGGTCGGCGACGACGATCTTCTGGTTGGGAATGATGACCATGAAGACATTGGCCGACATGATCGTCGCGGTGATGGCACCCAGATGCAGGAAGGCGGCGCGGCCGGTGAACAGATGCGTCAGCCCCCAGGCTATGAACACCAGCACGCCATAGAGCACCAGCATCAGGCCGGTATCGCTTTTTCCGAGCGGCGAGCGGCACAAGAGATCATAGACCACCCAGCCGACGCCGATCGTCGCCATCGACAGCAGGATGCCGACCGGTACCGACATCGGCAGCACGTTGGGATCAATCAGGAACAGGTCAGCGCCGGCGTAATAAACCACGCACAGCATCGCGAAACCGGACAGCCAGGTGGCGTAGGATTCCCATTTGAACCAAGTCAGGTGTTCCGGCATCTCGGACGGCGCCACCAGATATTTCTGGATGTGGTAGAAGCCGCCGCCATGCACCTGCCATTCCTCGCCGAAGGCGCCGACCGGCATGTCCGGGCGCTGGCGCAGGCCAAGATCGAGTGCGACGAAGTAGAAGGACGAGCCGATCCAGGCGATGCCGGTAACGACGTGCAGCCAGCGCACGGCGAAGCTCAGCCAGTCCCAGAAAATCGCGAAATCCGTCATTGAAGTCGTCCCTGCCGATCCGGTGACTTTACGGTGTGGTGCGCAAACGAAAAGAGGCGAGGTGTACGATGACTTTCAAAAAAAATTGGAAAATACTAGGTTGATGGCCACAAACCGGCGAAGGTGCTCCGCATGGCCTATCTCGACAACATCGCCGTCTTCGTCCGCGTCGTCGAGCTCGGCAATCTGTCGGCGGCCGGCCGCGACATGCGTATTTCACCGGCTGTCGCCTCCAATCGCATCAAGGAACTGGAGAAGCATCTCGGCGTGCGGCTGTTCAACCGCACCACCCGACAGTTGATGCCAACAGAACACGGCACCGTTTTCTATTCCGGCGCCAAGCAGGTGCTGGAAGCGATCACCGAGGCGGAGGCTGCCGTCTCGGCGCTGTCCGGCCAGCCGCGCGGCACCATCCGCGTCACCGCGCCGCTCGGTCTCGGGCGACGGCTGGTGGCGTCGGGCATTCCCGATTTCCATGACAAATACCCTGACATCGAGGTGCGGCTCAGGCTCTCGGACCACAATGTCGACATCATGAAGGAAGGCATCGACGTCGCCTTCCGGCTCGGCATCATCGAGGATTCCAGTCTTCGGATGCGTGGCATCATGGAATGCGAACGCGTGCTGGTCGCCGCACCAAAATATCTGGAGGCGCGCGGCGAGCCGATGGAGCCGCAGGAGCTGATCGGCAGGAAACATGACTGCCTGATGCTGCGCTATTCCGGCGCGCGCGAATATGTCTGGACCTTGCAGACCCCAACCGGACCACAAAAGTTCGAGGTACACGGCCCCTACGACACCGATGATGGCGACGTGCTGACCGGTTGGGCGCTGTCAGGACGCGGCATCATCAACAAACCGCGCTTCGAGGTCGAGCCTTTCATCCGCGACCGCCGGCTGAAGGTGATCCTGAGCAATACGCCACCAACGCCGGTGCAGTTCGCGGCCGTTTATCCGCACAAGAAGCTGCAGGATCCCAAGGTGCGGCTGCTGCTCGATTTCATGGCGGAGCGCTGCCAGCGGCTGATCAAGGACATTCTGGCCGGCAAGTAGGCGGAAGAGCGAACTGGCCTGCAAGTGATCGCCTCGTGGCTTATCCGATCCGGTTGCCTTGCGTGAAAGCCAGCCTAGGCTGGTCTAGCCGGGCCATCACCCTGCCCTGCAGAGCCCGATAATCCGCGGTCACGTAGCTGACCAGCGCCGTCATGATCTCGGCGGCGGCCAGCGCGGCGATGACGGGCGGGCGCTTGTCCTTGACCGCATCGCCGATCGGCGAGACGAGGCGGGCGAATTCAGCCTCCGTACCGTCCGCCGACTTCAGGAACCAGCTCCTGAACGTGGCTTTCTTGGTCTTCGAGCCGATCATGCCGACATAGGCCGCGTCGTCGCGTTTCAGCGCTTCGGCGACGATCAGGAAATCGAGCGCATGGTCATGAGTGAGGATGGCGAAGGCGGTGCCGGCCGGGGCGTTGCGCACCTCGGCCTCCGGCATGGGGGTCAGCCGTGTCTCCACGGTTTCCGGCATTCCTTCCAGCGCCTCGGCGCGTGTTTCGATGACGACGCCGCGCACGGGAAGGAGCGCAATGGTCGACGCCAGCGCCTGGCCGACATGACCGCCGCCGAAAATATAGACATGCGGCATATGAGCTTCCTCGGCTTCCGCCGCCGCGACCAGTTCGGCGGCCAATGCGGTATCGACCAACCGGATCAGCACCTCGACCCGCCCGCCACAGCACTGGCCGATTTCGGGGCCGAGCGGGACGTCAAGCGTGGTGCGGACTTCGTCGACCGCGACGCGGGACGTCGACTGCAGGCGGTTGGATCCACCCGATGGCGCCACCATCTGCCGCGCCTTGTCGATGGCCATGTATTCGAGTTGACCGCCGCCGATCGTGCCAAAGATCGCCGTTCGCGAGACGAGCATGAAGGCGCCCTTCTCACGCGGTGTCGAGCCCTTGGTGCCGGCCACTTCGACCAGGGCAAGACGGCCGGCGCCGCCGAGAAAGGCTTTCAGGTTTTGTACTTTCGAGGTCATGGTTTCACGTTCCCGAATGGGAAATATAGGCTTTTTCGGTCCGAATTGCACGTTCTGCCCGATTCAGGCGCCAGCCTTGATCGCTTTCTTCAGCCGCTCGATTGCCATCAGCACGCGTTCCGGCGTTGCCGGGGCGTCGAGACGCGGGCAGATCTTGTGGTCGGCGACGCTGGCCACTGCGTCCGACAGGGCGTGCAGCACCGCCATGCCATGCGGCAGCGGCGGTTCGCCGACCGCCTTGGAGCGATGGATGGTCGGTTCATAGGCCTGCGACCAGTCAGTCAGCGCCACGTTGAAGATCTTCGGTCGGTCGGACGCCAGCGGGATCTTGTAGGTCGACGGCGCATGCGTGCGCAGCCGGCCCTTGTCGTCCCACCACAATTCCTCCGTGGTCAGCCACCCCATGCCCTGGATGAAGCCGCCCTCGACCTGGCCGAGGTCGATGGCCCGGTTCAACGAACGGCCGCAATCGTGCAGGATATCGGCGCGCTCGACGACATATTCGCCGGTTAGCGTGTCGACCGACACTTCGGCGCAGGCCGCGCCATAGGCGTAGTAATAAAAGGCGTGGCCCTGGCCCTTGCCGCGGTCCCAGTGGATTTTCGGCGTCTTGTAGAAGCCGGCTGCCGAGAGCTGCACACGCGCAATATAGGCCTGCTTAACCAGATCGTTGAAGCTGACCTCCTGGTTGCCGACGCGCACCCGGTTTGGCAGGAACACCACCTGGTCGACAGGGATCTGGTATCTCTCGGCGGCAAAGTCGGTCAGCCGCTGGCGGATCTGGCGCGCCGCGTTCTGTGCCGCCATGCCATTGAGGTCGGCGCCCGAGGACGCCGCCGTCGGCGCGGTGTTGGGCACCTTGGCGGTGGTGGTGGCGGTGATCTTCACGCGGTCGAGGTCGATCTGGAATTCCTCGGCCACGACCTGCGCCACCTTGAGGTGCAGGCCCTGCCCCATTTCGGTTCCGCCATGGTTCATGTGCACCGAGCCGTCGGCATAGACATGCACCAGCGCGCCGGCCTGGTTGGACTCGGTCTTGGTGAAGGAAATGCCAAACTTGACCGGCGTCAGTGCCAAGCCGCGCTTGATGAAGCGGCTGTTGGCGTTGAACGCGGAAATCTCGCGACGGCGGCGTGCATAACTGGCGCTCTCTTCCAGTTCCGCCACGATGCGCTGGATGATGCAGTCCTCGACCTTCTGGTGATAGGGCGTGACGTTGCGGCCGCCGGTCGCTTCCATCGGATCGTAGAAATTCAGCTTGCGGATCTCGAGCGAATCCTTGCCGACCGAAAAGGCGACCTCGTCGATGACGCGCTCGGCGCCGATCATGCCTTGCGGGCCGCCGAAGCCACGAAAGGCGGTGTTGGAGACGGTGTTGGTAAAGAGCGGCGCCGATTTGGCCAGCACCGCTGGATAGAAATAGGCGTTGTCGCAGTGGAACAGCGCACGATCGCCGACCGGGCCGGACAGGTCGGCTGAAAAGCCGCAGCGCAAAGCGTAGGTGAAGTCGACGCCAAGGATGTTGCCCTCGTCGTCGAAGCCGACCTCGTAGTCGATGGCGAAATCATGCCGCTTACCGGTGGCGGTCATGTCCTCGTCGCGGTCGAGCCGGATCTTGACCGCGCGCTTCAGCCTCTTGGCGGCAATGGCGGCGATCGCGGCGCACTGATTGGCCTGCGTTTCCTTGCCGCCGAAGCCGCCGCCCATGCGACGCACCTCCACCGTCACCGCGTTACTCGGCACGCCGAGCGTGTGGGCGACCAGATGCTGCGTCTCGCTCGGCCCCTGGGTCGAACAGTAGACGGTCACCTCGTCGTCCTCGCCGGGGATGGCGAGCGACACCTGGCCTTCGAGGTAGAAATGGTCCTGGCCGCCAAGCCACATGCGGCTCCTAATGCGGCGGGGCGCTGCCTTGATTGCCGCGGCCGCATCGCCGCGCTTCAGGACCAGCGGCGTGGTCACCTGTTTGTCCCTCGTTGGATCGAGGTCCCAGATGTCGATCACGGCGGGAAGCTCGTCATACTCGATCCTGGCCAGGCGCGCGGCGCGTCGGGCTGCCTCGCGCGTCTCGGCAATCACCGCGAAGATCGGCTGGCCGAAGAACTGCACCTTGCCTTCGGCGAGCACCGGATCGTCATGCATATTGCTGGGCGAGACATCATTTTCGCCCGGTACGTCGGCATAGGTGAGCACGTCGACGACACCAGGGGCCGCGCGTACCGCCGAGAGATCGACGCTTTTCAGAACGCCATGCGCCACCTTGGACAGGCCAAGGCCGGCATGCAGCGTGCCGGCCGGTTCCGGCATGTCGTCGATATAGACGGCGCCGCCGCTGACATGCTTGTGGGCGGAATCATGCCGCTGGTCGGTAGCGATGCCGCCGACGATCTTCTCGGCTTTGAGGTTTGATGTGGCGTGCTTGTTCATCAGGCCGCCTCGCTGCGCGATACCTGCACCGGCACCTTGGTGCCCGTGGTTTCCACATAAAAGCGCAACAAAAGGTTTTTCGCTGCCAGCGCTCGATATTCGGCGCTCGCGCGCATGTCGGTGAGCGGCGTGAAGTCCTTGGCGTATTCGGCCATCGCAGCCTCCACCGTCGCTTCGCTCCAGGCCTTGCCGATCAAAGCCTGTTCAACGGCCGTAGCCCGCTTCGGCGTTGCCGCCATGCCGCCATAGGCGATGCGGATATCGGCCACCGTGCCGTCCTTAGCCAGAGCCAGGCAGAAGGCCCCAAGGGTCGCGGTGATGTCCTCGTCGCGGCGCTTGGTGACCTTGTAGACGGCGAATTTCACGTCCTTTGCCGGCACCGGCACATGCACGGCCTCGACGAACTCGCCTGGCTGGCGGTCCTGCTTGCCATAGGCGATAAAGAAATCCTGCAATGGGATCGTGCGCCGCGTCTTGCCCTTGCGCAAAGTCAGCCGTGCGCCGAGTGCGATCAACGGCGGCGGCGTGTCGCCGATCGGCGAGCCGTTGGCGACGTTGCCGCCGATCGTGCCCATGTTGCGAACCTGTTCGCCGCCGATGCGGTCGAACAACGGCCCCAACGCCGGGATGCGTTTCGACAGTGTCGAAAAAGCTTCGGTATAGGTGACGCCGGCGCCGATCGATATGACACTATTGTCTTCCGTGACGGTGCAAAGCCCCGGCAGATTGCCGATGAAGATCGCCGGCGAGATGTCGCGCATCTGCTTGGTCACCCACAGGCCAACGTCGGTCGAACCGGCGACGACGGTGGCGGTCGGTTCTTTTTCGAAGACAGTCGCGAAATCGTCGGCATCGGCCGGCACAACCAGTCGCGTCCTGCCGGAGCCCATCTCGATCCTGGCGCCATCGCGCAACGCCTGCAGCCGTGTCGTGATGTCCCGGCGCTCCACCGCCAGCACGTCTTTTGCCGCCTTGCCGTAGCCCGATATGGCATGCGCGGCGCGCATGATCGCCTCGTAACCGGTGCAACGGCAGAGATTGCCTTGCAAGGCTTTTTCGATGGCCGCGTTCGAAGGGTCCGGTGATTTCATCCACAGGCCATAGAGCGACATGATGAAACCCGGCGTGCAGAAGCCGCATTGCGAGCCGTGGAAATCGACCATCGCCTGCTGCACAGGATGCAACTGGCCAGCTTCGCCACGCAGATGCTCGACCGTCACGACATGGGTGCCGTCGAGCGAGCCGAGGAAGCGGATGCAGGCATTGACGCTTTCATAGACCAGTCCGGCGGCCGAAAGCTTGCCGATGAGCACGGTGCAGGCGCCACAATCGCCCTCGGCACAGCCTTCCTTGGTGCCGCGCAGCGAACGGTCGAGCCGCAGCCAGTCGAGCAAGGTCGCATCGGGCGCCACGGACGACAGCGCGATATCCCTGCCATTGAGAATGAAGCGGATTTCGTTGCGGATGTTGACCTTGGCCATGCCTCAGCTCCCCCTGTAGGTGGAATAGCCGTACGGCGAGATCAGCAATGGTACATGATAATGCACCGCCTCCGCCATGCCGAAGCGGATCGGCACGCTGTCCAGGAAGGCAGGCGCGGGCAGCTTCGTGCCCTGGCCGCGCAGATAGTCGCCAGCCGCGAACACCAGTTCGTATTCGCCGGTGCGGAAGTCGGCACCCGCCAGCAGCGGCGCGTCGCAGCGGCCGTCGGCGTTGGTGACGACCTCCTTCAGAAGCGTGCGATCGGCACCGTCGAGACGGTAGAGCGCGATCGACAATCCCGCCGCCGGCCTGCCGGTCGCGGTATCCAAGACATGGGTCGTCAGACGCCCGCCATCGGCTTTCGACGTTTCTGCCATTGGCCGCCTCCCATTTTCCAATATGAATAAATTGGTCGGTACAATCGAGCACTAACGATGAATTGTGCGCCAATTAAAGGCGATGCATAAGTCCCGGTCGAGCGGAGTGCGACAAAAACACTTTCAAAAATTTTGAGGGGAATGCGAGAAGCACCCTTTCGATATCCTGATCATACTTCCGGTGATGCCGGGCGCGGAGGGACGATGCGTTACAACAGGGACATGCGTGGCTACGGAGCCAATCCGCCGGATCCGAAATGGCCTGGCGGCGCGCATGTCGCCGTGCAGTTCGTCGTCAACTACGAAGAGGGCGGCGAGAACTGCGTGCTCCACGGCGACAAGGCTTCGGAAGCCTTCCTGTCGGAAATCGTCGGTGCGGCGCCCTGGGTGGGCCAGCGCCACTGGAACATGGAATCAATCTACGAATATGGAGCGCGGGCCGGCTTCTGGCGGCTGCTGCGCCTGTTCAGCGAAGAGCAAGTGCCTGTGACCTGCTATGGCGTCGCCACGGCGCTCGCGCGCTCACCCGACCAGGTCACGGCCATGCAGGAAGCCGGCTGGGAAATCGCCTCGCACGGGCTGAAGTGGATCGATTACCGCGACCACGACGCCGAGGACGAGCGCCGCGACCTCGAAGCGGCGATCAAGCTGCATTACGAGGTGACCGGCCAGCGCCCGACCGGCTGGTACACGGGCCGCACATCGGTCAACACGGTGCGGCTGGTGGCCGAAGAAGGCGGCTTCGATTACGTCTCGGACACCTATGACGACGAACTGCCTTACTGGTTCGAGCATGCGGACGGCACGCAGCTCATCATCCCCTACACGCTCGACGCCAACGACATGCGCTTTGCCACGCCGCAGGGTTTCAACTCGGGCGACCAGTTCTTTGCCTACCTCAGGGATAGTTTCGATACGCTCTATGCCGAGGGCAAGGCAGGCAGGCCGCGCATGATGAACATCGGTCTGCACTGCCGCCTCGTCGGGCGGCCGGGCCGGGTGGCGGCGCTGAAACGCTTCGTTGATTATGTCAAATCGCACGACAAGGTCTGGCTGGCACGGCGCATCGACATCGCCAAGCACTGGCAAGAGAACCATCCCTATAAGCCGGCCGCTCTGCGCCCGTCGAAAATGGAATTCGAGACGTTCGTTCACACCTTCGGCGGCGTGTTCGAGCATTCGCCCTGGATTGCCGAACGTGCCTACGAGCTGGAGCTCGGCCCGGCGCACGACACGGCCGGCGGCGTGCACAATGCGCTCTGCCGTATCTTCCGTTCCGCCAGCGAAACCGAGCGGCTCGGCGTGCTCAACGCCCATCCCGACCTCGCCGGCAAGCTGGCCAAAGCCAGGCGGCTGACGGCGGAATCGACCAGGGAACAGGCTTCCGCCGGTCTCGACGCGCTGACCGACAAGGAGCGTGAATTGTTCTCCAAGCTCAACGCCGCCTATGTCACCACCTTCGGCTTCCCCTTCATCATCGCGGTGAAAGGCAAGACAAAGGAGGAAATCCTCGCCGAATTCGAAGCCCGCATCGGCAACGGCCGCGGCGTCGAATTCGAAACCGCCTGCAAGCAGGTCGAGCGCATCGCGCTGCTCCGCCTCAAGGACATGCTTCCACAATAGGTTTGAACCATGGATACGATCAGGATGCCCGAGCGCACCTATTATGCCCCACAGGGCGGCCATCCCGGCCAGAACGAACTTCTGACCGGACGCGCCGTCTTCACCGAGGCCTATGCCGTCATTCCCAAGGGCGTGATGCAGGACATCGTCACCAGCGCCTTGCCGTTCTGGGACAAGACGCGTGTCTGGATCCTGTCGCGGCCGCTGTCCGGCTTCGCCGAGACGTTTTCGCAATACATCGTCGAGGTCGCGCCCGGCGGCGGCAGCGACCGGCCCGAGCCCGATGCCGGCGCCGAGGGCGCCCTGTTCGTGGTCGAGGGCGAACTGACGGTTCTGCTCGACGGCAAGAAACATGTGTTGCGCCCCGGCGGTTTTGCCTTCCTGCCGCCGGCCAGCAGCTGGACGGTCCGCAACGAAGGCAAGGCGGCTGTCCGCTTCCACTGGATACGCAAGGCTTATGAGGAGGTCGATGGCCTTGAGATTCCCAGGGCCTTCTTCGCCAACGAACAGGAGATCGCGCCGACGTCGATGCCGGGCACCGAAGGCCGCTGGGCAACGACGCGGTTCGTCGATCCCGCCGATCTGCGCCACGACATGCATATGACCATCGTCACGCTCGAGCCCGGCGCGGTCATTCCTTTCGCCGAGACACATGTCATGGAACACGGGCTCTATGTGCTCGAAGGCAAGGCTGTCTACCGGCTCAACCAGGACTGGGTCGAAGTCGAGGCCGGCGACTATATGTGGCTGCGCGCCTTCTGCCCGCAGGCCTGCTATGCCGGCGGCCCCGGCAAATTCCGCTATCTGCTCTACAAGGATGTCAACCGGCATGCCAAGCTCGGCGGGGCTGGCATCGCGAAGCGGACGTCATGACCCGCATCGTCGCGCGGCCGCTTACCCGTGAGGCCTTTGCCGAATTCGGCGACGTCATCGACATGGGCGGCGACAATCACTATCCGATCAATGGCGGCAAGGCCGAGCGCTACCACGCCCTCGCCACCGCTGAAGCTGCAGGGCATAACGCCCGCGTGCTGATTTCCATGGTACGCGGCACGCCCTACGAGATGCCGCTGAAGCTAACCATGGTCGAGCGTCATCCCTTGGGCAGTCAGGCGTTCATCCCGCTGTCGCCGCGTCCGTTCCTGGTCGTCGTCTGCCATGACGGCAAGGAGGGGCCGGGCGAACCACATGCCTTCATCACCGCACCGGGGCAAGGCATCAACTATTCCCGCAATCTGTGGCACGGCGTGCTGACGCCCATCAGAGAGCCTCAGGACTTTTTGATTGTCGACCGTGGCGGCGACGGCGCCAATCTCGAGGAATTCCATTTCTCGCACGCCTACGAGATCCATATCCCCGACGAGAGCTTGTGATGACCGACATTTCGCTGATCGACCGCCTGCTCGACGTGATCGAGCACGAAATCGTGCCGAAGACGGCAGAAGGCGTCGCGCACGGCAACAAGCTGTTCGGCGCGGCGATCCTGCGCAAGGGCGACCGGTCGCTGGTGCTGGCCGAAACCAACAACGAGATGGAAAACCCGCTCTGGCATGGCGAGGTGCATTGCCTGAAGCGCTTTTACGAAATGCCCAAGGCCGAACGTGTCGACACGAAAGATGCCATCTTCATTGCCACGCATGAACCCTGTTCGCTCTGCCTGTCGGCGATCACCTGGACCGGCTTCGACAATTTCTACTATTTGTTCAGCCACGAGGATTCGCGCGACAGTTTCGCCATCCCGCATGATCTCAAAATCCTGAAAGAGGTCTTCACCCTCGACCCCGGCGGCTACAACGCCGAGAACGCCTATTGGAAAAGTTTTTCGATTCGCAGGCTGGTGAGAGCGCTGCCCGAGGTCGAGCGCCAGCGGCTGGAGGAGCGGATCGGCAGGATTTCCAGACGCTATGACGAGCTGTCCGGCGCCTATCAGGCGAACAAGGCCGAAAACGACATTCCGCTAAATTGACGCGGATCTCATATGAATGGAACTTGAGTTGCCACCTTTATGGTGGCAAATTGAGATATGGAGAATAGGACCATGATTTCCCCCGAAACCGGGGAGATGCTGATGGGCGGGGTCCGTTCATTCACCGTAACCTATAAGGGCGAGAGCATGATCATCGACCTGCCCGGTTATTATCCGCCATCGGATCGCGAGGGTGTGCATGTCGGCGACGACATGGCCGCTGTCGATGCCGCCTTGCGCGCGCTCAAGGAGAAGGTCGACGGCGTGCCGGCGCCGTCAACCATCCGCCGCATGCGCACGAAGCTCAAGCTGTCGCAACGCGAGGCCGGATCCCTGTTCAAGGTCGGCGAGAACGCCTTCGACAAGTATGAAAGAGGCTTGATCGAACCGAGTGGCCCGACCATTCAATTGATGACATTGCTGGAGAAACATCCCGAACTGCTCGACGAATTGCGGTAGCGGCACAGGTCGCATATTTCGCTGCTCCAGTCGCGAATGACGATTGAAAGTTCTCGTGCCGCGGAGCGTTATGCCTGCCATGAAAACCATCACCGAATTTCCCCGCAAGGTCGTCGAATTTCCCGACATGGGCATCGTCATGCCCGATGGCTGCCGGCTGTCGGCGCGGGTATGGATGCCGGAGGATGCGGGCGACGATCCAGTACCTGTCATCCTTGAGCACCTGCCTTACCGCAAGCGCGACGGCACGATCTTTCGCGATCAGCTTACCCATCCCTATTTCGCCGGCCACGGCTACGCCTCGATCCGCGTCGACATGCGCGGCAACGGTGATTCCGAAGGGCTGATGGACGACGAATATTCCGAGCAGGAACTGCAGGACGCCTGCGATGTCATTGCCTGGGCGGCGGCGCAGCCCTGGTGCAACGGCAATGTCGGCATGATGGGCATCTCCTGGGGCGGCTTCAATTGCCTGCAGGTGGCGGCCAAACAGCCGCCGGCGCTGAAGGCAGTGATCAGCCTGTGCTCGACCGTCGACCGCTATGCCGACGACATCCACTACAAGGGCGGCTGCCTGCTGCTCGAGAATTTCGGCTGGGCCTCGACCATGCTGTCCTATTCGTCGCGGCCACCGGATCCGCTGATTGCCGGCGACGACAAATGGCGCGATCTGTGGCTGAAACGGCTGGAGAACCAGTCGTTCCTTTTGCCGCTGTGGCTCAGCCACCAGCATCGCGACGCCTATTGGAAGCGCGGTTCGATCTGCGAGGATTTTTCCGCTGTTCATGCTGCAGTGCTCTCGATCGGCGGCTGGCACGACGGATACCGCAACACGATATCGCACCTCGTCAGCAACATCGAGGCACCAGTCAAGGGCATCGTCGGACCGTGGATTCACAAATACCCGCACTATGCCGAACCCAAGCCCGCGATCGGCTTCCTGCAGGAAGCGTTGCGCTGGTGGGACCACTGGCTGAAGGGCGCCGAGACCGGCGTCGAGGCCGATCCCGACTACCGCGCCTATGTGATGGACAGCGTGCGTCCCGCCCGATGGCATCCGGAGCGGCCTGGCCGCTGGATAGCCGAGCAGGAGTGGCCGTCGTCCAATATAGCGGTCGAAGCGATCGAACTCATTTCCCCTGATGCGGGGCCTTCAACCGTCGCTTCGCCGCAGACCTGCGGGCTTGCCGGCGGCGAATACTTTCCGTTCACCTTCGGGCCGGAATTGCCGGGTGATCAGCGCCCTGACGATGGGCTGTCGGCGTGTTTCGACCAGCCTGAGCTCACCAAGCCGATCGAGATCGTCGGCGCGCCGGAGTTTGAGGTCCTGCTTGCCTCCGATCGGCCCCAGGCCAACATCGCGGTCCGGCTTTGCGACGTGCATCCCGACGGCGCCTCGGAACTTATCTCCTATGGCGTGCTCAATCTGACGCACCGCAACTCGCATGAATTGCCCGAGGTGCTGGTTCCCGGGGAGGAGGTTTCGGCGCGTGTCGTGCTCGACCAATGCGCCTACCGCGTGCCGGCCGGCCACCGTCTGCGCGTCGCCGTTTCGACCGCCTACTGGCCAATGATCTGGCCTTCGCCGGAACCGGCACGACTGACCTTGTCGGAGGCCACGCTATCGGTGCCGTTGCGACTGCTGGCAACAGGTGACGAAGCCGTTTTCGCCGAGCCGGAAGGGGCCGCGCCCTGGGCGACCGAGACGATCCGTCCGGCCAATTCCGAACGCCATGTCGACCGCGACGAAAAGACGGGAATCGTCACGCTTTCCATTGCCGATGATTTCGGCGAAGTGCGCGATCTCGACCACGGCCTGGTCAACGGCAGCATCGCCCGCGAAACCTGGACCATCCATCCCGACGATCCTCTGTCAGCCTCGGGGAAAACACACTGGACGCAGACCCTGTCGCGAAATGGATGGTCGGTCCGCACCGAAACATGGGCCCAGATGCGGTCGGACGCACAAAACTTCATCGTCAGCGCCAGAATCGAGGCCTACGAAGGTGAAAACCTCGTCTTCGAGCGCGATTTCGACGAAAAGGTCCCGCGCGCGCTGGTTTGAGTGCTGAAATCGTTGGTCCAAATGCGACGTGCGATTTACGCCACGGCATGTCGCATTCGGTCTTGCTTACCGCTTTCCCTTGCGGTCATTATTCCCTTTAACAACAAGCAAGAAAATCGACCGCAGAGTCGAACCAACAGAGTGAGGAACTCAAATGTCAAATGAACTGGAATTCCTTAGCCGGCGGGTTGCGTCGGGCAAACTGAGCCGTCGTGATTTTCTCGGCCGGGCGGCCGCGCTCGGCATCGCCGCACCCTTCGCCAACGCGCTGCTTTCAAGCGCTGCGCGCGCGGCGGGTCCGGTCAAGGGCGGTACGCTGAAGGCCGGCCTGGTCGGCGGTGAATCCACCAACAGCCTCGATCCGGCGCTGATGATGACGCAGGTGCCGTTCGCTTTCGGCAAGTGCTGGGGCGAATTGATCGTCGAGCTGTCGCCGGACGGCAAGCTCGAGAACCGCATCGCCGAAGAGATCGGCTCTTCGGACGATGCGAAGACCTGGACGTTGAAGATCCGCGACGGCGTCGAATTCCACAACGGCAAGACGGTGACCGCCGAAGATGTCGCCGCCACGCTCGAGCGCCATTCGGACGAGAAATCGAAATCCGGCGCACTCGGCTATATGAAGGGCATCGAGACCATCAAGGCCAGCGGCAAGGAAGTGGTGCTGACGCTGAAGGAAGCCAACGCCGACCTTCCGTATTTGCTCAGCGACTATCACCTGATCGTGCAGCCCAATGGCGGCAAGGACAAGCCCGACGCCGGCATCTCGGCCGGTCCATACGTGGTCAAGACCAACGAGCCGGGCGTGCGCCATGGCGGCGAGCGCTTCGCCAATTACTGGCAGGGCGACAAGATGGGCCATGCCGACCAGATCGAAGTCATCGTCATCAACGACGCGACGGCGCGCACGGCAGCACTGCAGGGCGGCCAGGTCAACATGATCAACCGCGTCGAGCCGAAGATCGTCGACCTGATCAAGCGCGTGCCGGGCGTCACCATCCGCAACCACGCTGGCCCCGGCCACTACGTGTTCATCATGCATTGCGACACGGCGCCGTTCGACAACAACGACCTCAGGATGGCGCTGAAGCTGGCGATCGACCGCGAGGAGATGCTGACCAAGGTGCTGCGCGGCTACGGCTCGCTCGGCAACGACTTCCCGATCAACGCGTCCTATCCGCTGTTCAGCGAGATCGAGCAGCGCAAGTATGATCCCGACAAGGCCAAGTTCCACTACAAGAAATCTGGCCATGACGGCACCGTGCTGCTCAGGACCTCGGATGTTGCCTTCCCGGGTGCTGTCGACGCGTCACAGCTCTTCCAGCAGAGCGCGGCCAAGGCGGGCATCAAGATCGAGCTCAAGCGCGAGCCCGGCGACGGCTACTGGAACGAAGTCTGGAACAAGCAGCCCTTCTGCGCTTCTTATTGGGGCGGCCGCTCGACGCAGGACCAGATGTACTCGACCGCCTATCTGTCGACAGCCGACTGGAACGACACGCGTTTCAAGCGCCCGGATTTCGACAAGATGGTGCTGGCGGCTCGTGCCGAACTCGATGAGGCCAAGCGCAAGCAGATGTACCACGACATGGCTGTCATGGTGCGCGACGAAGGCGGCCTGATCCTGCCGATGTTCAACCAGTTCATCGACGCCACCGGCGCCAAGGTCGATGGCTGGGTGGACGATCCGCATCAGGAGCTGATGAACGGCTACGCCCTGGCGAAGTGCTGGCTGCAGGCCTGAGTCCGGCTTTGCAGAGATGTCTTCACCCATCCTGAAACTAATTGCCCAGCGCATTGCGCTGGGCATCCTGCTTCTGTTGGCCATCTCGGTCCTGATCTTCGCCGGCACGCAGATCCTGCCCGGCGACGTCGCGCAAGCCATTTTGGGACAATCGGCGACACCCGAGTCGCTGGCCAATTTGCGCGAGCAGCTTGGGCTGAACGACCCGGCCTATGTCAGGTATTTCCATTGGCTCGGCGGCGTCTTGACCGGCGACCTCGGCACTGCGATGTCGAGCGGGCAGGATATCGCGACCTCGATCAAGTCGCGCTTGTGGAACACACTGTTCCTCGCCTTCTGGGCGGCGATCGTGGCTGTACCGCTGGCCATCATTCTCGGGCTGATCGCGGTGCGCTACCGCAATGGCTGGGTCGACAAGCTGATCTCCGGCCTGGCGCTCGCCTCGACCTCCTTCCCCGAATTCTTCATCGGCTATGTGCTGGTCTATTTCTTTGCCGTGAAGTGGCAGATCTTTCCCGGCATCTCGACCGTCTACGAAGGCATGCCCTTCGGTGAGCGGATGCAGGCGATCGCGCTGCCGGCGACGGCGCTGACGCTGGTGGTGCTCGCCCACATGATGCGCATGACGCGGGCGGCGATCCTCAACGTCATGCAGTCGGCCTATGTCGAGACGGCAGAGCTGAAAGGCCTGTCGGCGTTCGACGTCATCCGCAAGCATGCCTTCCCCAATGCCATCGCGCCGATCATCAACGTCGTCATGCTCAACCTCGCTTATCTCATCGTCGGCGTCGTCGTGGTCGAGGTGATTTTCGTCTATCCCGGCATGGGACAATATCTCGTCGATCACGTGACCAAGCGTGACGTGCCGGTGGTACAGGCTGTCGGCCTGATCTTCGCCGCCGTCTACATCAGTCTCAACATCATCGCGGACATAGCGGCGATCGTCGCCAATCCGCGTCTGCGACATCCGAAATAGGGGCGGGCATGCTCGATATCAAACGCATCCCCATCCCCGCGTTGATCGGCATTGTCCTGACGGCACTGTTCGTGCTGGCGGCGATCTTCGCGCCCTGGATCTCACCGCATGACAACGCCGAAATTGTGGGCGATGTCTGGGAGCCGATGTCGGCGGCGCATTGGCTGGGCACCGACAATCTCGGCCGCGATTTGCTGTCCCGGATGATCTATGGCGCCCGCATCACCTTGTTCATCGCGGTGCTGGCCACCGCGCTGTCGTTCTCGCTCGGCGCCATCCTTGGCTTTTCGGCTGCGGTGTTCGGCGGCTGGTTCGACACAATCTTGTCGCGCCTCGTCGACCTCCTGATGTCGATCCCGACACTGATCATGGGCCTGGTGGTGCTCTCGGTGCTGCCAACCAACCTGGTGACGCTGATCCTGGTGATGGGCATTCTCGACTCGACGCGCGTCTATCGTTTGTCGCGCGCGGTCGCCGTCGACATCAACGTCATGGACTATGTCGAAGCCGCCAAGCTGCGCGGCGAGGGCAGCGTCTGGATCATCTTCCGTGAAATCCTGCCCAACGCGTTGTCGCCGCTGATCTCCGAGCTCGGCCTGCGCTTCATTTACGCGGTGCTGTTCCTGTCGACGCTTTCCTTTCTCGGCCTTGGCGTGCAGCCGCCGGACGCCGACTGGGGCGGCATGGTGAAGGAGAACAAGGACGGCATCGTGTTCGGCATAGGCGCAGCGCTCATTCCCGCGGCCGCGATCGCGGCGCTGGCGATCTCGGTCAATCTTGTCGCCGACTGGGTGCTGAACCGCACGACAAGCCTGAAGGGAGGACGCGGGTGATGGCCGACGGCAAGGCAAAGTCCACCCCTCTGCTCGACATCCGCAATTTGCGCATCGAGGCGACGGTCTATCCGCCCGGTGAGGCGCCGAAGACCATCACGCTGGTGCACGATGTCTCGCTGACACTGGAGAAGGGCAAGGTGCTCGGCCTGATCGGCGAATCCGGTGCCGGCAAGTCGACCATCGGCCTGTCATCCATGGGCTATGGCCGTGGTGGCGTGCGCATCACCGGCGGCGAGGTGCTCCTCAACGGCCGCGACATCCTCAAGGGCGGCAAGGAGGACTTTCGCAAGCTGCGCGGTCGCGAGGTCTGCTATGTCGCGCAGTCGGCGGCGGCCGCTTTCAATCCGGCGCACAGGCTGATGGACCAGGTGGTGGAAGCCACGCTGCTGCACGGGACGGCGACACGGGCGGAGGCCGAGAAACGGGCGATCGCGTTGTTCAAGAAGCTCAGCCTGCCCAACCCGGAAGCCATCGGCGAACGCTTTCCGCACCAGGTTTCAGGCGGCCAGCTGCAGCGTGTGATGACGGCGATGGCACTGTGCTCGGAGCCTGACCTGATCGTCTTCGACGAGCCGACCACGGCGCTCGATGTGACGACGCAGATCGACGTGCTGGCGGCGATCAAGGATGCTATCCGCGACACCCATGTGGCGGCGCTCTACATCACGCACGACCTGGCCGTCGTCGCCCAGGTTTCGGACGAGATCATGGTGCTGCGTCACGGCCGGCTGGTCGAATGGGGCGGCACCCGCCAGATCATCAAGGAACCGCGGCAGGAATACACCAATGCGCTGGTTTCGGTGCACGAGATCGAACATGCCGAACAAAAACCCGGCACCGCGCCGTTCCTGTCGGTCAAGAACGTGACCGCCGCCTATGGCGGCGGCCACGTCAAGGTGCTGAAGAACGTCTCGGTCGACATCTACCCCGGCCAGACGCTGGCCGTGGTTGGCGAATCCGGCTCCGGAAAGTCGACGCTGGCGCGCGCCATAACCGGACTTTTGCCGCCCGAGCAAGGCACCGTTACATTCGACGGGCGCCCCTTGGCCAACCGGCTTGCCGACCGGCCGAAGGAAGACCTGCGCCAGCTGCAGATGATCTATCAGATGGCCGACGTGGCGATGAACCCGCGCCAGACCGTCGGCACCATCATCGGCCGGCCGCTCGAATTCTATTTCGGCATGCGCGGCAGGCAGCGCGATGCCCGCGTCGCCGAACTGCTCGACAAGATCGAAATGGGCAAGGGCTTTGTCGACCGCTACCCGGCCGAGCTTTCCGGCGGCCAGAAGCAGCGTGTCTGCATCGCCCGCTCGCTCGCGGCAAAACCCAAGCTGATCATTTGTGACGAGGTGACCTCGGCGCTTGACCCCCTGGTGGCGCACGGCATCCTGAAGCTTCTGCTTGAACTGCAGAAGGAGGAGAACGTCGCCTATCTGTTCATCACCCACGATCTGGCGACGGTGAAGTCGATCGCCGATTCGATCGCTGTGATGTATCGCGGCGAGGTGGTGCGCTATGGTTCGAAAAGCAAGGTGCTGACGCCCCCCTTCGATGACTACACCGACCTTCTCTTGTCATCGGTCCCGGAGATGGAGATCGGCTGGCTGGAAAAGGCGATCAAGGGGCGGCGCATGGCCAGCGCGGGGAACTAGCGCGGTTCACCGTTTCACGGAAACGATGAACTGCTCTATCTCTTTGTTTTTACGCAATTCCGGACGGAACCCGTTCACACTTTTGGAATTGCTCTAGCCAGCCGGCGATCCGCCAGCCAGGGGAGATGGCGGCCGTCATCCGCATGCAATACTAGGACGCCACACGTCCTTTGGACGGGCGCCACTGGTGCGACGTTGTTTTCAACAAGGGGTAGGACATGAAAACTGAACTCGACCATCTCGCTGAACTCGCCGGCCGGGGCCGGATATCGCGCCGCGACTTCCTTGGCCGTACCGCGGCACTGGGCATGTCGGCGGCGCTGGCCACGACGCTGGCCGGCAGGGCCTTCGCACAGACGCCTGTCAAGGGCGGCGTCCTCAAGGCCGGCCTGCAGGGCGGCGAATCGACCAACAGCCTCGATCCAGCGCTGAACCTCAGCCAGGTCACCTACAGTTTTTGCAAGCAGTGGGGCGAATATCTGGTCCGGCTGATGCCGGACAACAGCCTGACTCACCTGATTGCCGAGGAGATCGGCGCATCCAAGGACGCCAAGACCTGGACGATCAAGGTGCGCGACGGCATCGAATTCCATAATGGCAAGACCGTTGCCGCCGAAGACGTCGCCGCCACGCTCGAGCGCCATGCCGACGAGAAATCGAAGTCGGGCGCGCTCGGCGTTCTCAAGAACATCAAAGGCATCAAGGCCAGCGGCAAGGAAGTCATCGTCACGCTCGGCGCCGCCGACGCCGATTTCCCCTATCTGATGGCCGACTACCATCTCGTCATCCAGCCGAATGGCGGCAAGGACAACCCCAACGCGGGCATCAGCGCCGGTCCCTACAAAGTCACCGTCAACCAGCCCGGCGTGCGCCATGGCGGCGAGCGCTTCGCCAATTACTGGCGTGGCGACAAGGCGGGGCATGCCGACCAGATCGAGATCGTCGTCATCAACGACGCCACGGCCAGGCTGGCGGCGCTGCAGGGCGGCCAGGTCCACATGATCAACCGTATCGAGCCGAAGGTCGTCGACCTGGTCAAGCGCATTCCAGGCGTCAGCATCGAGAACGTGTCGGGCCGGGGCTATTACCCGTTCAACATGTTCTGCGACACCGCACCGTTCGACAACAATGATCTGAGGATGGCGCTTAAGCTCGCCATTGACCGCGACGAAATGCTTGAGAAGATCCTGCGCGGCTACGGCTCGGTCGGCAACGACTTCCCGATCAACGAGGCCTATCCGCTATTTACCGCCATCGAACAGCGCAAGTTCGACCCGGAAAAGGCCGCGGCAGCCTACAAGAAATCGGGCCACAGCGGCTCCATCCTGCTGCGCACCTCCGACGTCGCCTTCCCCGGCGCCGTCGACGCCGCCCAGCTCTACCAGCAGTCCTGCGCAAAGGCGGGCATCAAGATCGAGATCAAGCGCGAGCCGGGCGACGGCTATTGGTCGGAAGTCTGGAACAAGCAGCCCTTCTCTCTTTCCTACTGGGGCGGACGCCCGACGCAGGACCAGATGTATTCCACCGGCTATGTCTCGACGGCCGACTGGAACGACACGCGCTTCAAGCGGCCGGAATTCGACAAGATGCTGTTCGCGGCGCGCGGCGAACTCGACCAGGACAAGCGCAAGGCGATCTACCACGACATGGCGGTGATGATGCGCGATGAAGGCGGATTGATCGTGCCCTTCTTCAACCAGTTCATCGACGCGGCCGCCACCAACAAGATCAGCGGATGGGTCAAGAACCCGATCGGCGAAATGATGGATGGGTACGCGCTGGGAGAATGCTGGCTGAACGCGTGACATCTGTCTCATAGCGAAAGCGCCGCGTGTCCGAACGACACGCGGCGCACTCGTTTCAACAGACAATCGCATGGAGCAGCCCGTGGCGATCCAATCCAAGCTTCTGCTGCTCATCCTCGATGGCGTTCCCTACCGGAACTGGCGCCGGCTGATGGGCAATCTCGAAGGCTGGGTGCAGTCGGGCGGGGCACGAGTGTGGAAGATGCGCTCGGTGCTGCCGTCGACCTCGGCCTGCTGCTATGCCTCGATCCACACCGGCGTGTCGCCGCAGGTGCACGGCATCCTGTCCAACGAGAACCGCTTTCGCGTCGTGCAGCCCGACATCTTCTCGGAAGTCAGCAAGGCCGGCGGCAAGACCGGCGCGGTCACCCATTCCCACTGGTCCGAATTCTTCCGCTCCTACCCGTTCGACCTCGTCGAGGACATGGAATATGACGAGCCGGACGGCCCGATCACGCATGGCCGCTTCCACACCATGACCGGCTACAATCTCAAGAACCAGATGACGCCGAGCGATGTCGACCTGTTCGCGACGCTGACCATGCTCACCCGGCGCCACGGCATCGACTATGGTGTCCTGCACACCTGCACGCTGGACTCGATGGGCCACCGTTTCGGCCATGACTGCCACGAGATGGACCATGCCTGCTACGCCATGGACGGCATGCTGGCGGCCTTCCTGCCGGGCTGGATCGAGGCCGGCTACGAGGTCATGGTCACCGCCGACCACGGCCAGACCGACCGCGGCCACCATGGCGGCCATGACGACGAGATGCAGGATTTCGCGCTGTATTATTTCGGACAGGGCGAAGGGCCGGAAGCCGATACGCTGCTCGACCAGTTGCAACTGGCGCCAACGGTTCTGAGCCGGCTTGGCGTGCCGGTGCCGGCGACGATGAAAGCGAAGGCTTTTCTGTCCTGATCGAGTGGCTGGCGCCGCCCCTCATCCGCCTGCCGGCACCTTCTCTCCGTAAATGGCGAAAAGGGATGCTCTGGCAACCGTCCCGCTCTTCGGTTAGCCTCCCTGAATTCCTTGGCGGAGGATGAACCTTTTTGGATCGATCGGCGACAGAGCGGACAGGAGCCAGGCGGCTCGACCGGCCATGACGGCGGCGACGGAGACCGATCGCGCGCTTGTCGACCGCGTCGCGAAGGGCGACCGGGCTGCCGTGCGGCTCCTGTTCATGCGTCATCACGCGCGGGTCTACCGCTTCGTGGCGCGCCAGACGGGATCGGAAATGATGGCTGACGATATCGCGAACGAAGTATTCCTCGAACTGTGGCGCCAGGCGCCGAGCTTCGAAGGGCGGTCCGAAGTCTCGACATGGCTGCTCGGCATCGCCCGCTTCAAGGCGCTCTCGCTGCTGCGCAAGAAGAAGGAAGACTGGATCGACGACGAGGCCGCCGCGGCGGTGCCCGATAGCGCCGACACGCCTGAGGTCGTCACCATGAAGGAGGACAAGGCCGCCGCCTTGCGCCGCCTCATCGACGCCTTGCCCGAGGAGCACCGCACGGTGATCGACCTCGCCTATTATCAAGGGCAATCGGTGACCGAGATCGCACAGGTGCTCGGCATCCCGGTCGCGACCGTCAAGACCCGTATGTTCTACGCCCGCAAGAAACTCGGCGAAGCCTTGAAGGCCGCCGGTTACGACAGGGGGTGGCCATGAGCGCCGCTGAAAAGATGTCGCGCCGCGACGAAATGGAAACGCTGCTGCCGTTCTACCTGAACGGTTCGCTCGAAGGTTCGGATCTGGAAGCCATCGAAGAATGGCTGGCCACCGATCCGGCGGCACTTGTCGCGCTCGGCGAGGCGGAAGCCGAGTTCTCCGGCACGGCGGCGGCCAATGAGGCGATCCGCCCGCCGGCCGATGCGCTCAGCCGCTTCGCCAAGGCGCTCGACGCGGAGGCAGGGCCGGTTCGGGCGCCCGCAAGCGCATCCTGGTTGGCGCAGACCTGGGGCCGTCTTATGGCGGTGCCGGTCGGCGTCGCCTGGGCGGCGGCAGCGGTCCTGCTGGCCTTGATCGCGGTCCAGTCTCTGGTGCAGCCTGGCGGCAAGGGCGGCAATTTCGAGATCGCCGGCGCACAAGACGATCTGGCCAAATTGCCGTTCGCGCTGATCAAATTCAAGCCGGATGCCAGGATGGCCGACATTGCGGCCTTTCTCGACGCCAACAAGCTCAAGATCATCGGCGGGCCGACCGCCGACGGCGTCTTCAGGCTCGCCATTCCGGCGACGACAGCCGCCGACTATGAGAAACTGCGGGGCCTTATTGCCGCCCAGCCTTTCGCGGAGGCTGTGATCGAGGGAAGGAAACCTGTTGATGGCGGTTGAGGCGGTCATTCGATTTGCGGCTATCCTGGCGGCGGCGATGACAATCGCCGCCGTGCCTGCGTCGGCGCAGAGCAACGATGCCACTCCCGACCGGACGAAAATCGATTGCAGCAACGAGGCCAAGGCGGCCGACTGCGTCAAGGACGGCGGCGATAAGGGTGGGTCGGGTGCGGCCCAGGCCGGCGCCGTTTTTCTGCCCGCCTTGATCGTCGACCTCTTCCCCAACCCGGTCGCCCTTCCTGCACCGGTTCCGGCACCACGACCGGAGCCCGCGACAGCCCCCGCCGGGAACCAGGCAGGCCCGCCGTCCGGTGGCCCGATCATCTCGCCGACCGATCTCATCGCCGTCCAGTCGCGACGCGCCGTGACCGGCGACTTCGTACCCGACGAGGTGTTGGTGACCGTCGATGGCGATGCCGAAGCCGTGCAGCAGATCGCCGCTTCCTTCGGCCTTGAAGTGCGCTCGCAGCGCCAGTCCCGGCTGCTCGGCACCACGCTGGTGCGTTTCGGCATTCCCGATGGCCGCCCCGTCGGCGTCGTGCTGGCGCAGCTTGCCGCCGACGGCCGCACGCAGCGCCGCGAGCCCAATCATATCTATTCGCTGCAGCAGGCGGCCGGCATCGTCAACTATGCCTTCGACCGTATCGCGCTCGACGCCAAACAGGCCAGTGGCGAGAACGTGCGTGTCGCCGTCATCGATACCGGCATCGACGATACCAATCCGGCTCTGGCCGGGGTCATCGCCGCGCAGTTCGACGCGATGCCCGACGTCCCGATCGAAAAGCGCGACCACGGCACTTCGATCGATGGTCTGATTGCCGGCGTCGGCCCGCTGGAAGGCATGGCGCCGGGCGCGAAAATCTACCACGCGCGTGCCTTCGAGGGCGGCAAGTCGACCATGGACGTCATCCTGTCGGCGCTCGACTGGGCGGCGGACCAGAATGTCAGCATCATCAATATGAGCTTCGTCGGCCCGAAAAACGACCTGCTCGGCACCGCCTGCCGTAATGCACGGGCGCTCGGCATGGTGCTGGTCGCCGCCGCCGGCAACAACGGCCCGAAGGCGCCCTATGGCTATCCGGCCGCCTTTGACGGTGTCATCGCGGTGACGGCCACCGACGCCAGTGACGGACTGATGCCGCAGGCCAATCGCGGCGCTTATGTCTTCATCTCGGCGCCGGGCGTCGAGATGGTGGCACCGAGCGGCGCCGGCTCGGACGTGGTGACGGGCACCTCGTTTGCCGCGGCGATCGTCAGCGGCGCCATCGCCAACCTCATCCACGCCACGCCCGACCGTTCGGCCAACGACATCGAGAAGGCACTTGCAGTGACGGCGAGAGATCTCGGGCCCAAGGGGCGCGACAATGATTTCGGCTACGGGCTGCTGGATCTTAAGGCGGCCGACGCCGTGAGAGAGTAGGTTTTTCGCTTCAGGCGTCGATTTCGTCGATCTGCGGCCGATCAACCTGTCGCCAGTTGCCGGGCTCGACGGAATAGCAGAAGCAACGCCACTCCAAGACAAAGCCCGGCGACAGCCAAACCGATTATTGCCAGCCATCGCATTAATACCGCCTGCTCATCGCTGCCAATAACCCGGTAAGGCCGTTGATCTCGATCATTTCCGAGTTGGACAACCGCTTCTTGGGCAGCGTTCGATCGGAATAGAAATATTTGGTCATGGCGTTGAATTCGAGTTCACTTCCGATGAACATTTCGGTGGGGTTCAGGTCTGACGTGACATCGCCTTCATAGGTGAGTTCCTGTGTGGAACGGACATCAACATTGTTGAAATCCGGGGTTGTGGCGCCCGGGTGAAACCAGCCTGGCGCAAATACCGAGACCGGCCCGGAGCGGGGCAGATGCGTAATCGGCTGGTTGACAATCTCGACCACTTTCCGCTCTGCTCGCCCGGCTTCCAGATTCATTTTTTCGATGCCAGGCAACGTCCAGAAGACAGCGCCGGCCACGGTGAGCAGGAACGCCACTAAGCCAAGCAGACGCACAAGATGGCCTATGGTGCGCGTCGGTTCGACCGTGCGGCCAGCCAAGGCAGCCGGTACGCTGGCTTCGCGCCCGCGCCGGCCGAAACCGCGTTTGGCTGATCGATTTTCATCCGGCCATGTTGGGCTAAGCGCGCTAATGCGGGGTTACGAGGGCACTCTGGCGACCCTAGGCCGGCGCGCCGGCGACCGATCCCCTGACCACCAGGTCGACCGGCCAGACCTCGCCGCGCGCGCCCTCCTCCAGTCCCGATATCCGCGCCGCCAGCCGCTCGGCGATGCGCGCGCCGGCCAGCCGGATCGACGAGCGCGTCGTCGACAGCGGCACGGAAAAATTCTCCGGCTTCAGCCAGGGAAAGACGTCGTCATGGGCGATCAGCGAGATGTCGCCGGGAATGCTGAGGCCAAGGTCGCGCACCGCGCGCACGGCGCCGAGCGCCATGATCAGGCTGGAGCAGGCGATTGCCGTCGGCGCGCCGTCCTGTTCAAGCAGGCGCCGGGCGGCGCGATAGCCGTTCTCCTCGGTCATGACGACGGAGCAGACATGGCGATCGTTCAATGTCAGGCCGCTTGCTGCCAGTGCCCGGCGCAGGCCGCGCTCGCGATGAATGGCGAAGGTTTCCCCGTCATCGCCATTGATCAGCGCCAGCCGCCGGTGGCCGAGCTGGACGAGCAGCCGGGCGGCCTCGTGGAAAGCGCCTTCATTGTCGATGTCGAGAAAGGGATAGTCGAAGTCCAAGCCCTCGCTGCGGCCATGGACGATGAAGGGAATGCCGAGCGTATTGACCAGCGCCACGCGCCGGTCCGCGGGCCTGGGCGAAGAGATGTAGACGGCATCGACCTGCCGGTTGGCGACGACGCGCCGGTAGGTCGTCTCCTGATCGTCGGCGTCGGTCGGGGACAGGACAAGGTCGAGTTCGTGGGAGCGGGCATAGTCGCCGAGGCCGGACAGGAATTCGACGAAGTGGGGGTCGATGTCGACGGCGGCACCCGTCGGCAGCACGTAGCCGATCATTCCGGACTTGCCCGTGGCCAGCCGACGCGCGCTCGGATTGGGACGATAGCCGTGGCGCTTGGCGGCGTCCATGACGCGCCTGCGGGTTTCCTCGTTGACTTCGGGATAGCCGTTCAGCGCCCGGCTTACCGTTGTCTGCGAAAGCGCCAGCATATGTGCGAGTTGCTTGAGGTTCACGAGAGGCCTCCCTGCCTCAAAGCGCTTTTAGATTGAACCGACCAAAACACCAACCGAGATGCGGCCACATCGCGGAGACCATATGCGTGCGGGGGTCCGCTTTGAAACAGAAATTGCTGTTGCACCGCCAAAAAAGCATGTTGCGACGCACCTTTCGAGCGCAGACTGCGGGAAATTAAATCGATTAGTTCGCGAGCACTCTTGACTCCTGATCGATTCAATGGCGAGATCGGTCAAGCCAAAGCGCTTTGGAAGACTCTTCGAAAGGTTGCGGTTCCCTTGCGAGTGAGTCACAGTCCTGCGGCGTCGGCGGGCGGAATGGAGGTTCCGTCCTGTATGTGTGACCCACTGGGAGGAATACCGATGAAGAAGTTGCTTTTGCTGGGCGTTGCGTCTGCCGCGTTCGCCCTGAGCGCGCCCGCGCAGGCCGAACTGAAGTTCAAGCCCGGCGAAGATCAGCACTTTCACTGGGCGAATTATGAAGACCTCAAGAAAGTCGACCTCAAGGGTGAGACCTTGTCGATCTTCGGCCCATGGCGTGGCGAGGACGAGGCGCTTGTCCGGTCGGTACTCGATTATTTCTCCGAGGCCACCGGCGCAGAGGTCAAATATTCCTCGTCCGAGAATTACGAGCAGCAGATCGTCATCGACACCCAGGCCGGCAGCCCGCCCAACATCGCCGTCCTGCCGCAGCCGGGCCTCATCCAGGACCTTGCTTCCAAGGGCGTGCTGACCCCGCTCGGCGACGACGTCGCGGCCTGGGTCAAGGAGAATTACGCCGCCGGCGACTCCTGGGCCAAGCTCGGCACCTATACGGGCAAGGACGGCAAGCCGGGCTTCTATGCCTTTCCCTACAAGATCGACGTGAAGGGGCTTGTCTGGTACTCGCCCGACAATTTCGAGGAAGCCGGCTACAAGGTGCCGAAGACGCAGGAAGAACTGGCCGAGCTCGAAAAGAAGATCATCGCCGATGGCGGCAAGCCCTGGTGCATCGGCCTTGGCTCGGGCGGCGCGACCGGCTGGCCGGCGACCGACTGGGTCGAGGATATCATGCTCAGGACGCAGCCGCCTGAAGTCTACGACAAGTGGGTGAAGAACGAGATCCCGTTCACCGATCCGGCAGTGGTCAACGCCATCGACATCTTCGGCAAGATCGCCACCGACGACAAGATGGTCGACGGCGGCGCCAAGGCGGTCGCGGCGACCGACTTCCGCGACAGCCCGAAGGGCCTCTTCACCGTGCCGCCGAAGTGCTACATGCACCATCAGGCATCGTTCATCCCTTCCTTCTTCCCGGAGGGCGTGAAGCTTGGCCAGGATGCGGACTTCTTCCCCTATCCGCCCTACGCCTCCAAGCCGGAACTCGGGACGCCGCTGGAAGTGGCCGGGACGCTGGTGATGATCACCAAGGATTCCAAGGCGTCGCGCGAATTCATCAAGTTCCTGCAGATGCCGCTCGCGCATGAATTGTGGATGGCGCAGAAGAGCTTCGTCACCCCCTTCAAAGGCGCCAACAAGGACGCCTATGGCAGCGATGCGTTGAAGAAGCAGGGCGAGATCCTGGTCGGCGCCACGACGGTGCGCTTCGACGGCTCCGACCTGATGCCCGGCAAGGTGGGCGCCGGCTCCTTCTGGACCGGCATGATCGACCTGGTCGGCGGCAAGTCCGCCCAGGACGTCGCAACCGACATCCAGAAGAGCTGGGATGCAATCAAGTAGGCCGCCGCGGCGAGACCTAATCCTTCCTGATCCTCCTACTGGATCCGGGCTACGGCCCGGATCCGACCAGCGGTGCATGCCGGAAGCCTTCGCGTTTCGATTGTTCCGAACAACTGAAAGTCGGCGTATCCAGTCGCCAGCATCGCCTGGCCGGTCATGCGCAGGGAGAGGGACCCATGGCGACTCAGATTTTCTCGGCAATATTCGTCATCATCATCGGCGTCGGCGGCTGCGTCGCCTATTTCTGGGGCGCCAACAAACTGCTCGACCTGATCTTCCCCTCGCGTGGGGTGTCCGGGACGGCCGCCGTCAACAATCTGCGCCGGCAGGGATTGGTGCGGCCCTGGTTGTTCGTGGGTCCGGCGCTGATCATCCTGACCATCTACCTGATTTACCCGGTGATCGCGACGCTGTGGCTGTCTTTCTTCGACCGCGGCGGCACGAGTTTCGTGGGGGCCGCCAACTACGAGTGGGCGCTGCGCGATCCGGATCTGCGAAACGCCATCCGGAACAACGTCCTGTGGCTGGCGGTGGTGCCGGCGGCCTGCACCTTCCTCGGCCTGATCATCGCCGTGCTCACCGACAAGATATGGTGGGGCACGATCGCCAAGAGCCTGATCTTCCTGCCGCTGGCGATCTCCTTCGTCGGCGCCAGCGTGATCTGGAAGTTCATCTACGAATATCGTGGCGAGGGCCAGATCCAGATCGGACTGCTCAACGCCATCATCCAGTATTTCGGCGGCCAGCCGCAGGTCTGGATATCGCTGCCGCTCTGGAACAATTTCTTCCTGATGATCATCCTGATCTGGATCCAGACCGGCTTCGCCATGGTCATCCTCTCCTCGGCGCTGCGCGGCATCCCCGAAGAAACACTGGAAGCGGCGGTCATAGACGGCGCCAATCCATTCCAGATCTTCTGGAAGATCATGGTGCCGCAGATCTGGGGCACCATCGCGGTGGTATGGACCACCATCACCATCCTGGTTCTGAAAGTGTTCGACATCGTCCTGACCATGACCAACGGTCAATGGAACAGCCAGGTGCTGGCCAATCTGATGTTCGACTGGATGTTCCGCGGCGGCGGCGATTTTGGCCGCGGCGCGACCATTGCCATCATCATCATGATCGCTGTCATTCCAATCATGATCTGGAACATTCGCCAGGCCAACAAAGAGACGGGAGGGCACTGAGATGGCCGTCGCGACCGGAAATTCGTTCGCCAGCCGTTTCGGCGTCCATATCGCGGTGCTCGTCTTCGTGGTGATCTGGACCATCCCGACGCTCGGCATCCTCGTCTCGTCGCTGCGCGACAAGGACCAGATCATCGCCTCGGGCTGGTGGAATTCCTTCGCCAGTTCCAGCCAAACAGAAGCCGGGCGACTGCCGGCCGCCTCGACACAAGCAGAAAAGGACGGCAAGTTCGTTCTCCAGGGCAATATCTTCGGCGACGGGGCCAAGCGCGCGATAAGCGCCTTCGGCGTCAAGGCGGCGGCACCGACGCAGTATCCTGCCGGCACATCAGCCGATCTCGGTGACGGCGTGACCCTGCAACTCAACGCCGACGGCAGCTTCGTCATGGCCTCGCCAAAGGCGTTCGAAGGCGACCGGGGCCAGCGCGTCTACTACGCTTCGTCGGCGCCGCCGAAATTCACCACCGACAATTATCAGACCGTGCTGTTTTCCGAAGGCATCGGCCGCTCCTTCATGAATTCGCTGACGGTCACCATCCCGGCAACCGTCATCCCGATCCTGATCGCGGCCTTCGCGGCTTACGCACTGGCCTGGATGCGCTTTCCAGGCCGCGCGCTCTTGATCGCTGTCGTCATCGGCCTGCTGGTGGTGCCGCTGCAGATGTCGCTTATCCCGCTCCTGAAGCTCTACAACGGCGTCGGGACGTTCTTCGGCGTGCCGTCCAAGACCTATCTCGGCATCTGGCTGGCGCATACCGGTTTCGGCCTGCCCTTCGCCATCTATCTGCTTCGAAGCTACATTGCCGGCCTGCCGCGCGAGATCATGGAATCGGCGCGCATCGACGGCGCCAGCGATTTCGAGATCTTCGTCAAGATCGTGCTGCCGCTGTCCTTCCCGGTGCTTGCCTCCTTCGCCATCTTCCAATTCCTGTGGGTATGGAACGATCTCCTGGTGGCAATGGTTTTCCTCGGAACGGCGCCCGACCAGATCGTGCTGACGGCCAAGCTCAATGCGCTGCTCGGCTCGCGTGGCGGCAACTGGGAGATCCTGACGACATCGGCCTTCATCACCATCATCGTGCCGCTGATCGTCTTTTTCTCGCTGCAGCGTTATTTCGTCCGCGGGCTGCTGGCCGGCTCGGTGAAAGGAGGTTGAGACAATGCACTCGGCTTTGAAGGCGACTTCGAAACCAGATCCCGCCATTGATCGCGACTGGTGGCGGGGCGCGGTGATCTACCAGATCTATCCGCGCAGCTATCAGGACTCCAACGGCGACGGCATCGGTGACCTCAAGGGCATCATCGGCAGGCTGCCCTACATTGCGGCCCTTGGCGCGGATGCCATCTGGATCTCGCCTTTCTTCAAATCGCCAATGAAGGATTTCGGCTACGACGTCTCGGATTATTGTGACGTCGACCCGATGTTCGGCACGCTGGCCGACTTCGACGCGCTGACGGCGGAGGCGCACCGGCTGGGTCTCAAGGTGATGATCGACGAGGTGCTGTCGCATACCGCCGATATCCATCCCTGGTTCATGGAAAGTCGCTCGAGCCGCACCAATCCGAAGGCCGACTGGTATGTCTGGGCCGACGCAAGGCCCGACGGCACGCCGCCCAATAACTGGCTGTCGATCTTCGGCGGCTCGGCGTGGCAATGGGACACCAGCCGCCAGCAATATTACCTGCACAATTTCCTGGCCGAGCAGCCCGACCTGAACTTCCATAGCCGCCAAGTCCAGGACGCGCTGCTCGACGTCACCCGTTTCTGGCTGGAGCGCGGCGTCGACGGCTTCCGTCTCGATACCATCAATTTCTACTTCCACAGCCAGGGGCTGGAAAACAATCCGCCGCTGCCGCCGGAAGACCGCAACGACCAGACCGCGCCGGCGGTCAACCCCTACAACTACCAGGATCATATCTACGACAAGAGCCGGCCGGAGAACCTCGCTTTCCTCGAGCGCTTCAGGGCGCTGCTCGACGAGTATCCGGCGACCGCCGCGGTCGGCGAAGTCGGCGATTCGCAGCGCGGGCTGGACGTGGTCGCCGCCTACACCGCCGGCGGCAAGCGCGTGCATATGTGCTATTCCTTCGACTTCCTGGCGCCGGAAAAGATCAGCGCCGCCAAGGTGCGCTCGGTGCTGGAAGCCTTTGGCAGGGTCGCCAGCGACGGCTGGTCGTGCTGGGCGTTTTCCAACCATGACGTGATGCGCCCGGCCTCGCGCTGGGCCGCCGACGAAGCCGACCCGTCCGCCTATCTTAAGGTCATCTCGGCATTGCTGATGTCGCTGCGCGGCTCGGTCTGCATCTACCAGGGCGAAGAACTCGGGCTCGGCGAGGCCGACCTGCGCTTCGAGGATCTGCAGGACCCCTACGGCATCCGCTTCTGGCCGGAATTCAAGGGCCGCGACGGCTGCCGCACGCCCATGGTGTGGGATGGCGGCGCCAGGAATGGCGGCTTCTCCCCGGCAAAACCCTGGCTGCCGGTGCCGGCCAAGCATCTGTCACAGGCGGTCAACGTGCAGCAAGGCGACGAGACCTCCCTGCTTGAGCATTACCGGCGCTTTCTCGCCTTCCGCCGCGCCCATCCGGCGCTGGCAAAGGGCGACATCACCTTCATCGAAAGCGAGGGCGACACCGTCGCCTTCACCCGCCGGGCGGGCAATGAGGAGGTCGTCTGCGTTTTCAATCTGGGCGCCAGGCCGACGAAGGTTGACCTCGGCAACCGAACCCTGCAACCTTTGGTGGGACACGGGTTTTCCGGGCAGGCGAGCACCGGTTCGGTCGAACTCGGCGGTTACGACGCCTGGTTCGGACGCATAGGCTGAAACATCCGAGGAATCACTGGAGGAAATCAATGGCCGATGTCAATTTGAGACAAGTGAAGAAGTCCTACGGCAATCTCAACATTCTCCACGGCATCGACCTCGACATCAAATCGGGCGAATTCATCGTCTTCGTCGGCCCGTCGGGCTGCGGCAAGTCCACCTTGCTGCGCTCGATCGCCGGGCTTGAGGAAATCACCTCGGGTGAACTCAGGATCGACGGTCAGGTGGTCAACGACGTGCCGCCGTCGAAGCGCGGCATCGCCATGGTGTTCCAGTCCTATGCGCTCTATCCGCACATGACCGTCTACGACAACATGGCCTTCTCGATGAAGATCGGCAAGGAAAGCAAGGCCGAGATTGACAAGCGGGTACGGCAGGCGGCCGAGATCCTGCAGTTGACTAAATATCTCGACCGCCTGCCCAAGGCGATGTCAGGCGGCCAGCGCCAGCGTGTCGCCATCGGCCGAGCCATCGTGCGCAATCCGAAAGTGTTCCTGTTCGACGAACCGCTGTCGAACCTTGACGCGGCGCTGCGCGTCGCCACGCGCATCGAGATCGCCAAGCTCAAGGAATCGATGCCCAACACGACTATGATCTATGTCACGCACGACCAGGTCGAGGCGATGACGCTGGCCGACCGCATCGTCGTGCTGAAGGATGGCCACATCGAGCAGGTCGGCACGCCGATGGAGCTCTACAAGAACCCCGGCAACCTCTTCGTCGCCCAGTTCATCGGCTCACCGGCCATGAATATCCTGCCGGCGACGGTCGACAAGACGGGCAATCCGACCATCGTCAGTCATGTCGGCGGCCGCAAGGCGACGGTACCGATCGCGACGCCTGCTTCGGCAAAGGGAGCGGCGGTCAGCTTCGGCGTGCGGCCGGAAGATCTCGCGATCGCCAGTGGTAGCGATTATCTGTTCGAGGGGACGGTCGATTATCTCGAGCAGCTCGGTGAGGTTCAGCTGGTCTATATCGACATCGGCCGTGCCGACCTGCCGCTGGTGACCAAGTTGCCGGGCAATGTCGAGGTCAAGCGCGGCTCGACGCTGCGGCTGACCGCCAATGCCGGAGATCTTCATATCTTCGATGCGAATGGACGGTCGTTCGCCCTGCAGGAAGCGGAAGCAAAAGCCGCCTGAGACTACAAGCTGTCTCGACAACGCAAAAAGAGAGCGGCGGGCAAGCCCGCCGCTCTCTTTTGTATATTACCACGGCTGGTTAGTTGTTGCCGAAGAGGTTGCGGTCTGCGCCCTGAGGGGCGGACTTCTGTACGTCGCCCGACGAATTGAGCAGCTTGTAGACGGGCGATTCGCTCTTGCGGATCGAGCCCGTATGCGAGGTGTCGACGTTGACGGTCGCCAGCTTGTTGATGTCGGTGCCGCCAACGTTGTCGTTGCCGGCATAGGCGCTGCCAGCGGCAATCAGAAGAGCGGCGGCGGTAAGAACAATCTTTTTCATTTCGGTACTCCGATTTTTTCGAATTCAAGGGGCGGGCTGAGCGCGCCGTCCTTGCTTGAAGAGATGTTAGTTGTTGCCGAACAGGTTGCGATCGGCGCCGTGCTGGACGGGCTCCTGGCTGGCAGGAGCCGACTTGTCGACCGACGCGGTGTACGAGTTGTCCACCGCGGCGGCAGGCTGGTTGGCACCGTTGGAGCCATAGTTGTCGCTGGCAAAAGCGCTGCCGGAAATGGCCAGAACGGCGGCGGCGGCAATAAGGATCTTGTTCATTTTAGACACTCCTGAATTTCTTGAATTCTACCGGATCGGCGGGCAAGCCCGCCGTCCGTGGGGACAGGCCGTTAGCGGCCGAAGAGGTTGCGATCGCTGCCCTGAGCAGGCGTTTGAGCACCCGGCTCCGACGTCTTGGTGGAGGTGGAAGCGGTGTACGAGCTGTCCACCGCGGCAGCAGGCTGGTTGGCGCCGTTCGAACCGTAATTGTCGCTACCAGCGAAGGCGCTGCCGGAAACAGCCAGAAGGGCGGCGGCAGTGAGAATGATCTTTTTCATTTTGGTACTCCAGTATTTTTCCGTCCATCTAGCGGCGTGTCTTGGGATTAAATCGCGTCGTTCGGACAGCCCCGATGTGGGAGAGCACCCTTGCCGTTTCCAATCACGAAGTTGTTCAGCGTGGACCATGACTCCACCACTTGAAATTGTACCAGCGCTTTCCGCATCTCTTATTTTCTCTTGTGATATCAGCTGGTTACCTTGAAACAGCATCCTGATCACCAACTGTGTCGGAGGCTCGGCGTTCACAGCATCTTGCACGCACCGTCAACAGAAACGAACCGTTCGGTTCGATTTTAGACTCCTCTAATAGTCACTTTTTGAAACTGTTAACCTATTTGCTGCCGGCAAAGGGGTCGAAGACGGTGCCGGCGCGGCTTGGCGGCAGAAGGCGATTCCAACGGCTACAAGCCTGTCATGACGATCCAGCATGCGTGTCGCGCCGCATGGATGCGATGTCGCTTTCGTGCCGATGTCGCAAAGCCTGTCGTGATTAGATCAGGCATCTCAGGTGCCGCTGCGTGACGACGGAGCGGAGAATTGGGAAGCCGGTCAGATTCCGGCGCTGCCCCCGCAACGGTGGTGGAGTTCAAGTCGCAACGGGAGACCACTGGGCTAAAGCCTGGGAAGGTGTCGCGATGGTCCGCAAGGACAACTCCAGAGCCCGGAAACCAGCCCGAGATCGCTAGAACTCGACTGATCGCGGTGGGCGGTCAAGAGGCGGATGGTGTTTGTCCGGCTTTTCGCCGATCTGCGCCCAGTCCTTCCTCAATCACCACCAGTTCAGTCCTTGAAACTGAGGACAGGACATGGACGCGCGCAACGACATGCTGAGGCTCTTGAGCAGCCGCAGACAAGACTTTTCGCTGGAACAGCCTTTTTACACCGACCCGGACTACTTCAAGCTGGACATGGAGTTGATCTGGTATCGCGACTGGCTGTTCATCGGCCATGATTGCGAATTGCCCAAGCCGGGCAGCTTCATCACCGTGCAGATCGGCGATTATCCGGTCGTGCTGGTGCGCGATCAGCAGGGCAAGATCAACGCCTTCCACAATTCCTGCCGCCATCGCGGCAGCCGCGTCTGCAATTCCGACAAGGGCACGGCCGCCAAGCTGGTCTGTCCCTATCACCAATGGACCTACGAGCTCGACGGCCGGCTGCTGTTCGCCCGCCAGATGGCCGATGGGTTCGACAAGAGCCAGTTCGGGCTGAAGCCGGTCGCCTGCGAAAGCGTCGCCGGCTATGTCTTCATCTGCCTGGCCAAGGAGCCAGCCGACTTCGCGCCGATGCGGGTGATGATCGAGCCCTACCTTTTGCCGCACCGGCTGTGTGAGGCAAAAGTCGCCTTCGAGAGCACCATCATCGAGAAGGGCAACTGGAAGCTGGTCTGGGAAAACAACCGCGAATGCTATCATTGCGCCGGCAATCATCCCGAACTCTGCAAGACCTTCCCGGAAGCACCGACGGTGACCGGCGTGCAAGGCGCCGACAGCGATCCGGAGATGCTGGCGCACTGGGCGAAATGCGAAGCGGCCGGCCTGCCGAGCAAGTTCCGCATCGATCCGGCCGGCCAGTATCGCGCGACCCGCGCACCGCTGCTGCGCGATGCCGTCAGCTATACGATGACGGGAAAGCGCGCGGTCGAGAGGAACCTTTCCGACAGCGTTTCAACCAACCGCATCGGTTCGTTGCTGCTTTACCACTATCCGACGACCTGGAACCACATCCTGGGCGACCACGCCGTCACCTTCCGGGTGCTGCCGATCAGCGCCACGGAAACGGCGGTGACGACCAAATGGCTGGTGCATAAGGATGCGGTCGAGGGCGTCGATTACGATCTCGCAGAACTCACCCATGTCTGGACCGAGACCAACGACCAGGATCGCCGCATCGTCGAGGAAAACGCCTTCGGCATCCTGTCGCCGGCCTACGAGCCAGGCCCCTATTCGGAGCTGCATGAGGGCGGCGTGATCCAGTTCGTCGAGTGGTACGCGTCCTTCATCGGGCCACGGCTTGCCGAAGGCGGCCGGCCGGCCCTGCGCAGCGTTGCCTAGGCATATCGCTAAAGACGGCGGTTTTGGGCATGCGCAGAACAAAAGGGACAAGAGGATGAATGCGATGACGGACCTCGGCCTCTATCGCCATCTCGACCAGATGGCGCCCTGGAACGACAGGCTGCAGGTGCTGGAAGTGACCGGCGTCACCGACGAGGCGCCCGACGTGAAGACCTTCACCTTCCGCTCCGACAACCAGACCTGGTTCCGCTACAAGCCGGGCCAGTTCGTGGCGCTGGAATTGCCGACACCGGACGGGCCGCTGATGCGCACCTATACGCTGTCATCGTCACCGTCGCGGCCATTCTCGATCGCGGTGACGGTGAAGGCGCAGGTGGGCAGCATTGGCACACGCTGGATGTTCGATCACCTGGCACCCGGCTCGCACGTCAAGGCCTATGGACCAGGCGGCGACTTTTCACTGCACAGCCATCCGGCGGCGAAATATCTGTTCATCTCGGCCGGTTCCGGCGTGACGCCGATGATGTCGATGCTGCGCTGGCTGAACGACTGCGCGCCATGGACCGATGTCGGCTTCGTCAACTGCGCGCGGCGCCCGGAAGAGATCATCTTCCGCAAGGAGCTGGAGCTGCTCGGCGGCCACATGCCGGGCCTGTCGCTCGGCTTCATGATCGAGGAACGGTCGAGCCGCGAGGGCTGGTATGGCCATATGGGCCGCATCGACGCTATCCGGCTGCCACTGCTGGCGCCCGATTTCCGCGAACGCGAAATCTTCTGCTGCGGCCCCGATCCCTTCATGCGCGCCGTGCGCGGCATGCTCGAAGCCGCCGGCTTCGACATGGCAAAGTACCATCAGGAGAGCTTTGCCGCGCCGACCGTTGAGGAAATCCCGGCGCCATTCGCGGCGCCGGCGCAGGACGGTGTGGCTGTCCCCGTCGAAGCCGCAACGCCGATCCGCTTCGCGCTTTCGGACGTCGACGCCGACTGTGTCGCCGGCCAGACCGTGCTGCAGACGGCGCGTGCTTCGGGCGTGCGGATACCGGCGGCCTGCGAATTCGGCCTGTGCGGAACTTGCAAGGTGAAGAAAGTCTCCGGCAGCGTCGAGATGAGCCACAATGGCGGCATCCTCGATCACGAGATCGATGATGGCTTCATCCTGGCCTGCTGTTCAAAGCCACTGTCGGCACTGGAAATCGAGGCTTGATCCGCCCTATGACGGTTCGCAGCAAAGCGACGAGGACGACCAGGGATCTGGCGGCGAGCGGCGGCGGCCGAATTCAGCGGCGTCGGCGTGCTGGTGCCGTCGCCTGCGGACCGCATCGCGCTCGCCATCGCGCATGGCGGGCTCGACGCCCACACGCACAGCGATTGGCTGGTCGATTGCGCTGTAGCCATTCGCGCCGGCGATGTCGACTGGGACGTGTTCCTCGACGTTGTCGCCAGGCGTGGCCTTGCCGTGGCCGCGGCGGTGGCGCTCTCCTACCTCGCGCTCGATATTGGCGCGGCGGTGCCGGACAGGGTGCTGGCGCGCGTGCTTGACATGGCCGACCTCACCGGCCTTTCGCGCTGGTCGGCGGTGCTGCAGGCCAAGCCGCGAACCGATTTCGGCAGGCTGGCCTGGCTGTCGCGCGGCTTTGCCAAGCAGTTGCGGCTGAGACGCAAGAGCGGCCGGCTGCGGCAGGAGCCGCCCGCCAGGGCATGGCGCGGCAAAGCATGGCGCGGCGGACCGACCCGCCGCGAGCCGCCAGAGGGACCGTCGCCCCTGGTCTTCTTGCAGACCGTACCTTGCCCGCCGACGGTGGGAGAGATGATGCTGGACATCACGGTCAGGATCAGCGTTCCGCCGGTCCGGCGCCGCATCGGCGCGCCTGCAGCCGGTTCCCGCGTTCGCGGCCCTGATCCCGGCAAGCATCCAGGCCGATAGCGACGCGCCGTGCAATCTGTAGCGGTCAAATGGCGTTCAACCGCCAGGTTAGAACGCCCTTAACTGCTGGCTGCTAGAAACTCACCGATACTGGTTGTTCCGGTGATGAAAGCCATTTGCATGAATGCCCCGCTCGTTGCTCAGGGCAAGCCGGCGAGCTTGAAATCCAGCAAGGCTGTATTTCGACTTGTCGGGCCGGTTGTCGCAACGCTGTTGATCACCATTTATGCGGTCGTCGTCTCGCTCATCGTGGTGCCGAGCAATGTCGACGTGTCCTGGCTGCTGACGGTTGGCGACCGTGTCCTCAACGGCGAACGCCTTTACGTCGATATCGCCGAGGGCAATCCACCTTTTTCAACCTGGCTCTATCTGCCTTTCCTCGCCATGGAACGCCTGACCGGGCTGTCGGCGGAATTTTGGGTGAGTGTGGGCGTGGCGGCACTCGCGGCTGCTTCCGTCTGCTTTTCGGCTCGCATTCTTGCACGGACCGACGAGGTTCTGAAGCGGTGCGTCTGGATCATTCCGGCGGCGGTGTTTGTCGTGCTGTTCCTGTTTCCGCCGGATTTCGGCCAGCGCGAGCAGATTGCCGTGATCGCCTTGCTGCCGTGGCTGGCATTGCTTTCGGCACGTGATCGAACGGCGGATTTTCGTGCCGGCAGCATCGCCGAGCGGATGGTTGCCGGTGTCGGCGCCGGTATCTTCGTGATGATCAAACCACCCTACAGCGTGCTGGCTCTGGCGCTGCCGGCCCTTGTGATTGCGCTACAGCGACGCTCGCTGCGTCCGCTTTTTACGACCGAGAGTGTGGTCGGTGGTATTCTGACCGTTGGCTATCTGATCGCACTCGCTGTTTTCATGCAGCCTTTCTTCGCCGAGGTGCTGCCCTTGTTGCGTCAAGTCTATTTGCCGATGCGGATGCCGGTCATGGACATGTTGATGCTATGGCCTATCCCTATGTTCGCGGCCATGGCAGGGGCCACACTGGTGATGGCTTATCCCGGTCGGCCCCATCGCGATGCGCAAATACTGCTTTTGGCTGGAGCGGCCTATGTCCCTGCCTTCGTCATCATGGGCAAGGGGTGGACGTATCAGGCGCTGCCGTTCCTGACAGTCGGCGTCCTGGCATTGATGCTGCAGTCTATCAGGTTGAAACCATTGCGAAGCCTGCCCCTGCCGGCCATGTTTGGGGCCGCGCTTGGGCTGTTTTCGATCGTGAAATTGGTCGTGGCGCAACAAGGTCTGGCATTCACTCAGCCACGCGGCGGTCTCGACGCCGCGGCGGTCGCCGTCAGCCGCGTAATCGACCATCCAACCTTCATGTCGATCGGCTCGCGGCTGCAGGCCGGCAATCCGCTCGCCCGGATGACTGGCGCCCGTGTCGTGGCACGCAACCCCTCCGCCTGGATGGTCAGTGATGCCGAGATCCTCATCGGGTTGGCGCAGGACCCTGCCCAACGGCTGGATCTGGAGACCTTGCGCCAGCAATATACCGCGGCGATCGCCGGCGAACTTGCCGCGAAACGGCCCGACATTGTGGTCGACGACGGGACGGCGGAGCCGCGTGCGCCAATACCTTTGAGGGACAATATCGCAATCGCCAAGAGCCTGGCGGATTACCGCCCGCTGCTTCAGAACGGGTCGGTGACCCTGCTCATCCGCGCCGACGTCAAAGCTCGCCAATAGGTATCGCAACCAAGCGTCCTACGTCGGCATGTCGATGCCTGGCGTGCCGCCAACCGTGGGCCCGCGCTCGCCGGCTATTATGTCGGCAAGCATCCATGCCGACAGGAACAGCGGTACCAGCACGCCGATGCCAAGCCCGGCATTGTTCACCAGATGCGCGATAGCCGGGTATAGCCAGATCAGTGCCAGAAAAATCCTCGGCATGGCGTTGCGCGTCGAGAACAGATAGGCGACGGCAACGGCTAGGCCGATCGTATCGTAGCTGTAGCCGTAAGGCGTCGCCAGCGTTGCCAGCACGGCGGTGAGCACGACCCGTTCGCGATGCTCGACCCGCCGCCATGGCAACCAGGTCCAGATCGCCGTTGCGATCGCCGCGACCGTCGCAATGGCTTGCAGCGCATAGGCCGCAGTCAGTCCCAGACCGGACGCACGAGCCAGGAAGAACATGGTCGCCGCATTCGACTGATAGGGCTGCGGGTAGGGAGCCTCGAGAATCGCCGTCATCAGGGGACGGGTCTCGGTCCAGAACAGCGTCCAGACCTCGGAGCCAAGCAGCAGGCCGGTCAGGACGAACAGGGCCGACGACGACAGCGCGGCGGCAACAATGGCGCGCCAGTTGCCAATCGCCAGCAAGCAGAACGGCACCAGTATGCCGAGATGCGGTTTTACCGTCAGCAGGCCGAAGAGCAGCCCTGCCAGGACCGGCCGCTTCGGCACCGCCGCCAATCCGCCGATGAGCAAGGCCGTCGTCAGGGCGCCGTTCTGGCCGAAGGCCGCGTCGATCAGTACGGCCGGACAAAAGAGGATGGCTGCTTCGGCAGCCTTGCCCAGTTGCAGCGGCCGGAGGGCCAGCCAGAGACAAAAGACCGTGCCCAAGGTCCACACGAGATAGGCGGGAAATATCGGCAGCAGCGCGAGCGGCGCGCCGAAAATCAGGATGCTGGGCGGGTAGCTCCACTCCTGGTTGGGAAGGTCTGGCGAAAACATCCGCCGCAGGGTTGCGCGATAGCTGTCCATATCGAACAGGAACGCGACATGCCCGTCGAGCGCCATGCGTCCGCCCGCCCACAGGTTTGTGAAGTCCCAATAGGGCATTCCGTGGCTGACCACGGACAAGCCGCGCTCGTCGGATGTCCACAATCCCAGGTGATAACGCAGCCCGATCAGAATCCCGGTGCACAGCACAAGTGCCGCGAAACGGATATCGGATCGAAAGGGGGCAGTCTGGTTGACTGGTGCCATTGCGCTGTTTTCCAAGACCTGGCAGTCTTGATAGGGGACGCGCGTTAAGATCGGCTTATTTGGAGGCCTCATCGGGCTTCGTCACCCGCCGCAGCGTCAGATTGATCCTGCCGCCGTTTTTGAGCAGCGCCGAGGTCGAAGGGTAGATGCGGTCGACGCCATGGAAGGCAAGGCGACCCTCGCCGCCAAGCACGACGACATCGCCGCTTTTCAGCCTGAACGATTTGGTAGCGCCATCGCGCGTTGTCTGGCCGACCCTGAACAGGCAATCGTCACCCAGAGAGACAGAGACGACGGGCGCCGAGAAATCGGCCTCGTCGCGATCCTGATGCAGGCCCATCTTCGCATCAGGCGTGTAGAAATTGACCAGGCAGGCCTCTGGCGGATTCGGATAACCCGACACCTGCCGCCACAGGTCGAGCAGGCTGTCGGGGATGGGCGGCCAAGGCTCTCTGGTCAGTGGATGCGTCGGCTGGTAGCGATAGCCGCGTTCCTTGTCGGTGACCCAGCCGAGCGGACCGCAATTGGTCATGCGCACGCTCATCTCCTTGCCGGTCCGCGGCATGGCCGGCACGAACAGCGGCGCTTGCTGGACGATGCTCCTCACCTCCTCGACCAGCGCCTCCTGGACGGCGCGGGACAGCTGGGCCGGCATGTGGCGTACGCCCTTGGGCAGAACGAGCATGGATTTGGCTCATGTGAATGGTTCGGAGCCCAGCATGCCACCAGCGGACGAAAACGGCGACCCGAAAGCCGTCGTGGTTTTTGCCAGATGCCGCGCGCCGAATTCGTCTTTCCATTCGCCAATGGCGGTTGACGAATAAGACGAAGCGCCGCTGGTAATGCAACGCCGCGCGGCCTTTCGGACGCACGGCGCACTGATTTCTGCCCTGTGGCTCAGCCAAGCTCGGGAATACGCAGGACCTGGCCCGGATAGATCTTGTCGGGATGGGTCAGCATCGGCTTGTTGGCCTCGAAGATGACCGTGTTCTTGGCGCCCTGGTCCTTGCCATAGCTCTTTTCGGCGATCTTCCAGAGATTATCGCCCTTCTGGACGGTGTAGAAGGTCGGCTCCTTGGCAGGGGCCGCCGTGCCGGAAGCCGGCGCGACCTGCAACTCGTCAGCCTGCACCTTGGAGACGCCCAATGTGTTGCCGACGGCAATGACCGCCTTTTCGAAGATCGACTGGTCCTTGACCACACCCTTCAGCACCGCCGTATCGCCCTGGACGGCGACCTGCACGCCATCGGTACCGAGCTTGTGTGAATCGAGCTCTTTCTTGAGCGTGTCGGCGGTGGGTGCGGCTTCTTCGTCGCCGCCGATGCCGAGCTTCTTGCCGACGTTCTTGACGAAATCGAACATACCCATCTCTAGGTCTCCCTTGCTGTGGCAATGGGGAAACCTCGCATCTGCGATGCGAAATGGGAAGCCGTTTTGTACACGCGCCTGGTGTGGTGCTTAATCGTTCTCCACCCGGCCGCGCAGCTTCTTGATCGTGCCGCGTCCCGCCTTGCTCTTCAGCCGTCGCTCAACCGCGCCTTTCGACGGCCGTGTCTTCTTGCGCGGCGGCGGCGGTGGTTCGGCGGCCTTGGCGACCAGTGCCGTGAGCCTCGCCCGCGCATCGGCGCGGTTCTGTTCTTGGGTTCGGAAGCGCCCGGCTTCGATGACGATGACACCGTCCTTGGTGGCGCGCTGGCCGGCAAGTTTTATGGTCCGCTCGCGCACGCGCTCGGACAGGCCCTCCGCGTTCTGCGCGTCGAAGCGAAGCTGCACCGCCGTCGCCACCTTGTTGACGTTCTGGCCGCCGGGACCGGACGAGCGGATGAAATCCTCGTGCAGGTCGCCCGGGTGGATCACGGCTTCGCCCGATATGATGATGTCGTCGTCGATCGGCATGCCGCAGTCATGGCGCGGCGGACCGAAAAAGAAAAGGCCCGATCGAAAGCCCAGCCCCTAACTCAAATATGATGATCCTGATCACGATACCCAGGCGGCTTCGCCAAGATGGCGACGGACCCATTTCGTCTCTTCCGACGCCGTGCGCCCGAAATGCCGTTTGAAGTCGCGGCTGAATTGAGACGGGCTCGCGTAGCCCACCGAAGCCGCGACCTCTGCGATCGTCTTGTTCTGGCTTGCAATCATCAATCGTGCTTCGTGGAGCCGTATCGCTTTCACGTACTGCATTGGACTGTTGCCGGTCAGGCTCTTGAAATGGACGTGGTAGGAAGGAACGCTCATGCCCACGTCTTTTGCCAGATCGCCGATCGAAATTTCAGAACTGTAGTTTTGTCGCAACCAGGCCAGGCTCTGGATGATCCTTCCGGACGTGCCTTTCTGCTGCAGTGCCGCGATCATTGCACCGCCCTGCGGGCCGACCAGCACCCGGTAATGCAGTTCGCGCAGAATGCCGTCACCAAGGACGAGAGCTTCAACGGGGCTGCGAAGCGCCACAAGAAGGCGCAGCAGGACATCCTCCATTTCGGGGGCCATCCTGCTTGAAACGAGACCTCGCGGTCTGCCGCTCGCCGGTCCGGCATGCATCTGCGCTTGCATGTGGAGCTCGGCTGCCATCTGCATATCGAACTCAACATAGACCGCAAGCAATGGTCGCTCCGGACTGGCCGTCGATTTCATGCGGAATGGAACGGGCACCGAAACCGCCAGATAGTGTTCCTCGTCGTAGAGGTAGATTTCCCTTTCGAGGATGCCTTGCTTGCTCCCCTGTAATACGAACACCGCGCCTGGCTTATAGAGGACCGGGACGTCGTGAAGCACGGCTTCCGTCCTGAGTATGCGGACGCGGTTGAACGCGGTCGGATTATAGCCGTGACGAGGGGCGAGAGCTCCGGCCAACTCGACCAGCTCGTCTCGTCTGGATCGTTCGTGTTTGGCGGCAATAGGATTTGGCAACAAATTCAGGGAATCCGCAATCGAAACGCTGGGTTGCTCATAATATTTGTCAATCCATCACCAATCAAGGAAAGCTTGCGGGTCATGTCACAGAAAACCTTCTTTATCACCGGCGCGAATTCCGGCTTCGGGTTGGCCATAGCTTCTGCCGCTATCCGGATCGGCCATACGGTGGTTGGCGCCGTTCGCTCGGAGACATCACGCGCAGCGCTCGCCGACGTTCTCCCCGCAGTTCGACCGGTACTGTGCGACGTAACGGAATTCGACATCATACCCGACGTCGTCAGGCAGGCGGAGAACGAACATGGACCGATTGACGTGCTGATCAACAATGCCGGCTACGGCCACGAGGGAGTGCTTGAAGAGTCGCCGATCGAAGAGATGCGGCGTCAGTTCGACGTGAATGTCTTCGGCGCTGTCGCCGTCGCCAAGGCTTTCCTCCCCCGGTTTCGCGAGCGACGTCGTGGATTCATCGTCAATGTCACGTCGATGGGCGGCATGATTACCATGCCGGGCATCGCTTACTATTGCGGCAGCAAGTTTGCGCTCCAAGGCATATCGGAAGTGATGCGTTCGGAAATGGCCCCGTTCGGCGTCCGCGTGACCGCGGTCTGCCCCGGCTCCTTCCGGACGGACTGGGCTGGGCGATCAATGGTCCGCACAGAGAGATCAATCACCGACTATGACGCACTTTTTGATCCGATACGGGAGGCGCGACAGGTAAAGAGCGGCAAGCAGCTCGGTGACCCCGACAAACTGGCAGCCGCCGTTTTAGGCCTGGTCGAATCCAGTGACCCGCCGCCGCAGCTTCTGCTTGGCAGCGATGCCCTCAAGCTCGTGTCGGACAAAATCGAGCGTCTCCAGCAGGAAATCGAGGTGTGGAAATCCGTCACCGTCTCGACCGACGGCTGACGGCATGCGGTCCGACATCGATGTTCTGCCCGGCGCCTATTCGGCGGCTTCCTGCATGCGGGGCGCCGCGCCCATGACGGTTGCATCGACATGGCTTTCAAATTTCTCGAAGTTGACGGCGAACATGCCGACCAGCCTTGTCGCCTGCCGGTCGTAGGCAGCCTTGTCGATCCAAGTGGAGCGCGGATCGAGAATGGCGCTGTCGACGCCAGGCACCGCCATCGGCACCTCGAAGCCGAAGTTGGCATCCGTGCGGAACGCGCCTGCCTTCAGCGAGCCGTCGAGGGCGGCGGCGAGAAGCGCGCGCGTCGCCTTGATCGGCATGCGCTTGCCGGTGCCGTGGGCGCCACCGGTCCAGCCGGTGTTGACCAGCCAGCAATCGGCGCCATGGCGCGCGATCAGCTCGCGCAGCAGATTGCCGTATTCCGAGGGATGGCGCGGCATGAACGGCGCGCCGAAACAGGTCGAGAAGGTCGCTTCGGGCTCGGTCACGCCCTTTTCGGTGCCGGCCACCTTGGCCGTGTAGCCGGAGAGGAAATGATACATCGCCTGCGCCGGCGTCAGCCGAGCGATCGGCGGCATCACACCGAAAGCGTCGGCGGTCAGCATGATGATGTTCCTCGGGTGATTGGCGCGTCCGGTCTTCGAGGCATTGGGGATGAAGTCGAGCGGGTAGGCGCAGCGTGTGTTTTCGGTGAGCCGGCCGTCATTGAAGTCCGGCACGGCGTCGGCATCGAGCACGACGTTTTCCAGCACCGTGCCGAAGCGCTGCGTGGTGGCGAAGATCTCCGGCTCGGCTTCCGCCGACAGCTTGATGGTCTTGGCGTAGCAGCCGCCTTCGAAATTGAAGATACCATGCGGACCCCAGCCATGTTCGTCGTCGCCGATCAAAGTGCGCGACGGATCGGCCGACAGCGTGGTCTTGCCGGTGCCCGACAGGCCGAAGAAGATGGCGGCATCGCCGGCCGGTCCCTCATTGGCCGAGCAGTGCATCGGCATCACGCCCTTCTCCGGCAGGAGGTAGTTGAGCATGGTGAACACCGACTTCTTCATCTCGCCGGCGTAGGAGGTGCCGCCGATCAGCACGATCTTGCGCGTCAGGTCGACGGCAATCACGGTTTCGGTGCGGCTGCCGTGACGGGCGGGATCGGCGCGGAAGGACGGCAGGTCGATGATGGTCATCCCGGGCACGAACTGTTCGAGTTCGGCCGCGTCGGGACGGATGAGCAGGTTGCGGATGAACAGCGAGTGCCAGGCAAATTCCGTGATCACCCTGGTGCGCAGGTTGAGCTCGGCGTCGGCACCGCCGACCAGATCCTGCACGTAAAGGTCCTTGTCCGCGGCATGGGCCTGGAAATCGGCGAGCAAAACGTCGAATTGGGCCGGCGAGATCGCCTTGTTGTTGTCCCACCAGACTTGCGGTTCGGTGGCGCCGTCGCGAACGACGAACTTGTCCTTGGGAGAGCGACCGGTGTGCTGGCCGGTCTCGGCGACAAGCGCGCCATGCGCGGTCAGCCGGGCTTCACCGCGCCGGATCGATTCCTGATAGAGGGCGGCCGCACCGAAATTATAGCGCACCGTGCCGGAGGTTTTCAGACCGATACGATCGATCGCGCAGGCAGGATTGCGTTTGCCGAATTCCGACATTTGGGGACCCTTCTCAAGATTTGCCGCATCTTTGCCGGCATATTTCCGGCACACCTACTAAGCAGGCTAGATCGTCAGAACCAGAAAAGGCAAATGATATCAAATATTTAATCGATTTAAATATTTTGAAAGTTGTTTAAATCGTTTATATATGCAAAAAGTTCGGTGGTTGCCCAAAGGATTGGCGGTGCTCGTTCGTCCAATCGGTGTCGAGGTAGAATTGTGGCCGCCGGCACGCCGCTCGTGACAGCGGACAAGGCCTATGCCACATTTTGTACCTAATTTGTCCTGCAAAAGCCCCTTCTCTACGACAGAAGGGACAGCTCATGAGGGAGCCGCTTGAAATGGCAACAATCGCGCTTGTCGATGACGACCGCAACATTCTGACGTCGGTGTCGATCGCCCTCGAATCCGAGGGGTATCGTGTCGAGACCTATACGGATGGTGCGTCCGCGCTGGAAGGCCTGGCGGCCCGGCCGCCGAATCTCGCCATCCTCGACATCAAGATGCCGCGCATGGACGGCATGGAGCTTCTGCGCCGGATGCGCCAGAAATCCGACCTGCCGGTGATCTTCCTTACCTCCAAGGACGACGAGATCGATGAATTGTTCGGTCTCAAGATGGGCGCCGACGACTTCATCCGCAAACCGTTCTCGCAGCGCCTGCTTGTCGAGCGGGTACGCGCCGTATTGCGGCGGGCCAGCGCCCGCGAGGCCGCGGCAAAAGCGCCGAGCCAGCAGGCCCGCTCGCTCGAGCGCGGCCAGCTCGTCATGGACCAGGAACGCCATACCTGCACCTGGAAGGGCGAACCGGTGACGCTCACCGTCACCGAGTTCCTGATCCTGCACTCGCTGGCGCAACGTCCCGGTGTGGTAAAAAGCCGTGATGCTCTGATGGATTCGGCCTATGATGAGCAGGTCTATGTCGATGACCGCACGATCGACAGCCACATCAAGCGGTTGCGCAAGAAATTCAAGGCTGTCGACGACGACTTCGAGATGATCGAAACCCTTTACGGAGTCGGATATCGGTTCCGCGAAGCGTAATTTGATGTATGTCGAGCAAAAGCGGCCTCCGGCTTGGGGCTGCGACATATTTCAAACCTGGGACTAGCGGGAGCTGCTATTCGATGGCAGTGGAAGCACAGCGAAGCAGGCCGACGGGCGCCGCCAGGCGGCCGTCGCGCATCATGCCTTCCTTCGTGTCGAAAATCACGGTACCGATGCGCCGGTTCCTCGGGCACCACATCTTTTCCAGCCTGACGCGGCGCATCCTCTTCCTCAACCTTGCCGGCCTGGCGGTGCTCGTCACCGGCATCCTCTATCTCAACACCTTCCGCGACGGGCTGATCGACGCGCGCGTCGAAAGCCTGATGACGCAAGGCGAGATCATCGCCGGGGCGATCGCGGCGTCGGCGACGGTCGAGACGGACTCGATCAGCATCGACCCGGAAAAGCTGCTCGAGCTGCAGGCCGGCGAAAGCCTGGGGCCTGGCTCGGACCAGCTCGACAACCTCGATTTTCCGATCAATCCCGAGCGCGTGGCGCCGGTGCTGCGGCGACTGATCTCGCCGACCCGCACCCGCGCCCGCATCTATGACCGCGACGCCAACCTGCTGCTCGATTCGCGCCATCTCTATTCGCGCGGTCAGATCCTGCGCTACGACCTGCCGCCGGTGGACGAGGAAGAGCCGGACCTTGTCGAGCGCATCCAGAAGTTCATCTTCGACTTCTTCCGCAACACCGACCTGCCGGTCTATCACGAGCAGCCGGGCGGCAATGGCGCTGCCTTCCCGGAAGTGGTGAAGGCGCTGACCGGCAGCCCGTCGACCATCGTACGCGTCTCGGAACAGGGCGAGCAGATCGTCTCGGTGGCGGTGCCGATCCAGCGTTTTCGCGCGGTTCTCGGTGTGCTGATGCTGTCGACCGAAGGCGGCGATATCGACAAGATCGTCGCGGCGGAACGCAAGGCGATCCTGCGCGTCTTCGGCATCGCGGCGCTGGTCACGGCCATCTTGTCGATGCTCCTGGCCTCCACCATCGCCAACCCGCTGCGCCGGCTGTCAGCCGCTGCCGTGCGGGTCAGGCGCGGCGTCAAGAGCCGCGAGGAAATCCCCGACTTTTCCGACCGCCAGGACGAGATCGGCAATCTGTCGATCGCCGTACGCGACATGACCAACGCGCTCTATGCGCGCATCGAGGCGATCGAGAGTTTCGCCGCGGATGTTTCGCATGAGCTGAAGAACCCGCTGACGTCGTTGCGCAGCGCCGTCGAAACATTGCCCCTGGCGAAAAACGACACCTCACGCGCGCGTCTGATGGAGATCATCCAGCATGACGTCAAACGGCTGGACCGTCTCATCACGGACATTTCCGATGCCTCCCGCCTCGACGCCGAACTGGCGCGCGAGGACGCGGGAACCGTCGACCTGAAGAAATTCGTTACCGACCTCGTCGCTGTTTCGCGTGAAACGACGCGCAACAAGAAGGCGGTCGAGATCGAGCTCAAGGTTGCCAAGCTGCCGCAGGGCGCCAAGGGCTATGTCGTCGTCGGCCATGATCTGCGCATCGGCCAGGTCATCACCAACCTGATCGAGAACGCCCGCTCCTTCGTGCCGGAGGACCATGGCCACATCAGCCTGTCGCTGGCGCGCGCCGGCAAGTTCAACATCCTGACCGTCGACGACAATGGTCCCGGCATCCGCGCCGACAACATCGACCGCATCTTCGAACGCTTCTACACCGACCGGCCCGCCGGCGAGGCGTTCGGCCAGAACTCGGGCCTTGGCCTGTCGATCTCCAGGCAGATCGTCGAGGCCCATGGCGGTACGCTGACCGCCGAAAACATTCCCGGCACCAAGCCCGGCGAGATCAAGGGCGCACGCTTCGTCGTGACGCTGCCGGCCGAGGGATGATCGCCGATCGTTATGGATTGCGCCGTGCGGCCTGAGAACATTCATGCGACGGCACTGCTGATAGGCGAGCGCGGCATTCTCATCACCGGCTCACCCGGGTCGGGCAAGACAACGCTGGCACTTACGCTGATCGACCATTGCCTGCAACGCGGATTGTTCTCCCGGCTCGTCGGCGACGATCAGCTCTTTGTCGAAGCCCATGCGGGGCGGCTGGTGTGCCGTGCACCCGCCACCATCAAGGGCCTGGCCGAAGTTCCACGGCTTGGGCCACGACCCCTGCCATTCGAGCCGGCCTGCGTCGTCGACCTGCATGTGCGGCTGCTGCCGGCAGTCAAAATCGCACGCTTCCAAGAGGATGCCAGCGACAAGATCGCCGGCTGCGCGGTGGCGCGCATCGATCTGGCCGAACGCAATGTCGCCGCCGCCTTGGCCGCCGTGATGGCGCGGCTGTCGATCGCGCCTTTTCTATGATCCGCCCTGGGTTTTTTGCTGCAATGCGTCAAAATGGCATGGGCCGGCGCAATTTTGGGCTTGTCAACGGGCCTCGCGTCGACAAGATAGCGCTCCCGCCGCCTGGATTGGCTGGCGAGCATAAAATGCGCCTGTGAAGCGGCGATGACGGGAGCCACCAAAGAATGATCGGACTCGTGCTTGTAACGCACGGTCAACTGGCCACCGAGTTCAGACATGCCGTCGAACATGTCGTCGGGCCACAAGACAATTTCGAAACCGTGGCGATCGGTGCCGACGACGATATGGAGCAGCGTCGCCGCGACATCGTCGATGCGGTCGCCCGTGTCGATACGGGGGCAGGTGTGATCGTGTTGACCGACATGTTCGGCGGCACGCCATCCAACCTTGCAATCTCGGTGATGGAGTCCGGCCGCACCGAAGTGATCGCCGGCATGAACCTGCCGATGCTGATCAAGCTGTCGTCGATCCGCAAGGGCGATAACATGGCGGCAGCGCTCGACGAAGCGCAGGCCGCGGGCCGCAAATACATCAACGTCGCCAGCCAGCTTTTGAGCAGCAAATGAGCACGCTGTCGCCTGACAAGGACCAGATCGTCCGGGAGTTTCCGATCGTCAACCAGCGCGGCCTGCATGCGCGCGCTTCGGCGAAATTCGTCCAGCTTGCCAGCGGCTTCAACGCTTCAGTCCATGTCGAGAAGGACGGCGTCAAGGTCGGCGGCACCTCGATCATGGGCCTGATGATGCTGGCCGCCAGCCCGGGATACTCGATTCGCGTCACCGCCAGCGGCCCCGAGGCGCTCGAGGTCATGGATGCGCTGGAGCAGCTTGTCGCCTCCCGTTTTGGCGAGGAGTGCTGACCTCGAAGTCGACCCTCCAGGACATGCACGAATAAAGATTTCTTTATATCCCATTGTCGCGCGAAGCCTGATCTGTTAGTCAGGCCGGCAATTCGCGCCCTTGGAAATGTCTTCCGGCACGGCGCATCCGCTAACAATTCGCAAGTATGACAATTCGCATCGGAGCACTGCCATGACGGGTAGCAAGGACTATGTGGTCGCCGACATCTCGCTTGCCGGCTGGGGCCGCAAGGAACTCGATATCGCCGAAACCGAAATGCCGGGCCTTATGGCCTGCCGCGAGGAATTCGGCGCCAAGAAGCCGCTCAAGGGCGCGCGCATCACCGGCTCGCTGCACATGACTATCCAGACGGCGGTGCTGATCGAGACGCTGAAGGTGCTCGGCGCCGATATCCGCTGGGCTTCCTGCAACATCTTCTCGACCCAGGACCACGCCGCCGCGGCCATCGCCGAGGCCGGCATTCCGGTCTTCGCCGTCAAGGGCGAGAGCCTCGAGCAGTACTGGGACTACACCGACAGGATCTTCCAGTGGGCCGATGGCGGCCTCTCCAACATGATCCTCGACGATGGCGGCGACGCCACCATGTACATCCTGATCGGCGCCCGCGCCGAGGCCGGCGAGGACGTGCTGTCCAATCCGCAGAGCGAGGAAGAGGAATACTTCTACGCCCAGGTCAAGAAGCGCCTGAAGGCTTCGCCGGGCTTCTTCACCAAACAGAAAGCGGCGATCCGCGGCGTCACTGAAGAGACGACGACCGGCGTCAACCGGCTCTACCAGTTGCAGAAGAAGGGCCTGCTGCCCTTCCCGGCCATCAACGTCAATGACTCGGTCACCAAGTCGAAGTTCGACAACAAATATGGCTGCAAGGAATCGCTTGTCGACGGCATCCGTCGCGGCACCGACACGATGATGGCCGGCAAGGTCGCGGTCGTCTGCGGTTATGGCGACGTCGGCAAGGGCTCGTCGGCCTCGCTCAAGGGTGCGGGCGCCCGCGTCAAGGTCACCGAGGTCGATCCGATCTGCGCGCTGCAGGCCGCTATGGACGGCTTTGAAGTGGTCACGCTGGAAGAGGCGGCCCCGACCGCCGACATCGTCATCACCACCACCGGCAACAAGGATGTCGTTACCCTCGACCACATGCGTTCGATGAAGGACATGGTGATCGTCGGCAACATCGGCCATTTCGACAACGAGATCCAGGTCGCGTCGCTGCGCAATTTGAAGTGGACCAATGTCAAGCCGCAGGTCGACATGATCACCTTCCCGGACGGCAAGCGGATGATCCTCCTGTCGGAAGGCCGCCTGCTCAATCTCGGCAACGCGACCGGCCATCCGAGCTTCGTCATGTCGGCCTCTTTCACCAACCAGGTGCTGGCCCAGATCGAGCTGTTCACCAAGGGTGAGCAGTACCAGAACCAGGTCTATGTGCTGCCCAAGCATCTCGACGAGAAGGTCGCGCGCCTGCATCTCGACAAGCTCGGCGCCCGCCTGACCGAACTATCGGGCGAGCAGGCAGCCTATATCGGCGTCACACCGCAGGGTCCGTTCAAGCCGGAACACTACCGCTATTAACCAAATCCGGATTTACCACTAGATATTGACGCCGGGCGATTGACTTTTCGCCCGGCTTTATTTTTGCACCGAATGATTCTTCACGCCGATTCCGGCAGGCGCTATTGTTGTGATTCGCGGATCCGGGGACGAGGATCGGCGTACGCATCAGGGCGGTCTTGCATTCAGGCGGCGAAGAGGACCAAGACATGCCGGGGGATAACCCGCTTCAGGCGGGAAAGGCCGTTTCCGGCGGCCATGACGAGTCGAGGACCATGGGCTCCGCCCCGCGAGGCGAGCGCCTTTCATGGCGCGCCCGTGCGGGATTGTTTCTTGCCGGCTCCGCTCTCGCCTGCCCCTTGGCGGGCGCGGTCGCGCATGCCCAGACCGCCGGCGCCGCCGTGGCCAGTCTTTCGATCAGCACCATCGAGGTCGTACAGCTGGCAGTGTTCGTCGGCGTGACGGGTACGGCATTCCTGTCGGCCATCGTTCTCATCCGCGAACGGGCGCGTACCTCGGCGGAGAATGTCGAGCTGAGAAGCCGCGTCGCCGACGTCAGCGCGGCGTTGCGGCGTTCGGAAGCGCTGCTCAACCTGCGCGATCAGCGTGTCGTCGTCTGGGCCTCGGAAAACAAGAAACCCGAACTCATCGGCACATTGCCGACCGAAAGCGGTGCGCCGGAGGAACGGGCCGCGTTCCTCGCTTTTGGCCGCTGGCTGATGCCGCGTTCGGCGGCGGCACTCGAACATGCCGTGGCGGGTTTGCGCGAAAAAGGCAGGCCGTTCGACCTGGTGATCGAATCCCAGGCCGGCGCTCCACTGGAAGTGCATGGCCGCAAGAGCGCGGCCCATGTGCTGGTGCGGTTTGTCTCGCTTTCCGAGACGCAGCGCAGCCAGGCCCGGCTCAAGATCGATAACCAGCGGCTGGCCACCGATCATGACACGATGATCGGGCTGCTCGAGGCGCTGAAGATGCCGGCATGGCTGCGTGACGAGCATGGCCGCCTGAAATGGGTCAACCGGGCCTATGCCGACGCGGTCGAAGCCGAGAGCGCGGAAGCCGCCGTGCGTGACGCCAAGGAATTCCTCGGCGGCCAGGCGCGCGAGGCCATCGCCACGCAGCACAAATCGCATCCGGTATTCGAGCAGTCGCTTTCGACGGTGATCGAAGGCGACCGCCGCGTGTTCGCCGTGACCGACTTTGCCGGCGCCGACGGTTCGGCCGGCCTTGCCTGCGACACCAGCGCCATCGAGGCTATCCGTGGCGAATATGAGCGGACCGTGCGCAGCCACGCCGATACGCTCGACCAGCTCAACACCGCTGTCGCCATCTTCGACACCGACGAGAAGCTGCGCTTCTTCAACCAGGCTTTCCAGAAGCTGTGGGGGCTCGACAGCGGCTTCCTGCACAGCGCGCCCGACAACGCCCTTTTGCTCGACCGGCTGCGCAGCGAGGGCAAGATCGCCGAACAGCCGGAGTGGCGCCGCTGGAAGGAAGGCCTGCTCAGCGCCTATCGTGCGGTCGAATCGCAGGAACACTGGTGGCACCTGCCGGATGGCAAGACGATCCGTGTCGTCGCCAACCCGCAACCCAAGGGCGGCGTCACCTGGGTGTTCGAGAACCTGACCGAGAAGATGGATCTCGAAAGCCGCTACCGCACCGCGGTTCGGGTCCAGGGCGAAACGCTCGACAACCTCGCCGAGGGCGTCGCGGTGTTCGGCCCCGACGGCCGGCTGCGGCTGTCGAACCCGGCCTTTGCCACGCTGTGGGGATTGGACGCGGAAGCCGCCAAGCCCAATGTGCACGTATCGGCCATACGCGAGCTGTCCGATCGGCAAGCGGTCGAGAGCCCCTGGCCCGGCTTCGTCGCCGCCATCACCGGTTTCGACGACGAGCGCCGCGACCGCCACGGCCAGACCGAGCTCAACAACGGCACCGTGCTGCGTTACGCCGTGATTCCGCTGCCCAACGGGCAAGTGATGATGACCTTCGTCGACGTCACCGACAGCGTCCACATCGAGCGCGCGCTCAAGGACAGGAACGAGGCGCTCGAGAAATCAGACCAGCTCAAGAACGAATTCGTCCAGCATGTGTCCTACGAACTGCGGTCGCCGCTGACCAACATCATCGGCTTCACCGAGTTGCTGTCGCTGCCGGCGACGGGCCCTTTGACGCAGAAGCAGCGTGAATATGTCGAGCATGTCGGCTCGTCCTCATCGGTGCTGCTGACCATCGTCAACGACATACTCGACCTGGCGACGGTCGATGCCGGCATCATGCAGCTCGATATTTCCGAAGTGCATGTCGACCGCACCATCGCGGCCGCCGCCGAGCTTGTCGCCGACCGGCTGGAGGAGCATTCGATCCGGCTCGCGGTCGACGCCGCCGCCGCGCCAAAGACCTTCCATGGCGACGAAACCCGCATCCGCCAGATCCTCTACAATCTGCTGAGCAACGCCGCCAATTACGCGCCGGAGGCCAGCACCATCCGGCTGGCATGCCGCCGGCTGGCGGACGGAGTCGAGTTCTCGGTTCACGACGACGGGCCCGGCATGCCGCCCGACGTGCTCGATTCGGTGTTCCGCCGCTTCGAGCCGCGCGCCAATGGCGGTCGCCGGCGCGGCGCTGGCCTCGGCCTGTCCATCGTCAAGAGCTTTGTCGAACTGCATGGCGGCGCCGTTCGCATCGAAACCGGCAGGGATAAGGGCACGACCGTCATCTGCACCTTTCCCGACATGCCGGGTATCCGCGCAGCGGCCGAGTAGCGCGCTCGATGACGGAACCGGTGCTGGAGCGTTTGCTCGCCGATGAGACCCAGACAGCGCGGCTGGGCGAGGATCTTTCGCTGGCTCTGCGCGTGGGCGACGTGCTGGCGCTCAAGGGCGATCTCGGCGCCGGCAAGTCGACGCTGGCAAGAGCGCTCATCCGGACGCTGGCCGACGATGCCGGTCTCGAAGTGCCGAGCCCGACCTTCACCCTGGTGCAGAGCTACGACACGCGCATCCCGGTCCATCATTTCGACCTCTATCGCCTGTCGTCGGCGGCCGAGTTGGACGAACTGGGCTTCGAGGAAGCGCTGGCGCAAGGTGCAGCCCTTATCGAATGGCCGGAACGGGCTGACGGCTATCTACCTAGGACGGCGGTGCTGATCGAACTCGTCCAGCATGGCGAGGGCCGGCTGGCCCGACTGTCGGGGCAAGGCGCGACCTTCGACCGTGTCGCGCGCTCGCTGGCCATGCGCGGTTTTCTGGAGAGCGCCGGATGGGGGCAAGCGCGGCGCCGGCATTTCATCGGCGATGCCTCGGCCCGCTCCTACGAGATCGTCTCGCTTGCCGGCGAGGCGCCGCGCGTGCTGATGAACTCGCCGCGGCTGGTGCTCGGCCCTCCCGTGCGCGACGGCAAACCCTATGCGGTGATCGCCCACACCGCGCAGTCGGTGTCCGCCTTCGTCGCCATCGACCGTGCGCTGCTAGCCGCCGGGGTCGCGGTGCCCAGGATCGACGCGCAGGATCTCGACCAGGGTTTCCTGCTGCTCGAGCATCTGGGCTCGGAAGGCTTCCTCGCCGACAATGGCGAGCCGGTCGCCGAACGTTACGAGGCGGCAGCCGAACTGCTCGCCATGATGCATGGCAAGGCCTGGCCTCACCGGATGGAGGCCGCTCCCGGCGTCGTTCATGACGTCCCGCCCTTCGATCGCGACGCCATGCTGATCGAGGCGGACTTGCTGATCGACTGGTACCTGCCGGAGATATCGGGCGGCCCGGCGGGCGACGCGCTGCGTTCCGGCTACCACAGGACATGGGACGCGCTTCTTGACCGGCTGCAAGGCAGCGAATACACGCTGATGCTGCGCGACTTCCACTCGCCCAACATCATCTGGCGCGGCGAACGGTCCGGCCTCGACCGGCTCGGCATCGTCGACGTCCAGGACGCGCTGATCGGGCCCGCCGCCTATGACGTCGCCTCGCTTGCCATGGACGCCCGCGTCACCATGGCACCCGAGATCGAGAAGCGGACGCTCGATGCCTATCTCGCGGCGCGTCATGCAGCGGGCGACTTCGATGAAGCAGGCTTCCTCGAAGCCTATGCAATCATGGCCGCGCAGCGCAATTCCAAGATTCTGGGCATTTTCGTGCGTCTCGAAAAACGCGACGGCAAACCCTATTATCTCAAGCACCTGCCGCGCATCCGCGACTATCTGAGGCGCGCGCTGTCGCATCCCGCGCTCGCCGACCTGCGGGATTTCTACAGCGCGCACGGGCTGCTGGAGGAACGAGCGCTGTGACAAGAAGACCGAAGACCGCCATCGTTCTTGCCGCCGGGCTCGGCAAGCGCATGCGGCCGATCACCGACACCATCCCCAAGCCGCTGGTCCAGATCGCCGGCAAGACGCTGCTCGACTGGGGCCTCGACAGCCTGGCCGCGGCCGGCGTCGGCAAGGCGGTGGTCAACGTCCATTATCTTCCCGAACAGATCGTCGCCCATGTCGCCGATCGCCGCTCGCCGCGCATCGTCATTTCCGATGAGAGCGACCGGCTGCTCGATTCCGCCGGCGGCATCGTCAAGGCGCTGCCGGAGCTCGGCCGGGAGCCGTTCTACATCCTCAACGCCGATACATTCTGGATCGACCACGGCCCGCTCAATCTCGGGCGGCTTGCCCTTGCATGGAACGGCGCGAAAATGGATATTCTGCTGATGCTGGCGGATCTCCACCGGGCGACAGGACACTGTGGCAGCACCGATTTCCTGGTGGCGCCGGATGGCGCCCTGCGGCGTTCAAAAGGCGATCCTGCCGGCTTGATCTATGCCGGCGCCGCGATCATCCACCCGCGCCTGTTCAAGGACGCACCAGCCGAACCGCATTCGATCAATGCCTATTTCGACAAGGCGATTGCCGGCGGCCGCCTGTTCGGCATGCCGATGCATGGCCACTGGATAACCGTCGGCACGCCCGATGCCATTCCGCTCGCCGAAGACGCGGTGGCCGGTGCACTCATCGGGTCGCAATGAGCGGCTCAAGCCGCGTTTTCTCCATTCCCTCTGGAGCGCCGTTTCTGCCGACGCTGGCCGAGGCGCTGCTTGACGGCCGTCTTGTCCCCGGGTTTCGTTTCGAAGGCGACCCGCTCGCCCTGGCCGATGTCACCATCTATGTGCCGACGCGCCGCGCCGCACGTGCCTTGCGCGGCGTCTTCGTCGACAGCCTGAAGGCGCGTGGCGGCGGCGGTTCGGCGATCCTGCCGGTGATCCGACCGCTGGGCGAATTCGACGAGGATGAGGCCGCGTTCGATGCCGAGCCAACCGCGGCAATCGATCTCGCGCCACCCATCGCCGCCACCGAGCGGCTGTTACTGCTGACGCCGCTGGTGCGGGCGTGGAAACGCCGGCTGCCCGCCCATGTCGCGGCCCTCTTCGCCGAGGAGATCGTCGTCCCGGCCTCCACCGCCGACGCGATCTGGCTGGCGCGCGATCTGGCCGGGCTGATGGACGAGATCGAGACGGAAGGCACCGACTGGGCCAAACTCGCCGGCCTGGTGAGCGGGAACCTTGCCGGATGGTGGCAGGTGACGCTCGAATTCCTCGGCATCGTCACCGATGCCTGGCCGAGATTCCTCGAAGAGAACGACCGCTCCAACCCGGCCGCGCATCGCAGCGCCCTGATCCGTGCCGAAGCGGCGCGGCTGCGGCGCAATCCGCCCGCCGGGCCGGTCATAGCCGCGGGGTCCACCGGCTCCATCCCCGCCACGGCGGAGCTGCTTGCGACCATTGCCGGCCTCTCCGGCGGCGCCATCGTACTGCCCGGGCTCGACCGGATGCTGGACGAAGCCTCCTTCCAGGCGCTCGTCGCACCCGGCGCGCGTCCAGCCGTGCTTGGCCATCCGCAATACGGCCTGGCGAAGCTGATCGGCAAGATCGGCGTGCTACGCGGCGATGTCGAGGAGATCGGTGCGGCCGAGCCGAAGCTTGGGCTCCGCGCGGCCCTTGTCGGCGAGGCGCTGCGGCCGGCCGAGACCACCGAATTGTGGGCCGAGACGCGAAACGGGTTTTCGGCGCCCGATATTGCCGGCGCTTTCGCCGACGTGACGCTGCTCGAAGCGGCCAGCGAGCGCGATGAGGCAGTCGCCATCGCCGTCGCGCTCAAGCGTGCGGTCGAAGAACCGGGCCGGAGAGCGGCGCTCGTCACCGGTGACCGCGCGCTGGCACGCCGCGTCAGCGTGGAGCTCAAGCGCTTCGGTGTCGTTGCCGACGATTCCGGCGGCACGCCGCTTTCCAACACCCCGGCAGCCAGCCTCCTCAGGCTGGCGCTCGAAGCGGTGTTCCGGCCGGGCGATCCGGTCGGCCTGTTGTCGCTGCTCAAGCATCCACTACTCGGCCTTGGTCTGGAGAGGTCCGATGTGCGCCACGCGGCGGAACTGGTAGAGCTGGTGGCGCTGCGCGGCGGCACCGGCCGCCCCGACATCGCTTCGCTGCCGGACCTTTTCGAGGCCCGCCTCACCGGGCTCGGCGGTGATAGCCGACCGCCCTTCTGGTTTGCCCGCCTGACCGTGCGCTCCATCGAAGGCGCGCGGAATTTGCTTGGGCGTCTCAAGCAAGCGCTGGCGCCGCTTTCGGTCTTTCGCGGCCAGGCGGAAGCTGACCTTGCCGCGCTGGTCGAAGCCAGCGTCGTTGCCCTGGAGAATCTCGGCCGTTCCGCTGATGGCAGCCTTGGCGAACTTTATGCCGGCGACGCCGGCGAAAAGCTCGCCGAACTGCTGCGCGGGCTGGTCGCGGCTTCGGCCTCGCTGTCGTTCGCGGCGAGCGAATGGCCCGATGTGATGGAGGCGCTGATCGCGCCCGAGACCGTCAAGCCGGCGCAAGGCACCGACAGGAACATCGCCATCTGGGGTGCACTCGAGGCGCGGCTGCAGGATGTCGATACGCTGGTCATCGGCGGGCTCAACGAAGGAGTCTGGCCGCGCAAGCCGGAGAGCGACCGCTTCATGTCGCGGCTGATGAAGACCGGCATCGGTCTCGAGCCGCCGGAGCGGCGCATCGGTCTTGCCGCGCATGATTTCCAGATGGCCATGAGCGCGAGACACGTGGTGCTGGCGCGCTCGGCGCGTGCCGGCGACGCACCCGCGGTGCCTTCGCGCTGGTTGCAGCGGCTGGTCACCTTCATCGGCAACGACCAGGCGGCAGCACTGCGCCGGCGCGGCGATGAGCTGCTTGCCTGGGCGCGCGCGCTCGACACCGGGCCGAAGCGGGATTTCGCGCCGCGGCCACAGCCGAAACCGCCGCTTTCGATGCGTCCAACGCATTTCTCCGTCACCGAGATCGAGACGCTGCGCCGCGACCCCTACGCCGTCTATGCCCGAAGGGTCCTCGGCCTGATGCCGCTCGATCCGCTCATCCGCGATCCGGGTGCGGCCGAGCGCGGCACGCTTTTTCACGCCATCCTGCATCTCTTCTCGTCCGAGGTGGCGGACCCGCGCGCGCCGGACGCGCTGGCCGGGCTCATCGCCGCCGGCCGCGCCTGTTTCGCCGAGGCAGCGCTTCCAGCCGATGTCGAGGCGGTGTGGTGGCCGCGTTTCGAAAAGCTCGCCGCCAACATCATCGAATGGGAGCGCACGCGCGCCGACGCGGTGGTCCAGCGGCATGCCGAGGAGCGCGCCGGCAAGACCGGCGTCGGACAGTCCGGCGTGACGCTGTCCGGCTATGCCGATCGAGTCGATCTGCTGGCCGGTGGCATGGCCGACATTCTGGACTACAAGACCGGCTCCTCGCCGTCCAAGGCGCAGGCGCATACGCTACTGGCGCCTCAGCTGGCGCTGGAAGGCGCGCTGCTCAGGCGTGGCGCGTTCAAGGACCTGGGCACGCGCGAGCCGTCGCAACTGGCCTTCATCAGGCTGAAGCCGAATGGCGAGGTGTTCGAGGAATCCATACTCGAACACAACCGCCAGCCACGCACCGCGGCCGATCTCGCCGAGGAAGCCTGGGCGCGGCTGGAGAAACTGCTGATCCACTATGCCAACCCGGCGGCCGGCTATCTGTCGCGCGCGCTGCCGTTTCGCGAAGGCGAAACCGATGGCGACTACGACCATCTCGCCCGCGTGCTCGAATGGTCCGCCGGCGGAGACGCGGGGGATGAGGGAGGGGAGGCATGAAGAAAGCCTATCCGATCCCGAGCGATACCGCTTCGAGCCAGGCCCGCGCCGCCGATCCCGGCAATTCCGCCTGGGTGTCGGCCAATGCGGGATCGGGCAAGACCCATGTGCTTGCCCAGCGTGTCATCCGGCTGCTGCTCAACGGCACCGACCCGTCGAAGATACTGTGCCTGACCTATACGCGCGCCGCGGCCGCCAACATGTCGAACCGGGTTTTTTCGACGCTGTCGGAGTGGACGACGCTCAGTGACGCCGACCTGGCGTCCAAAGTCGAGGCGTTGGAGGGACGCCGGCCCGATCGCGACACCATGCGCAGAGCCCGCCGCCTGTTCGCCGAGGCCCTGGAGACGCCTGGCGGGCTGAAAATCCAGACGATCCACGCTTTCTGCGAATCCGTGCTGCATCAGTTCCCGCTGGAAGCCAACATTCCCGCCCATTTCGAAATGCTCGACAGCCAGATGGAGGCCTCGCTTTTTGCCGCCGCGCGCCGCGAGATGATCTCCGCCGCCGGCGACAGGAATTTGGCCGAGGCCTTCGCCACTGTGCTGGAGCGTGGGGGCGAGGCCGGTCTCGACGCGTTGCTCGGCGAAATCGTGCGCAAGCGCGACGGGTTGCGCCATTTCCTCGATGCTGTCGGGCGTGACGGCTTCCAGCCCTTGTTCGATGAATTCCATTTCCAGCCCGGCCAGGCCGCCGAAGGCATAGCGGCATCGATATGGCCGCTGCCCGGCTTCCTGCCGGACTATTTTGCCGGCTTTGCCCAGGCCGCCGAAGCCACCGACGCCAGATCGGCGCTGAACAACATCCTCCCTTATGCGCGCCTAGCCTTCGCCGAGAGCGACCCCGTTCGCCGGCTGCAGTTGCTGGCAAGAGCCTTCCTCAAGACCGATGGCGATCCCTACGACCCGGCAAAGGCCTTCAAGAAGGCGCTGACCGACCGGCTGCCAGATCTCGCCGGGCGCTATCTCTCGGCGGCCAGCGCCATCATGGAGACCATCGACCGGCTGGCGCTGTTCAGGATGCTGGAAGGCACACGCGCGGCGCTGACCATCGCCGATTGGTTGATCGCGCGCTACGAAGTGTTGAAACGCAGCCGCGGCTTTCTCGACTTCAACGACCTGATCACCCGTACGGTAAACCTCTTGGCGCGGCCCGATGCCGGCCCTTGGGTGCAGTACAAGCTCGACCAGGGCATCGACCACATACTGCTCGACGAAGCGCAGGACACCAGCCCGGATCAATGGGTGGTGGTGAAGCGGCTGGCGGAAGAATTCTTTGCCGGCTTTGGCGCCCGCGAACGGGTCCACCGCACGATCTTCGCCGTCGGCGACGAGAAGCAGTCGATCTACTCCTTCCAGGGCGCGGCACCGGATTCTTTCGCCGACAGCCGGTTGTTGTTCGCCCGACGGGTGCGCGACGCCGAGGCGTCCTTCGCCGACCTTAAGCTGACCTGGTCGTTCCGCTCCACGGACGATGTGCTGGCCGCCGTCGACCGCGTCTTTGCCGATCCCATCGTGCGGCGCGGCATCAGCCACGACCCCGATCCGCTGAACCATAAGGCGATCCGCAGCGATGCGCCGGGCTATGTCGAGGTCTGGCCATCGATCGGCGCCGAGGCCGTCGACGAGCCCGACGACTGGGCGCAAGCCATCGACCATGCCTATGCACCGGCGGTGCGCGTCGCCGAGAATGTCGCGGCCACCATCGCCGGCTGGATCGGCAAGGGCGAAATCATCGAGGGCCGTGGCAAGCGGCTGCGGCCGGGCGACGTGCTCGTGCTGGTGCGCAAGCGCGACAGCTTCGTCCACGCGTTGACACGAGCGCTCAAGCGGCGCAACATTCCGGTTGCCGGCGCCGACCGGCTGAGCCTGCCCGGACATATCGCGGTCAAGGACCTGATCGCGCTCGGCCATCTGCTGATCCAGCCGCAGGACGACCTGTCGCTGGCCGCCGTCCTGCGCAGCCCGGTCTTCGACCTGCCGGAGGAGACGCTGTTCACGCTCGCCGCACAGAGGCCGCCCGGCGTGTCGCTGGCGGCATCGCTGCGCCAGCATGCCGGCGAAAGCGAAGCGCTAGCGGCGATCGTTGCGCAGCTCGACGCCTGGGCTGACGAGGCCGCCTTCAAGCCGGTGTTCGAGTTCTATGCCGCCCTGCTGGCGCGCGATGGCGTGCGCCGCAAGATGATCGCGCGGCTCGGGCCGGAAGCCGGCGATATTCTCGACGAATTCCTGAGCTTCTGCCTTGCCGACGAGCGGACCGGCCTGCCCGGGCTGGAAGCCTTCCTGTCGACGCTGGAAAACGCCGGCCCCGAGATCAAACGCGAGATGGACCAGACCCGTGACGAGGTCAGGGTGATGACCGTGCACGCGGCCAAGGGCCTGGAGGCGCCGGTTGTGTTCCTGGTCGACGGCGGTTCCGCCCCGTTCAGCGACCAGCATTTGCCGCGCCTGATGCCTTTCGACGGCTCGGGTCGACATTGGGACGGCAAGGGCTACCTCTGGCGTTCGGCGAGCGACGTCGCCAACGGCTTTTCGAAAACGGCCGCCGCTCGCGCCCGTGAACTCGCCGACGACGAGTACCGCCGGCTGCTCTATGTCGGCATGACGCGCGCCGAGGACCGGTTGATCGTCTGCGGCTATCACAGCAAGCGGGCGCCGAACAGCGGCACCTGGCATTCGATCGTCAGCCGAGCGCTGAGCGGCGCGCCCGAAAGCGAACAGCGTCCGCATCCTGCCGGTGGCGAGCCTGTCTACCGTTTTCACGTCACCAAACTGCCGCCGGTTACGCCAAGCCCAGGCGAGCAGGCGCGGCAGGTCGATGCGTTCGGTCCGTTGCCGGCGACTTTGTTCCGGCCCTTGCCGCCTTTCGAGGACCTGCCGCGTCCATTGTCGCCGTCGGGCGCCTCGGCGCTGATCGAGGAAGGCAAGGAAGCGGTGGTCGACAAGGCCTCGCCGGTGCTGGACTCCGATGCCGAGCCGGGTTTTGCCGTGCTGCGCGGGCTCGCCCTGCACAAACTGCTGCAGATGTTGCCCGGCATTGCCGAGAGCGACCGCCAAGGTGCGGCAGAGCGTTACCTCTCGCGAACGGGTGCGGCGTGGCCGCAAGCCGAGCGCCAAAAGGCTCTGGCCTCGGTCGTGGCCATCCTTGCCGAGCCCGGCCTCGGTCAACTGTTCGCGCCGTCGTCACGTGCCGAGGTCGCGATCATGGGCAGCCTTGAGATCAAGGGCAAAATCCGCTCCATCTCCGGGAAGATCGACCGGTTGGCGGTGACAGCGGATACGGTTTCGATCGTCGACTACAAGACCAACAAGCCCGCACCCGCTTCCCTGGCCGAAGTCCCGCCGGCCTACCTGCTCCAACTCGCGCTGTATCGCGCCCTGCTGCAGCCGCTTTATCCCGGGCGGGAGATCAAGGCGGCCCTGCTGTTCACCGAAGCGCCAAGGCTGATCGAACTGCCGGCTCGGGCCATGGACGACGCCCTTGCCCGACTCACGGGAGCGTGACACAAGAACTGCTTGAAGAAGGGTGCGACAACCACCACATTTGGTGCGGTGAAAAATTTCGAAAGGATCTCCGCATGACCACCGTCAAGGTCGACAAGAACAATTTCCAGGCCGATGTGCTCAATGCCCAGGTACCGGTCGTGGTTGATTTCTGGGCGGAGTGGTGCGGCCCCTGCAAGATGATCGCACCGGCGCTTGAGGACATCGCCGCTGAACTCGGCGCCAAGGTCAAGATCGCCAAGCTGAACATCGACGAGAATCCCGAGCTTGCCGCCCAGTTTGGCGTGCGCTCGATCCCGACGCTGATGATCTTCAAGGGCGGCGAAGTGGCCGACATCAAGGTTGGCGCCGCGCCCAAGACCGCGCTGTCGCACTGGGTCAATGGCAATCTCGCCTGATACCATCTGAATTCGATGCATTGAGCCCGGCCAGCGCGCCGGGCTTTTTGTTGGCGTCATCGGTGCGCCGCTCTGGCCCTCACATCGGGGCTCTCCATGTCTTCTGTTGGCAGCAGAAGCAGGAGAGAGAAATGACCGGATCCGCCAAGGCCACAGTCTTCATCGACAATGAGCGCGTCATCGTCACCGAATACCGCTTCCAGCCGGGCGACAATACCGGCTGGCATCGCCATGGCCACGACTATGTCGTGGTGCCGCTGATGGACGGCAAGCTGAAGCTGGTGACCAAGGACGGTGAAACCTTCGCCGAAATGAAGAAAGGTTCCCCCTATTTCCGCAAGGAGGGCGTCGAACACGACGTCATCAGCGCCAATGAGGGCGAGTACGCTTTTATCGAGATCGAGCTGAAGTAAACCGCGCTGAGGCGAACCTCAGGTAGGCGGCGTGCCGTTTTCGGCCAGGACCGCGCCGGCCAGGTAAAGCGACCCCCCGATCAGGATGCGCGGCGTCGGGCCGTCCCAGGTATCGCGCAGCAGCATCAGGGCGCTGGCGACGGAGTTTACCGGTTCGGCCGTCAGTCCGGCTTCCGTGGCGCGGATGGCCAGTTCGTCGTTTGGCACGCCGGCGTCGCTCTGGCTCACTGGCACCGTGTAGACATGCTTGACTAGGCCCTTGAAGGCGCGGAAATAGCCGCTCTGGTCCTTGGTGTTGATCATGCCCGAGATGAGGAACAGTGGGCGCGGGTTCTTTTCCTCCTGCTCGGCCAGCGCTTCGGCGACGACCACGCCGGCGCCCGGATTGTGGCCGCCGTCGAGCCAGATGTCGGCGCCCTTCGGTGCCAGTTCCGCCAGCTTGCCCTGCACCAGCTTCTGCATACGGCCCGGCCAGGCGACGTTGGTCATCGCCTTCTCGGCGGCGCGGTGGCTGATCTCGAAACCGGCGGCCTTGACCGCGGCGATCGCCGCCGCCGCATTCGCAAATTGGTGGCGACCGGGCAGACGCGGTGATGGCAGGTCCATCAGGCCATCATCGTCCTGGTAGACCATGCGGCCGTTTTCCTCGAAAGCGAGAAAATCCTGGCCATAGACCAGGGTCGGACATTCCAGCCGCTCTGCGGTGTCGATCAGCGTCTGCAGCGCGGTCTCGCTTTCCTGCGCGCCGATGACCACCGGGCAGCCGCGTTTCATGATGCCGGCCTTTTCGGCGGCGATCAACTCGACACGGTCGCCGAGATAGGCCTCATGGTCCATCGAGACCGGCATGATCACCGACACGGCCGGCCGCGCGATGACATTGGTGGCATCGAAGCGGCCGCCAAGACCGACCTCGATGATGGCGGCATCGGCCGGATGTTCCGAAAACAGGACGAAGGTGACGGCGCTGAGTATCTCGAAGACGGTAATCTTCTGGCCGCCATTGGCCTTTGCGACGCGGGCAATGGCCTCGGCGAAGATGTCATCGTCGACCAGCCTGCCGCCGCCCTCGGCCGCAAGCCTGTAGCGCTCGTGCCAGTTGACCAGATGCGGCGAGGTGTGGACGTGGACGAGCCGGCCGGAAGCTTCCAGCAGCGCCCGCGAGAAGGCTGCGCAGGAACCCTTGCCGTTGGTGCCGGCGATGTGGATGACCGGCGGCAGCAGGTCCTGCGGGTTGCCCAGCCGCTCCAGAAGCCGCGTGATGCGGTCGAGCGAAAGGTCAAAGCCTTTCGGGTGAAGCGCCATCAGGGCTTCGATTTCGCGGTCGGCGGCAAGCGTCGTCATGGCACAATCCCGGCGCATGGCCCGAGAGCCAGAATCGCTCCCGCAATGACCACGGCTATCAAAAGGCTACAGCGCGCCACGGATGCTGCGCAATCGCTGTCCGCGGCGGCCAATGTCGCGTCAGGCCAGTCTCACGTCAGGCCGGTGTCGCGGCCGGCCATTGTAGCGTCAAGCTTGCGGCCGGGCTTCGGCGGCAAGCACGGCCGGCGGCATGATTTCCGGTTCCAGTGGCTTTTGCTCCTCGGGCATCTTGAGCAGCATTTTCAAAAGCCGCGCGATCGTCTGGCGCATTTCCAGCCTGGACACCACCATGTCTACCATGCCGTGCTCCATCAGATATTCGGAGCGTTGAAAGCCGTCCGGCAATTTCTCGCGGATGGTCTGCTCGATGACGCGCGGACCGGCAAAACCGATCAACGCTCCTGGCTCGGCGATGTGCACATCGCCCAGCATGGCGTAGGAGGCGGTGACGCCGCCGGTGGTCGGGTTGGTCAGCACGACAATGTAGGGAAGGCCGGCTTCCTTCAGCCGGTCGACACCGACCGTGGTGCGCGGCAGCTGCATCAGCGACAGGATACCTTCCTGCATGCGGGCGCCACCGGAAGCGGCGAATAGGATCAGCGGTCGCTTGCGCTGCAAGGCGACCTCGAAGCCATGCACGATGGCGTCACCCGCCGCCATGCCGAGCGAGCCGCCCATGAAAGCGAAATCCTGCGCCGTCACCACGACTGGCAGGCCCTCGACGGTCCCCAGCGCATTGATGATGGCGTCTTCCAGGCCAGTCTTGGCCTTGGCGTCCTTCAGCCGGTCGACATAGCGTTTCTCGTCGCGGAACTTCAGGGGATCCTGCATGACCTTGGGATTGTCCAGGGTCTCGTACTTGCCGTCATCAAAGAAGAATTTCAGCCGCTCCTTGGCCGAGATCTTCATATGATGGCCGGAGGACGGGATGACGAACTGGTTGGATTCCAGGTCCTTGTGGAACACCATCTCGCCGGTCTCGGGATCCTTGATCCAGAGATTCTCGGGCATGTCGGTACGCCGGCCGAGCATCGAGTTGATCTTCGGGCGAACGTAATTGGTGATCCAGTTCATCGCTTCGGCTCCTGTCCTGACGAAGAGTTGGGAAGAGAAGTAGGAAAACTATTCGGCAGCAGCAAGGCGGGCCGAGCGCACGCCTTGCGCAAGGCCGCTGACTAGCGTGGCGACCGCCTCGGCCGGATCAGCGGTCTTTTCGCCCTTCGGCCCCAGCACATTGGCAACCGCATTGACGATCGCCGTGCCGACGACCACGCCGTCGGCGTTGGCGCCGATGACGCGCGCCTGTTCGGCGGTCTTGACACCGAAACCGACGCAGACCGGCAGGTTGGTGTGACCCTTGATACGCTGGACCGCCGTGGCGACCTTGCCTGTGTCGGCAAGCGCCGAGCCGGTGATGCCGGTCATCGACACGTAGTAGACGAAGCCGGACGTGTTCTGCAGCACCTTGGGCAGGCGCTTGTCGTCAGTGGTCGGCGTCGCCAGCCGAATGAAGTTGATGCCGGCCTTCAACGCCGGGATGCAGAGTTCCTCATCCATCTCCGGCGGCAGGTCGACGACGATCAGCCCGTCAATGCCGCTGGCAATCGCATCCTTCAGGAAGCGGTCGACGCCGTAGATGTAGATCGGGTTGTAGTAGCCCATCAGCACGATCGGTGTTTCATCGTCGCCGGCGCGGAAGTCCGACGCCATCTTCAGCGTCTTGACCAGCGTCTGGCCGCCTTTAAGCGCCCTGAGGCCGGCGGCCTGAATCGCCGGGCCGTCAGCCATCGGATCGGAAAACGGCATGCCGAGCTCGATGACGTCTGAACCGGCGCCCGGCAGCGCCTTCATGATCGACAGCGAGGTTGCATAGTCGGGGTCGCCACCCATGAAATAGGTGACGAGCGCCGGACGGCCTTCGTTCCTGAGCTTCGCCATGCGGCGGTCGATGCGGGTTGCCATGATCAGATCTCCATGCCCAACATCGAGGCCACCGTGTGCACGTCCTTGTCGCCACGGCCGGACAGGTTGACGATGACGATCTGGTCCTTGTCCATGGCGGGTACGATCTTGACGGCATGAGCGATGGCGTGCGCCGATTCCAGCGCCGGGATGATGCCTTCGACGCGCGTCGTCAGCTTGAAGGCTTCCAGCGCCTCGTCGTCGAGAATAGGCACATACTCGACACGGCCCGAGTCGCGCAGCCAGGAATGCTCCGGACCGACGCCGGGATAATCGAGGCCGGCCGAAATCGAATGGCCGTCCATGATCTGGCCGTCGACGTTCTGCAGGAGATAGGTGCGGTTGCCGTGCAGCACACCGGGAGAACCGGCATTCATCGAAGCGCAATGCTCGATGCCGTCGAGGCCGCGCCCGCCCGCTTCGATGCCGATGATGCGAACGTCCTTGTCATCGAGGAAGGGATGGAACATGCCGATGGCGTTGGAACCGCCACCGACAGCGGCGATGATGGTGTCGGGCAGCCGTCCCTCCTGTTCGAGGATCTGCGCGCGGGCTTCCGTACCGATCACCGACTGGAAGTCGCGCACCAGCTCCGGATAGGGGTGCGGACCAGCGGCGGTGCCGATCAGGTAATAGGTGTCCTCGACATTGGTCACCCAGTCACGAAGGGCTTCGTTCATGGCGTCCTTCAGTGTGCCGTGGCCCGCGGTCACCGGCCGCACTTCGGCGCCGAGCAGCTTCATGCGGAAGACATTGGGGCTTTGCCGGGCAACGTCGGTCGCGCCCATATAGACGACGCAGGGAAAGCCGAAGCGGGCGGCGACGGTCGCGGAGGCCACGCCATGCTGGCCGGCGCCCGTCTCGGCGATGATGCGCTTCTTGCCCATGCGCTTGGCCAGCAGGATCTGGCCGAGGCAATTGTTGATCTTGTGCGAGCCGGTGTGGTTCAGGTCCTCGCGCTTGAAATAGACTTTCGCGCCGCCAAGATGCTTCGTCAGGCCTTCGGCGAAATAGAGCTTCGAGGGCCGCCCGGCATAGTGGGTCGACAGGTCGGTCAACTCAGCCCTGAAATCCGGATCGTTCTTGACCTCGTTCCAGTTCTTCTCCAGGTCGAGGATCAGCGGCATCAGCGTTTCGGCGACGAAGCGACCGCCGAAAATGCCGAACATGCCCTGTTCGTCGGGTCCGGTGCGGAAGGAATTGGGTGTCGCCGGCTTGTTCATCGCCGATCTCCTAGATCTGTACTTTGAGCATGTCCCTGTCGGAAAACCGGTTCCCACTTTTCCGGGACATGCTCAGGGTTCGAAATTTTGTTCAGGCGGCGCGGTCGTCCCGCGCGGCCCTGACGGCCCGGAAAAACTGTTCGATCAGCGCCGGATCCTTGACGCCCGGCACACTTTCCACGCCCGACGAAATGTCTATTGCGGGCGGATTGGCAAGCCGAAGGGCATCGCCGATGTTGGCGGCGTTGAGCCCACCGGAAAGCATGTAATCGATCCCGGCGTCAAGGCCGGCGAGGATGCGCCAGTCGAAGGCGACGCCGTTGCCGCCCGGCAGCTCGGAGCCCTTCGGCGGCTTGGCATCGAACAGGAAGCGGTCGGCAACGCCGATGAACGACCTTATCCGGTCGAGATCGGCAGCCTCGCTGAGCGGCAACGCCTTCATCACCGGCAGCCCATGGCGGGCTTTCAGTTCGGTCACCCGCTCGGGGGTTTCGGAGCCGTGCAGTTGCAGCATGTCGGGCTGCATCTTCTCCACGATTTCATCGAGGACGGCGTCGCTGGCATCGACCATGACGGCAACCGCCAAGGCCTTGCCGCGCGCTGCTTCCCGCAGACGGCCGGCTTCGGCCGGCTCGACGTAACGCGGGCTTTTCGGAAAGAAAATGAAGCCGACATGGCTGGCGCCGCCGGCCAGGGCCGCGGCCATTGCCTGGTCGGTCTTCAAACCGCAGATCTTGATGTCGAGCGCCATGGCGCGGGAATTGGCACGAAAAGCGCCAAGAGTCGAGAAAAAGCATGCTGTTTGCCGGCAAGGTGAAAGGCGCTACCTATTGATGGACAGCATGCAAGGCGGGAGCACAGCCATGGCCGACCAGACCGTTGCCGAACTGAAGCAGAAGATCGCGCAGGCGCGCGAGGTCATCGCGCATCTGATGGACAAGGCCGCGTTCAACGGCGCCGAAGCGCATCGGGCGCTGGATTATTTCGGCGGCGACGCCTTCGACCGGAACTTTCTGCCCTGGCCGCATCATGGCGAAGAGGGGCTGCGGCCGGAGGAGTTGAATGCGGCGAATGACGACTAGCGGCCTTCCCTGGGGCCGTCCATACATGACGAAGTGGCGAAGCCTTCGCCTGACTCCAGGTGACTCCGCCGCACCCTACTCAAACACGATCGCCTGCAGGGCGCCGCCATTGCGCTTCAGCCAGTCCTTGCAGCGCTCGGTGTCGGGGCAGAGCTTTTCGCACAATTTCCAGAATTTCGGCCCGTGGTTCATCTCCTTGAGATGCGCCACCTCATGTGCAACGAGGTAGTTGATGACCGGCTGCGGCGCCATCATGATGCGCCAGGAGAAGGAGAGATTGCCTTCGGAGGTGCAGGAGCCCCAGCGGCTGGAGGTGTCCTTATAGCGGATCGCCTTGGCGCGCTTGCCGAGCGCCTCGGTATGCCTGACGACCAGCTTCTCGATCTCCTTCTTGGCCTCGCGCTTCAAGAAATCGGCGATGCGGCGCGGCAGATGGATGCGCTCGCCATGCACGATCAGCAGCGGACCGCGCTCGTCGCGCGATATGGTTACGGTGCCGCGCTTTGACGGCTCGTGGACGATGCGGTGCGGCACGCCGCGCACCGGGATCTTGATGCCCGGCCGCACCTGCGGCCGCGTCGGCACCTTGGCCAGCCGCTGCTCCAGCCAGTCCTGGTGGCGGTCGAGGAACCTGTCCACCTCGCCGCGGCGCAGGCCCGGCGGCACGGTGATGCGCAGACCCTGACCGCCGGAATCGATGCGCAGCGTCAGGCGTTTTGCCCTGGCGCTCTCGACGATCTTGAGCGGCAGGGTGCGGCCGGCGACACAGTATTCCCGCTCCACGGCAGGCGTGGGTTTGGGCTTCGTCAGATTGCGGAAGAACCCGATGGTCATGGCGGGACGATACGCGATTCGAGGAAAACGAATAGAACAAAAAAGAAACGGCGCCGCTCGCGCGACGCCGTCATTACACCTTGGCCCTGTCGCCTGGCCTCAGTCGTCGAGCAGGTTCGAGCCTTTGCCACGCTTGGTGGGGGTCGTTCCGGTGCCCGGATCGGTCTTGGTCGGCGCGGTCGACTTGTTGCGGTTGGCCATGAACCGGTCGAACTCGTCCTGATCCTTGGCGCGGCGCAACTCGCGGGCATACTCGTCGAACTGCGTCAGCATCTCGTCGAGCTTGCGGCGCTCTTCGTTCAGGCGCTCAAGCTCCTTTTCGCGCCAGTCGTCGAAAGCGACGTTGCCGGTGCGGGCGGAGCCGTTGCCCCAGCGTGCGGCCTTGTCGGAACCACGGCGGCAACCGGCGAAGATGCCGTCGGTCGCGCGATTGACGTCACGCTTGAAGCCCTCAAGCCGGTCGCCCCAGATGATGTAGGCGAGCATGGCGAAGCCGAGCGGCCAGAACACCATGAAGCCGATCACCATCAACGCGATGGTCGCCGGCGTCCAGGCCGGGCGGATCAATGCAGATGTGTTCATTTTCTCCCATTCCTTCGGTTGGAGACAGCCAGAACCGGCTGCGTGGAATCGAAATGGGAAGGCGAAAACGGCGATTCAAGACAATGTCGGCCAAAACCGGACAAGCTTCTGAAATGATTGCCGCTTTTTGAGCATATCGAGGAAAAGCATGGCCAAACCGGCGATCAGGCCCCAAAATGCCGCACCGACGCCGAACAGCGTCAGCCCGGAGGCGGTGACGACGAAGGTGACGGTGGCTGCCATCCGGTCATCCTCATCCCTAAGCGCGATCGCCAGCGCGTTGGCGAGCGAGGCCATCAGCGCGAGACCCGCCACAAGCACGATCAGGCTCTGCGGCAGGACGGCGAAGATCGCCACCAGCGAAGCGCCGAAAATCGCGAAGATCAGATAGGCAAGCGCATAGAACGGGCCGGTCTTCCAGCGTTCGGCCGGATCGGGATGGACGTCCGGCCCGGTGCATATCGCCGCCGAGATCGCCGCCAGATTGGTGGTTGCGGCCCCGAAAGGCGCCGACAAGAGCGAAAATAGGCCGGTGACACCGATCAGCGGGCCTGGCTCGGGGTGGTAGCCGGCGGCGCGCAGCACAGCGAGGCCGGAAAGGTTCTGCGAGGCCATGGTGACGAGATAGAGCGGCAGCGCCAGGCCGATAATGGCCTTGGCGGTGAAATGAGGAGCAATGAACGTCAGTGTCGACAGTTCGGGCGCGGGCAAGCCGCCGACACGGCCGGTAAGGAAGGCGGCAAGGCCACCGCCAACCAGCACCGCCAGTACCGATAGCGCCGGATTGAACAGCCGGATGACAAAGAATGCGGCGATCAGCGGCAGGATGAGCCAAGGGTCCGCCGGAATGGCTTTCATGGCATTGATGGCGAAGGTGACGACGATGCCGGCCAGCATGCCGGAAGCGACCGAAGCCGGTATTCTCGATATCAGCCGGGTCAGCGGCCCAAACAGGCCGGTCGTGACCAGCAGGACGCCGGTGATGATATAGGCGCCGACGGCCTCGCCCATCGAAAAGCCACTCGAGGCGGCGACCAGTGCCAGGCCCGGAGTCGACCAGGCGGTGATGACAGGCATTTTCGTGCGCCATGACAGCCACAGGCACTCGACCGTCATGGCCAGACAGATCGCCGTCACACCGCTTGCCGTCTCGACCTGCGTCGCGCCGACCGCCTTAGCGGCGGCGATGACGATGGCCAGCGTGCCGCCAAAGCCGACGATGGCCGCGACGAAGGCGGAGACCGGGATGGAAAGGCGCATGGTCATCTGCCTCTGCCTCGTCCGGCCATGTCACCGACGGCCCGCACCAGCATGTCGAGATCTTGCGGCCGCGACAGGCGATGGTCGCCGTCGGGAATCAGCGACAGCGTGACATCGTCGGCCGGCAGCAGGCTGACCAGCCTCAAGGCGTGGCTCGACGGCACGTCCGCATCGGCCAGCCCCTGCAAGATGTGAACCGGGCAATGCGTGTCGATAGGCCCGGTCATCACCCGGTTATGGCGGCCATCCTCGATCAGGGCGCTCGTGTAGATGTAGGGTTCCGCGGAATAGTCCGACGGCTCCGCGAAGTAGCCCTTTTTGGCGAGATCGCGCTTCTGCGCCTTGGTCAGCACGGGTTCGACCAACTCACTGGTAAAATCCGGCGCCGGTGCCAGCAGCACCATGCCGACCACGCTTGCGTCGCCCGCCTTGCGCAATTCCTGCACCATGCGCAGCGCGATCCAGGCACCCATCGACGAGCCGACCAGGACCTGATCGCCCCTGGCGAAATTCCGGAAAACCGCAAGGCTTTGCGCAAGCCATGTCGAAATCGTGCCGTCAGCAAAAGCGCCGCCGGATTCGCCATGGCCCGAATAGTCGTGCCGCAGGAAGGCGCGGCCTTCTCGTGCCGCCCAGTCCGACAGCGTCTCGGCTTTCGTGCCCAACATGTCCGACTTGTAGCCGCCGAGCCAGACGATGCCGGGCGTCGAGCCCGCCGAATGGCGCACGGCGATATCGGATCCATCAACATCCAGAAAGATCGGAGCGGCGGTCATGGCTGTGGGGCGGTCCTGGTTTTTTTCACGCCTGCTTTTGGCACGGCCGGAGGCAAGGCGGAAAGTGCTCGCGATGTTTCTTTGCTTGGCACAGGCTCGTGATCAGGTGATTTCTTGAGAACGCTGTGCTATTGACTTGCGCCGCGCGCTTCCCACATTGGCGCGTCCACACAGATTTGTACGAACCCCGAACGAAACGGCCAAGGAGACCACGACCATTCGCAGACCTTTCAAAGCAGCGGCGCCGACCAAGGATGGGCCGCGCTCCAACCGTGATATCCGGGTCCCCCGGGTCCAGCTTATCGACGCCGAAGGCCAGAACCGCGGCGATGTTTCCATCAACGACGCATTGCTGCTCGCCGAAGAGGCCGGGCTCGATCTGGTTGAAATATCGCCCAACGCGGTGCCGCCCGTCGTAAAAATCCTCGATCTCGGCAAATTGAAATACGCCAACCAGAAGAAGGCGGCCGAGGCGCGCAAGAACCAGAAGGTCATCGAGATCAAGGAGATCAAGATGCGCCCGAACATCGACAGCCATGACTACGAGACCAAGATGAAGGCGGTCCGCCGCTTCTTCGAGGAAGGCGACAAGGTCAAGCTGACGCTGCGCTTCCGCGGCCGCGAGATGGCGCATATGGAACTCGGCATGCAGCTTCTGAACAAGGTGCGCGAGGAGGTGGCGACCATCGCCAAGGTGGAAGCCGAGCCGAAGCTCGAAGGCCGCCAGATGATGATGGTGCTGGCGCCGCGCTAAGCAGGCTCCGCTCGCTTCGCAACGCGTCGTCTGCATAGTTTCCGTGGTTGTCGCGGGTTCTCACCGCAAACCGTGAACGCTTTTGCGGAACCCGCTTGGATCACGATGACGTCAGGTCTAGTCATCGCGCTAAAATCCGCCTGAATTGTGCTACAGGGCGTCCCGACGACCGGCGGGACGCCTATTCCTGGCTAGAGCTGCGATCGCCGGCTAAGCTCCTCGACGATCGGAACCCAAACTTGGACACAGAATACAAACACGGGCTGGGCAACTACCAGCAGATGCGCCGGCTGGTGCTTGCCGTGCTCGTCGCGGTGCTGTTTCTGGCACTGCTGTTCGGCCAATCGACGTTCCCGCCGGACACGCCGGTGCACGAATCGATCGAGATGTTCGGCGTGCTGTTGATTTTCCTCGGCATCGTCGGGCGCCTCTGGGCGACGCTCTATATAGGCGGGCGCAAATCCTCCGAAGTGGTCACTGGCGGGCCCTATTCGATCACCCGCAACCCGCTCTACGTGTTCTCGACCGTGGCCGCCGCCGGCGTCGGCGCGCAGATCGGTTCGTTCTCCGGCATCATCCTTTTCGCGGTTCTGTGCGCCGGCGCCTTCCATATCGTCATCCTGCGCGAGGAGAAATTCCTCAAGGAAGCGCTCGGCGCACCGTATGCCGACTATCTGGCGCGCGTGCCGCGCTTCTTCCCCAAGCTTTCGCTCTACCAGGAAGGCGACACCGGCAGCTTCAAGCCGCGCCTGCTGTTGACTACGCTGCTCGACGGACTGGTGTTCCTGATCGCGCTGCCGGCTTTCGAACTGATCGACGGCGCGCAGTTGTCGGGCATGCTGCCGGTGTGGTTCAGGCTGCCCTGACCGGGGACAGTGCGTCGCACGGCCTGAGGTGTTGCGCCCGCGCCATCTTTGATCTATAGCACCGCCGTTCCAAGAAAACCGCCCGGCAGGGCATGCCGTGGCGGTTTCATTTGCTTTTCGGGCTTGGTCGGCCTGAAGCGAACAAGAAGCGCGATCGTGCGCCAACATTACGGAGTAGCAAAATGCCCAAGATGAAGACCAAATCGGCCGCCAAGAAGCGGTTCAAGATCACAGGTACGGGTAAAGTCCTGTCGGCTGCGGCCGGCAAGCGTCACGGCATGATCAAGCGTTCCAACAAGTTCATTCGAAATGCCCGCGGCACGATGGTTCTGGCTGAACCGGATGGCAAGAAGGTCATCAAGAATTTTCTTCCGAACGGCCTCTAAGGCATTCGGTCCGGACACGCATTTGTTTTACGCAATTCCGAACGGAAAACCGCAAGCACTTTTCCTGGAATTGCTTTTAAGGAGATCATGACATGGCACGCGTAAAAAGAGGCGTCACCTCGCACGCCAAGCACAAGAAGGTCCTGAAAGCCGCGAAAGGCTTCTACGGCCGCCGCAAGAACACCATCCGCATCGCCAAGCAGGCGGTGGAAAAGTCGCTGCAGTACGCTTATCGCGACCGCAAGAACCGCAAGCGCTCGTTCCGCGCGCTGTGGATCCAGCGCATCAACGCCGCGACCCACGAGCACGGCCTGACCTATGGCCGCTTCATCGACGGTTTGAACAAGGCCGGCATCGAGATCGATCGCAAGATCCTGTCCGACATGGCCATCCACGAGCCGCAGGCTTTCGCCGCCCTGGTCGCGAAGGCCAAGGTCGCGCTCGAATATCTGAAGAACACCACGCCGAATGCTTTTGAGAGCGCTGTCGCCTAGAGCATGATGCCAAAAAGTTTCTGACTTTTTGGACAACATCATGCTCCAGGGAAATTAGCGGGGAGCGCGATCTTTTCCGAAAAGTCTGCAACTTTTCGGGATCGGGCTCCGAGCCCAGCGCTTCCCAAGCACTTTCGACACTTGATTTGGGGAACCCGCGCTGGCACGGCTGGCGCGGGTTTTTCTTATGCCTGAACTTTCACTCCAAACGTGACTTTCACGTCTAGAGCGATTTCCAACGCAGCGAGTTTGATCGTGAACGACGCAACCATTGGCCTTGATGCACTCGAAAATTCCCTGATGGCTGACATCGCCTCGGCCGCCGACGAGGCGTCGATCGAGGCCGTGCGTGTCTCGGCGCTCGGCAAGAAGGGTTCGGTCTCCGAAATGCTGAAGACGCTTGGCGCGATGAGCGCCGAGGAACGGCAGGTGAAGGGCCCGGCGATCAACGGCCTGAAGAACCGCGTCACCGATGCGCTTGCTTTGCGCAAGGCGGAATTGAAAGACGTGGCGATCGCCGCACGGCTTGCCGCCGAAAAGGTCGACGTGACGCTGCCGGTGCGGCAGTCGCCGGCCGAGCGCGGCCGCATCCATCCGATCAGCCAGGTCATCGACGAGATCGCGGCGATCTTCGGCGATCTCGGCTTTGCCATTGCCGAAGGGCCTGACATCGAGACCGACTACTATAATTTCACCGCGCTGAATTTCCCGGAAGGCCATCCGGCGCGCGAGATGCACGACACCTTCTTCTTCCAGCCGGACGAGAAGGGCGAGCGCAAGCTGTTGCGCACCCACACCTCGCCGGTGCAGATCCGTACCATGGAGAAGCAGAAGCCGCCGATCCGCATCGTCATTCCCGGCAAGACCTACCGCCAGGATTCCGACGCCACCCATTCGCCTATGTTTCATCAGGTCGAGGGGCTGGTGATCGACAGGTCGGCCAACGTCGCCAACATGAAGTGGGTGCTGGAAGAGTTCTGCAAGGCCTTCTTCGAAGTGCCGCAGGTCAAGATGCGCTTCCGGCCGTCCTTCTTCCCGTTCACCGAGCCGAGCCTCGAGGTCGACATCCAGTGCGACCGCTCGCGGCCAGGCGAAGTGCGCTTCGGCGAAGGCTCCGACTGGATGGAGATCCTCGGCTGCGGCATGGTCCACCCCAACGTGCTCAGGGCCGGCGGGCTCGATCCCGACGAGTACCAGGGCTTTGCCTGGGGCATGGGCATCGACCGCATCGCCATGCTGAAATACGGCATGCCAGATCTGCGCGCCTTCTTCGACGCCGATGTGCGCTGGCTATCGCATTACGGCTTCCGGCCGCTCGACATGCCGACGCTGTTCGGAGGCCTGAGCGCGTGACGGTCCTGAAGCCTCCTGCTGCCAGCTATTACGGAACAATCCAATGAAATTCACCCTCTCCTGGCTCAAGGATCACCTTGAAACCGACGCCACGCTGGCCGAGATCGTCGAGCGGCTGACCTCGATCGGCCTCGAGGTCGAGCATGTCGACGACAAGGCGGGCCTGAAGCCCTTCGTCATCGCCAAGGTGCTGACGGCGGTGCAGCATCCCGATGCCGACCGGCTGCGGGTGCTGACCGTCGATACCGGCGACGGCAAGCCGCCGGTGCAAGTGGTGTGCGGCGCGCCGAATGCCCGCACCGGCCTGATCGGCGCCTTCGCCGCGCCCGGCACCTATGTGCCCGGCATCGACGTGACGCTGACGGTCGGCAAGATCAGGGGCGTCGAAAGCCACGGCATGATGTGCTCCGAGCGCGAGCTGGAACTGTCCGACGAGCACGATGGCATTATCGACCTGCCAGAGGATGCGCCGGTCGGCACCGGCTTTGCCGCTTACGCGCATCTCGACGATCCGGTCATCGAGATCAATTTGACTCCGAACCGGCCCGATGCCACCAGCGTCTACGGCATCGCCAGGGATCTCGCGGCGAGCGGACTTGGCCGCCTCGTCGGCGGTGCGATCATGCCGCATGTCGGCAGCGGCATGTGCCCGGTGAAGGTGACGATCGAGGCACCGGAGCTTTGTCCCGGATTCGCGCTCAGGCTGGTCAGGGGCGTCAAGAACGGCCCCTCGCCGAAATGGCTGCAGCAGCGGCTGATCGCCATTGGGCTCAGACCGATCAGCGCGCTGGTCGACATCACCAATTACGTCACATTCGACCGCGGCCGGCCGCTGCACGTCTTCGATGCCGCCAAGGTCGCCGGCAATCTCGTCGTGCGCCGCGCCAAGGATGGCGAAACGGTGCAGGCGCTCGACGGGCGCGAATACACGCTGACGCCGGAGATGTGCGTGATCGCGGACGACAATGGCGTCGAATCCATTGCCGGCATCATGGGTGGCGAACACTCCGGCTGTGACGAGAACACGACGGACGTGCTGATCGAATCCGCTCTTTGGGACCCGATCACCACGGCCCGCACCGGCCGCACACTCGGTATCATCACCGACGCGCGCTACCGTTTCGAGCGCGGTGTCGATCCCGAATTCATGGTGCCGGGTATCGAGTTGGCGACGAAGCTGGTGATCGATTTCTGCGGCGGCACCCCGACCGAGACCGAGGTGGCCGGCTATGCCGGACATCAGCCGAAGATCGTTTCTCTTCCCTTGTCGGAAGTGAAGCGGCTGACCGGCATCGAGGTGCCGAAGGCGGAGAGCCTCGACATCCTGTCGCGTCTCGGCTTCCACGCGCAGGGATTGGGCTACGTCGTCGACGTGACCGTGCCCTCCTGGCGTCCCGATGTCGACGGCAAGGCCGACTTGGTCGAGGAGGTCATGCGCATCCATGGCGTCGACAATATCGCGCCGCAGCCGCTCGGCGCGCATGACGTGGTCAACGGCAAGATCCTCACGACGCTGCAGATCCGCACCCGTGCCGCCAAGCGCTCGCTTGCCGTGCGCGGCATGATGGAGGCTGTTACCTGGTCGTTCATTCCCGCCAGGCACGCCGAGTTGTTCGGCGGCGGCCAGACGGCGCTGAAGCTTGCCAACCCGATCGCAGCCGACATGTCCGACATGCGGCCCTCGCTCCTGCCGGGGCTGATTTCGGCCGCACAGCGCAACGCCGACAAGGGCATCGGCGACGTTGCCTTGTTCGAAGTGTCGGGCACCTATGAAGGCGATGGCGCCGACCAGCAGCGACGCGTCGCCGCCGGCGTGCGACGCGGCACGGCCAAGCTCGACGGCTCAGGCCGCAACTGGGCCGGCAATTCCGGCCCAGTCGGGGTGTTCGACGCAAAGGCCGATGCCATCGCCGCGCTCGAAGCCTGCGGCGCGCCGGTCGACCGGCTGCAGATCGAGGCCGGCGGACCGGCCTGGTATCACCCCGGCCGTTCCGGCACGATCAAGCTCGGTCCAAAGACCGTGCTCGGCACGTTCGGCGAGTTCCATCCGAAGACGCTGGAAGGGCTCGATGTCTCCGGACCGCTATGCGGCTTCGAAGTGTTCGTCGATGCCGTGCCCGAGCCGAAGGCCAAGCCGACGAAGACCAAGCCCAGGCTGGAGCTGTCCGCTTTCCAGGCGGTGAAACGCGATTTCGCCTTCGTCGTCGACAGGGCCGTCGAGGCCGGCACGCTGGTGCGCGCCGCACTTGCCGCCGACAAGAAGCTGATCACGGCTGTCTCGGTCTTCGACATCTTCGAAGGCGCGTCACTCGGCGAGGGCAAGAAGTCGATCGCCATCGAAGTGTCGATCCAGCCGGTCGAAAAGACGCTGACAGACGAGGATTTCGAGGCGCTGGCCAAGCGCATCGTCGACAATGTCGGCAAGCAGACGGGCGGCGTGCTCAGGGCATAGAGAATTCAGGATTGCGGGCAGGTGGCGAATCGCCCTCAAAAGGGCGATGGACCATCTCGCGTATTCCGGGCTTCCTTTTGAGCCACAGCGTGCGGCGTTTCTCGACATCGTCGCGGCTGATCCGCTGCTGTGTGAAACGCTGGCGCGAGTGCGCGACCTTGCCTTGCCGGATTGGCTGGTGGTTTCCGGCGCGCTCTACAACAGCGTCTGGAACCATCTGACCAGCAAGCCGTCGGGCTACGGCATCAGGGACGTCGACCTTTTCTATTTCGATGACTCCGACCTCTCCTATGACGCCGAGGACGCCGTCATCCGCAGGGCGACGGCACATTTCGAGGGACTGCCGCTGCCGGTCGAAGTGCGCAACCAGGCCCGCGTGCATCTTTGGTATCCGCAGAAGTTCGGGCAACCCTGCCCGCGCTATGCGAGTGCCAGTGAATCCGTCAGCTATTTCGCCTCGAAGACGCATGCAGTGGGTGTGCGATACGACGCCGACGGGCAGCTCGATCTTGTGGCGCCGTTCGGGCTCGATGATATTTTCTCGTTCCGCATCACGCCGAACCGGGTGATGGACAATGAAAGTACCCACGGGACCAAGGGCGCCCGTGCGAAGGCCAACTGGCCGGAGATATCAGTTTTACCATGGTGATGCGCCAAATGGATCGTCGGACGTGTGGCCTACATCTATGGGCAAAAAGCCAATATTATGTGGAAATCTAGGGGAAAAGCGCGAAATCGCACTGCGAAAACCCATCTAGGTTCTTGCCTTTCCGCAAGAATCGATCGAGTCCTGTCAGCGATCCGAAGCGGGACGAGGCCGACCACAGCTACAACTGCGGCCGACCCCGATTTCGGACCCAGCAAAACCCTGCTGAGGGGCTGGGCCGGTCTCTTGTGAAGACGTGATTCTTGAATCACGGCTGGTTCGCCGCGTCAACCCTCAGCGTTGTTGTCCACAACAGAAGGAATAAAGCTGTGGATATTTACGCAAGAGCCAAGGTTCCGCTTGGGACCAAAAAACGCACTGGTGAAACCAGCCCCGAAAGTGGCGTATGGAAGGTAGACGACCTCTATGATTCCACAACCGCCCCGATCGCCAAGGGCAACATTTTCCCGCCCTACAAGAGTAAGGCGGTTACCTGGGTTCTCATCCAGTACGCGTGAGTGTCTCTGTAAATATTAGGCCGGGCGCAATGCCCGGCCTTTTTGTCTCAGCCCGATCGCCACCCTCACCCATTCACCAGCGCCAGCAGCTCCTCGGTGTAGCGCTTGCCCATCACCTTGTCGGGCGACAGCGCATCGCCGATCGCCGCGACCTCCGCCGCGCTCAGCACGATGTCAGCCGCCGCCGTATTCTGCTCCAAATGGCGGATTCTTCGCGCACCCGGGATCGGCACGATGAAGTCGCCCTTGTGCAGCACCCAGGCCAGCGCCAGCTGCGCCGAGGTGACGCTTTTCTCCACCGCCATCCGTTCCAGCGTGGCGATCACCTTGGCATTGGCTTGCATGGCGTCGGCCTGGAAGCGCGGCAAGGTGCGGCGCCAATCGTCGTCGCTCAGGGTCTCCGGCTTTGCGATGGTGCCGGTGAGCAGGCCGCGGCCGAGCGGGCTGTAGGGCACGAAGCCGATGCCCAACTCGCGGCAGACGGCGAATATCTCGTCTTCCGGGTCGCGGCTCCACAGCGAATATTCGCTCTGCACCGCGGCGATCGGGTGCACGGCGTGCGCCCGCCGGATGGTCGCCGCGCTTGCTTCGGAGAGGCCAAGCGCCCGCACCTTGCCCTCTTGCACCAGCTCGGCCATGGCGCCGACCGTATCCTCGATCGGCACGTCCGGGTCGACGCGGTGCTGATAGTAGAGGTCGATGACATCGGTGCCGAGCCGCTTCAACGACGCCTCGGCGACGGCCTTGACGTGCTCGGGACGGCTGTCGACACCGGCCATGCGATCGATGCCGGTGCCTTCCTCCAGGATCTTGAAGCCGAATTTGGTAGCGATCGTCACCTTATCGCGAACCGATTTCACCGCCTTGCCCAGCAGGATCTCGTTCTCGTAGGGGCCGTAGACCTCGGCCGTGTCGAAGAAGTTGACACCGATCTCGACGGCGCGGTGCAAGGTGGCGATCGCCTCGGTTTCCGGCTGGCCGCCATAGGCAAAGCTCATGCCCATGCAACCGAGGCCGACCGGGAAGACCTCGAGTTCAGTTCCTAGCTTGCGGGTTTTCATCACGCGTCTCCTTGTTGTGATGCCGAGGAAATAACGCCTTGCAGCACGTTCGATAATCGGCTCTTCTTCGTACGGGTCGTTCCATGAAATAGATCAATGAACCGAGCACATCTCTCACAGCTCGCGGTGCTGGCAACCGTTGCCCAATGCGGCAGTTTTCGCGGCGCGGCCAGGGAACTGGCGATAGCCCCTTCGGCGGTGAGCCACGCGGTCTCCAGCCTGGAGGCACGGCTTGGCGTGCGCCTTTTGGCGCGCAGCACGCGCAGTGTCGCTCCGACCGAGGAAGGCGCGCGATTGCTCGAGCGATTGCGCCCGGCGCTTTCCGAGATCGACCTGGCGCTGGAGACGGCCGTCGAGGCGCGCGACCGGCCGGCCGGGAACCTGCGGCTCAGCGTGCCGCGCACGTCAGCGCATCTGGTGCTGACACCACGGCTCGGCGCCTTTACGTCGGCCTATCCCGACATCGTGCTGGAGATCGTCATCGAGGATCGCTTCACCGACGTGGTGGAAGGCGGTTTCGATGCTGGTGTGCGGCTCGGCGAAAGCCTGCAGCGCGACATGATCGCGGTGCGCATCGGGCCGGACATTCGTGGCGCGGTGGTGGGCGCGCCATCCTATTTCGAGACAAGCCCCAAGCCGCGCCATCCACGCGATCTCGCCGACCATCGCTGCATCCGCTTCCGCTTCTCCAGCGGTGTCCTCTACCACTGGGAGTTCGAGAAGGACGGCGAAGAGGTCGAGATCGCGGTGCAAGGACCGCTGATCCTCGACGAGGACCATCTGATCGCTCGGGCCGCCGTCGACGGCGCCGGCCTTGCCTTCGTCTTCGAGGAGTATGTCCGCGCGGCGCTTGCCGACGGCCGGCTGATCCGCGTCCTGGAGGACTGGTGCCCGTCCTTCGACGGTTTCTTCGTCTACTATCCGAGCCGCCGGCAAATGCGGCCGGCGCTGAGGGCTTTCGTCGACTTCTTCAAGGTGAGCGGGTAGTCCATCCTCCCCAAGGGTGGAAGAAACCCAGCCTGGCATTCGTTCGCCTCCCATGCAGACCATCACCAACACCGCGACCCGCTATGGCTGGGTAACCATCGTCCTCCACTGGCTGATCGGGATTATCTTCATCGGCCAGTTCATACTCGGCTTCGTCATGGTCAGGACCCAAAGCCAACGCACGGCCTTCGAATTGATCCAGTTGCACAAATCCCTGGGCTTTCTGCTGCTTGGCCTCGTCATCCTGCGTATCGCCTGGCGGCTCGGCGATGCGGCACCGCCCTTGCCGCCTTCAGTCGGCATCCTTGAACGGCGTACGGCACCGCTGGCGCATCTGGCGCTCTATGTATTCCAGCTCGCCCTGCCTCTGTCCGGATGGGCGCTGGTGTCGGTTTCGACGCTGGAAATCCCCAGCATGCCGTTCAACCTGTTCGTCATGCCCAACCTGCCGCTGCCCGAATCCGACGCCGCCGAAAGTTTTTGGGCGTCGGCGCACTGGTATCTCGCCTATGCCGGCATCGCACTTGTTGCGCTGCATGTCTGCGCGGCCCTGCGCCACCATTTCCTGCTGCGTGACAGCGTGCTCACGCGCATGATCACGCCTTCGTCAGCCGGGGAATAGAACGGGCCTTGGTCTCGTTTGTGAGGATGAGGACGCCAGAGAGCGTTGCCTCCTAACAAGGAACAACCCTATGCGTGCGCGAATCCTCGGATTGGCGGCTGCCGCCGCCTGCCTTGCCATGCCAGTCCATGCGGCAGTCGTGCTTAGCGATGCTGCCGGCAACTATACGATTAGCCAGGCTGGTTCCGCGATCCGCTTCACCATCGGCAAAGCCGGCGGCGGCGGCTTCGACGGCGCCTTTGCCCGTTTCAAGGGCACGATCCGCATCGACAACAAGGATGTCGGTCGCTCTAAGGTCGACCTCACCATCTATCCCGAAAGTGTCGGGACCGGCCAGGGCCGCATCGATGCCTTCCTGCGCTCCGACGCGGTGTTCGACGCGGCCAACAGCCCCGAAATCCAGTTCCGCTCGACCAGCGTGACCCGCACCGGCGACACGACGGCGCTCGTCACCGGCCGCCTGACGGCGCGCGGCAAGACGTTTCCGGAAAAATTCACCGCCGAGCTCGACGGGTTGAAGGGTGGCACGATAAAATTCCACGTCACCGGCAAGGTGCTGCGCTCGCGCTACGGCATGGATGTCGGCACGCCGCTCTATTCCAACGTCGTCGATTTCGACATGACGCTGACGGGGAAAAGGGGTTAAGCGCGGCTGCGGTACCTGGTTTCCTCGCCCACTTTCGTGGCGCGAGGAACAGAGCACCCGCATTGGCTTTTCCACCGATTTCAGGCAAACCTCGTGGCCGGTAAAATCGACATGGAGAAACGTGATGTTCCGATGGGGTGTGTTGTCGACGGCCAAGATCGGCCGGGAGCAATTGTTGCCGGCGATCGTCGGGGCGGAAAACGGCGTGCTCTCGGCGATCGCCAGCCGCGACCTGTCGAAGGCCAAGGCATTGGGCGACCGCTTCGGCGCGCGCCACGCCTTCGGCTCCTATGATGACCTGCTCGCTTCCGACGAGGTCGACGGCGTCTATATCCCACTGCCGACCTCGCAGCACGTCGAATGGACGGCCAAGGCCATCGAAGCCGGCAAGCATGTGCTGGTCGAAAAGCCGCTGGCGCTCGACGCCAAGGACATCGCGCCGCTGATCAAGCTGCGCGACGCCAGGAAGGTGCTGGTCTGCGAAGCCTTCATGGTCATCTACCATCCGCAATGGATCAAGGTGCGTGATCTCATCGCCAGCGGCGCCATCGGCCGGCTGCGCCATGTGCAGGGCGCTTTCTCCTACTACAATGTCGACCCCAACAACATGCGCAACAAGCTTGATCTGGGCGGCGGCGCGCTGCCCGATATCGGCGTCTACCCGACCGTGTCGACGCGCTTTTCGACCGGCAAGGAGCCGCTGCGCGTGCAGGCGACGATCGAGCGCGACAAGACATTCGGCACCGACATCTATTCCTCGATCCGCGCCGATTTCGGCGATTTCGAATTGTCCTTCTATTTGTCGACCCAGATGGCGGCACGCCAAGTGATGGTGTTCCACGGTGAGAAGGGTTTCATCGAAGTGTTCTCGCCCTTCAATGCCGGGCTCTACGACCATCACCGCGTCGAACTGCACAACCAGAACCACACCGAGGCGCAGGTATTCCGCTTCCCCGGCACGCAGCAATACAGGCTCGAGGTCGAGACCTTCGCGCGGGCAGCACTTGGCGGCAAGGAGCGGGTCTTCACGCTCGAAGAATCCGTGCTCAACCAGAAAGTCATCGACGCCATCTTCCGCGCCGGAGACACAGGCGGTTGGGAGACCGTCTGAGCCATTGTTTGACGCAATTCCCTAGGGAAAGCGCTACGCACTTTTCCCCGGAAAACCGCCCCACACTTTTCCTGGAATTGCTTGCTTAGCCGGTAACCGGAGGAAAAATGGCTGACGACGCGGATGTGATCATTATCGGCGCCGGCCTTGCCGGGCTGGTTGCCGCCGCCGAGCTTGCCGAGGCCGGCAAGAAAATCATCATCGTCGACCAGGAGCCGGAGCAATCGTTGGGCGGTCAGGCGTTCTGGTCGTTCGGCGGACTTTTCCTCGTCGATTCGCCGGAGCAGCGGCGCATGCGCATCCGCGACTCCCATGATCTGGCGCTCGAGGACTGGATGGGCACCGCCGCTTTCGACCGGCCGGAAGACCATTGGCCGCGCAAATGGGCGGAGGCCTATGTCGGCTTTGCCGCCGGCGAGAAGCGCCCCTGGCTGATCGAGCGCGGCCTGAAGTTCTTTCCAGTCGTCGGCTGGGCCGAACGGGGCGGCGGCAATGCCATCGGCCACGGCAATTCGGTGCCGCGCTTCCACGTCACCTGGGGGACCGGCCCCGGCGTGCTCGAACCTTTCGTGCTGCGCGTGCGCGAGGCGCAAAAGCGTGGATTGGTCGACTTCAGGTTCCACCATCGTGTCAATGCGCTGACGCGGACGGGGGCAGCCGTGACCGGGGTACAGGGCGATATCCTGCAGCCGAGCACTGCCGAGCGTGGCCACAAGAGCTCGCGCGAGGTCTCAGGCGATTTCGAGCTTCATGCCCAAGCCGTAATCGTCGCCTCCGGCGGCATCGGCGCCAACCACCAGCTGGTGCGGGAAAACTGGCCCAAGCGGCTGGGCAACGCGCCGAAGCGCATGATCACCGGCGTGCCGGACCATGTCGATGGCCGCATGCTGGCCATATCGGAACAGGCCGGCGGCTCGATCATCAACCGCGACCGCATGTGGCACTATGTCGAGGGCATCAAGAATTGGGCGCCTATCTGGACCGATCACGCGATCCGCATCCTGCCCGGCCCGTCCTCGCTGTGGCTCGATGCGCGTGGGAAACGCCTGCCGGTGCCGCTCTATCCCGGCTTCGACACGCTAGGCACGCTCAGCCACATCATGAGCACCGGTTTCGACTATTCCTGGTTCATCCTGACGAAGAAAATCATCCAGAAGGAGTTCGCGCTGTCGGGTTCCGAACAGAACCCCGATTTGACGGGAAACAGCTGGCGCCAAGTGCTCGGCCGCGCCACGTCGGGCATCCCCGGCCCTGTCAAGGCGTTCATGGAAAAGGGCGAAGATTTCATCGTCGAGGCCGAATTGCCAAAGCTGGTCGCCCGCATGAACGCGCTGGCCGGCGGCGAACCGCTGCTCGATGTGGCAGGGCTTGAGCGCGAAATCCGCGCCCGCGACAGGCAGCTCGACAATCCGTTCTCCAAGGACATGCAGATCACCGCGCTGCGCGGGGCGCGGGCCTATCTCGGCGACCGGCTGATCCGCACGGCAAAGCCGCACAAGATGCTCGACCCCGCGAACGGACCGCTGATCGCGGTGCGCCTCAACATCCTGACCCGCAAGACGCTGGGCGGCCTGCAGACCGATCTCGACAGCCGCGTGCTCGGACCCGACGGCCAGCCGGTGCCGGGCCTCTATGCCGTCGGCGAAGCCGCCGGTTTCGGCGGCGGCGGCGTGCATGGTTACGCGGCGCTCGAAGGCACGTTCCTGGGCGGTTGTATCTTCTCGGGCCGCAGCGCCGGCCGGGCGGCGGCACGCTCGGTGGCCTGAGGCGGCAACGGCTTGCCGGCACTTGGCTGAGCCGCTGCCATCGGCCGTGCAACCAATAAACCGCAGCTTAGGAGATTTGGCGCGCCCGAAGAGATTCGAACTCCTGACCCCCAGATTCGTAGTCTGGTGCTCTATCCAGCTGAGCTACGGGCGCGCATCAGGCCATGTTTTCGACGGCCCCGCGATCCGGTCCGAAAGACCGGCCGCGAATGTGTGCAGTTCCCTAACGACTGAATTTACGAAAAGCAAGCCGATCCGGCAAAAGTTTTGTCGCAAGCCTGTCACGCGGCGATGCCGGCGCCGATCTCGGCACTTCGAGCCGCTGTGGGGCCGGCCTAAATCCAGACAGCGGACGATCGGGAACGGTTGGGGAGAGCGACGGGGAAAGGCACAGCACGAAACCCTCAGGCCGGGCGGCGCAGGCCACCACGGGCCTGGTCGAGCCGCACCGGCTGGTCGGGGATGGTGACGGCGAATGTGGTGCGCCCGCCGATCGATTCGACCAATTCCACCGTGCCGCCATGCGCCCGGATCAGTTCGTGCGCGATCGCAAGGCCAAGGCCGGTGCCGCCGCTGCGCGCCGAGCCGCGAAAGGCCGCGAACAGGTTTTCGCGCGCCTTCGGCGGCAGGCCGGGACCTGTGTCGGTGACGGCGATGCGGCTGACACTGCCCATGCGCTCGGCCGAGACCGCCAACCGCCGCACCACGGCGCTTTCGGTGTCGGCCGCCATCGCCTGCACCGAGTTGCGGCAAAGATTGGTGAGCACCCGGAAGAGCTGGTCGGAATCGGCATCCACCTCGAAAGCCATCTCGACGGCGTTGATGAACTCAATGCCCTCCTCGATGTCGAGCAGGCCGTGCACCTCCTCGACCAGTTGGCGCAGCCTCACCCTGCGGCGCGAAGGCGGCGGCTCCTGCGTGCGGCCGTAATGAAGCACGCCCTCCGAATAGGAGACGGCGCGGTCGAGCGCGCGCAACAGTTTTGGCGCGAAGGCCTGCACGGTCGGATCCTTGACCTGGCGCAGGCGGTCCGACATCAGCTGGGCCGAGGCCAGGATGTTGCGCATGTCGTGGTTGATCTTCGATACCGCCAAGCCGAGGTCGGCAAGATGCTTCTGCTCGGCCAGCATCCTTTGCAGCCGCTCCTGCATCTGCGACAGTTCGCGCTCGGCAACGCCGATCTCGTCGGCGCGATCGGCGGGGTGAATGATCCGCCCGGGGTCATCGGGAGCCTCGGAGAAGGACAGCATCGAGCGCGTCATGGTGCGGATCGGGCCGATCATGATCAGGTCGATCGCGGCATAGACCAGCATGGCCGTGAACAGCGAGATCAGGAGCGAGACGAAGGCGACGTTGCGCGAGTAGATGAGCATGGCCTTGCGCAGGGAATAGTCCGGCATGATCAGCTCGAACTCCTTGTCGCTGTCGCCGACCGGTCCGAAAACGCGCAGCATCCTGTCGCCGCCGAAAAACAGCGTGTCCAGCGCGCCGGTCATGCCCTTGACCATGCCGACGCTGGCGAGATCGATGTGCTCGTCGACCTGCGGCGGCATGTCGGCCACCACCAGAAGCCGCGAGACGCCGCCGTCGCGCACCGCGATCGCCTTGGCGCCGATGGCCATCAGCACGTCATTCTGGGCCGTGCGCGACAGCGACGTCGAATCGCCCTGCACCAGCACGATCGACACGGCGGCGGCCGTGCTCAGCCTCTCCTTGAGCCAGCTCAGCCTATAGCTGGCAATCCAGGGCAGGAAGATCAGCACTTCGGCCAGCAGCACGAAAACGATGGTGAGCAGCAGCAATTTGGTCGACAGACCGCGCGACAGCGGTACCGTGCGGACAGCCGCTGGCGCCGTTCCGGTTCCTTCCCCTGCTTGGCTGGCTTCGCTCATGCGACTCGATCTTCACAATCACTTGATCAGCCAAGATTAGGCGATTACGGCTTTTTTGCCAATTTCCCCCTTGGTCGGAAAAATAGATGCTCCAAAAGAGGTGCGTCTTTAGCGCGCCGACGCCGGATTGACTTCCAAAACCCTTCTTTCTATAAGCCCGCTCACGCTCGGGCCATTCGTCCCGGCGCGGTTTCGATCGCGCCAAAGCCGGCCCGGCAAAGCTCCTGTTACAAAGTGACAGAATCAAGAAGGGCCGCACCCCGCGGTATTAAAACAAATGAAGCGTACCTACCAACCGTCCAAACTCGTCCGCAAACGCCGGCACGGCTTCCGTGCCCGCATGGCCACCAAGGGTGGTCGTGGCGTCGTCGCAGCTCGCCGCAACCGCGGCCGCAAGCGGCTCAGCGCCTAAGCGAGACGAGATCGTTGCCCGCAACCGGCAAGCCAGTGGGGCAAAATCCCGAGCGGCTTCTGAAACGCGCGGAATTCCTGGCCGTCCGTCGTGGTGAAAAGCGACGCGGACGGTTTTTCCTCGTCGAGGTCCTCGACCGCGGCGACGGCGGGGTGCCGCGCGTCGGCTACACCGTCACCAAGAAGGTCGGCAACGCCGTTGTGCGCAACCGTGTCAGGCGGCGGCTGAAAGAAGCCGTCCGCGTCCATGCCGCGGATGACATGGTGCCCGGCAATGATTATGTCATCGTCGGACGCGATGATGCGCTGCGCGCCCCTTTCGGCCAGTTGAAGGCCGAACTCTCCCGCCGACTTCGCGGAACACGATAGGCCAAGAGCTCTCGATGGAAAACAACCGGAACTTCTTCATCACCATCGCCCTGTCGGTGCTGATCCTGGCGGTATGGCAGTACTTCTACGTGCTGCCGCGGAGCGAGGCGCAGCGCGAGGCCGCCAAGATCGAGCAGCAGCGCGTCGAGGAACAGAAGAAGGCGGCCGATGCGGCCAATCCGGGCGCATCGACACCGGCCCCAGGCACGACCGCCCCGGGCGCCATTCCCAACGCGCCCGGCGGTGACGTGGTCACCGTGGCCGGCCGCGATCAGGCGCTGGCGGCATCCAAGCGCGTCAAGATCGACACGCCGAGCCTCGAGGGCTCGATCAATTTGACCGGCGCGCGGCTCGACGACCTCAAGCTCAAGCATTACACCGAGACCGTCGACAAGAATTCGCCCGAGATCGAGCTGCTCAACCCGCAGGCGCTGCCCACCGGCTATTTCGCCGAGATCGGCTTTGTCGGCAACGACAAGACCGGCGCGGTGCCGGGTGCCGAAACGGTGTGGAGCGTGGACGGCAATCCGACGCTGACTCCGTCCACGCCGGTGACGCTCACCTACACCAATGACAAGGGCCTGACCTTCAAGCGCACCTTCTCCGTCGACGCGAACTACATGTTCACCGTGTCGGACACGGTGCAGAATTCCGGCTCGAGCGCGGTTTCGCTGTTCAATTATGGCCGTGTCACGCGCTATGACAAGCCGGCCGTCGCCAGCACCTATGTGCTGCATGAAGGCCTCATCGGCTTCACCGGCACGGAAGGCCTGCAGGAACACAAATACGCGTCGGTCGAGAAGGACAAGCAGTACCAGCCTGGCAAATCGACCGACGGCTGGCTCGGCATCACCGACAAATATTGGGCCGTCACGCTGGTGCCGACCGAGAAGCAGCCGTTCCAGCCGCGTTATGCCTATTTCGAGGACGGCCGCCACCGCTACCAGTCCGACTTCCTGACCGACCCGATCAATGTCGAGGCCGGCCAGTCGGCGACCGTCGAGACCGAGGTCTTCGCCGGTGCCAAGGAAGTCGCCAAGATCAACGCCTATGCCGAAGAGCGCCACATCAAGCGGTTCGACCTGCTGATCGACTGGGGCTGGTTCCACTTCATCACCAAGCCAATGTTCTGGCTGATCGACACGCTCTACAAATTCCTTGGCAATTTCGGCCTGGCGATTCTCGCCACCACCGTCATCGTCAAGGCGCTGTTTTTCCCGCTCGCCAACAAGTCCTACGCGTCGATGGCGAACATGAAGAAGGTGCAGCCCAAGATGCTCGAGATCCGCGAGAAATACGCGGACGACAAGATGAAGCAGCAGCAGGCGATGATGGAGCTGTACAAGACCGAGAAGATCAATCCGCTCGCCGGCTGCTGGCCGGTGGCGCTGCAGATTCCGGTCTTCTTCTCGCTTTACAAGGTGCTCTACATCACCATCGAGATGCGCCACGCGCCGTTCTTCGGCTGGATCCAGGATCTGGCCGCGCCCGATCCGACATCGATCTTCAACCTTTTCGGGCTGGTGCCGGTCACGCTGCCGCACATGCTGATGATCGGCGTCTGGCCGCTAATCATGGGCGTCACCATGTTCCTGCAGATGCGCATGAACCCGACGCCGCCGGATCCCACGCAGGCCGCGATCTTCACCTGGATGCCCGTCATCTTCACCTTCATGATGGCCGGGTTCCCGGCGGGTCTGGTCATCTACTGGGCCTGGAACAACACGCTGTCGATCCTGCAGCAGGGCGTGATCATGAAGCGCCAGGGCGCCAAGATCGAACTCTGGGACAATCTGGTGGCGCTGTTCCGCAAGAAACCCTCGCCGGCGGAATAGCCGGCGCCTTTTTGGCAAAAGAGCCCGCCCGGTAGACTGAACCGTAAGTGGGCGGTTTGGGCAGGGGCGGATTTGACGGCTGGGTCCTGTGTTCCACAGGGCTCAGCTTTTTAATTTCAGTGATGCAGCGTGCGATGCCGTGGTCCGGCACGCGCTAGGGACCAGGGACCGAACCGGCATCCTCCTGGCCTCCCGTCATTGATGGCAAACCAGCCGAACCTCGCTGCTGCCGGATTGCCCCGCATGGAACTTATCCTGCGTTCAAGAGTTCGCGCAAAAGGCTTCCTAAAGCTCCCGCGTGGGAGGATCAGGTCGACGCGCCTGTCCAAATTCAAGGCAGTGCAGCGGATCGGCCTCATCATGCTACTTGCAGCGAGGCATTCCGATGAGCAGCAACATTCACCCAAAGACACGCAAGCCCTCCGACAAGGATTTGAAGCAGAATCCCGGAATTGGCGCCTCCAGGGGCACGATCAAGGGTGGCAATCTTCTCGACGAGGACGAGGAACTGGACGGCGAGAACACTTTCAAGGGAGATGTCGATAACGACACCACGCCGCAAGGCGGGGTCAATCCCCGGCAGACCGGGCGAACCAACGAATAGGAGCCTGGCACGACCGGCGTCGGACGTGCAGAGGATCGCCCTGATTGGAGGCTGTCATGCTGGATTTCGAACACGCCAGGCATCGGATGGTGGAGGCGCACATCGCGCGCCGCGGTGTGAATGACAAGCGGGTTCTGAATGCGTTGCGCCGGGTCGCGCGGGAGCAATTTGTCGACGAGGGTTTTGAGGAATTCGCCTATGAGGACAGCCCGCTGCCGATCGGCAGCGGACAGACGATCTCCCAACCCTTCATCGTGGCGAAAATGGCTGAGATGGCCGAGATCGAGGCGACCGATCGCGTGCTGGAAATCGGCACCGGCTCGGGCTACGCGGCAGCCGTACTGGCCGAACTTGCTGAACACGTTTTCACCGTCGAGCGGCATCGATCGCTCGCGCAACAGGCGGAACGGCGGCTCAATGCCGCCGGTTACCGAAACATCGAAGTCAGGGTCGGCGACGGCACGAAAGGCTGGCAGGAAAAGGCACCCTTCGACGCTATCGTCGTCGCGGCCGCCGCCAAGTCCATTCCCCTCGGCTTGCAGGAGCAGTTGGAGATCGGCGGCAGGCTGATCATTCCGGTCGGTGAGGACCCTTACTCGCAGCGCCTCGTTCGCCTCACGCGGATTGCGGCAAACAAGTTCGAGGAGGAGGATCTCGGTGGTGTCATGTTCGTGCCGCTGATCGGCGAGCATGGCGGGCACGAGGAAAACGCGCCGTCGGCGCGCGAGATACGCCCTCCTCCATTGCCGCGGCAAATCGCGCGGGCGGCCGAAGATTTGCCGCCGATCGACGATCCGGCCTTCGGCGCAATGTTCGACCGGTTCGGCAGCCGGCGCGTCGTCCTGCTCGGGGAAGCCAGCCACGGCACTTCGGAATTCTATCGTGCCCGGGCGGCTGTCACCCGACGCCTCCTCCAGCGACACGGGTTCACCATCGTGGCCGTCGAGGCGGACTGGCCGGATGCAGCACAGATCAACCGGTATGTGCGCGCAGAGGAACGGCAGTCGAAGGCGCAGCCGTTCTTCCAGCGCTTCCCGACCTGGATGTGGCGCAACACCGAGGTGTCCGAATTCATCGGCTGGCTACGCAACTACAATCGGGACCTGCCCGATCACGCGAAGGCAGGCTTCTACGGACTCGATCTCTACAATATGAGCGGCTCGATCGCCACGGTGCTTGCCTACCTAGACAAGGTCGATCCCGAAGCGGCCGCCGTAGCGCGCGAGCGCTATGGCTGTCTGATGCCCTGGCAGAACGAGCCCACCACCTACGGGCGCGCGGCGCTGCGGCCGGGCTACAGAACCTGCGAAGAGGCCGTGGTGAGACAGTGCATGGATCTGTTCGAGCGATCCATGGCCGAAGGTGACGGCGCTCTGCTCGACGCCAAACAGAGTGCACGTCTGGTCGCATCGGCCGAGCGGTACTACCGCGTAATGTATTATGGCGGCGCCGAGACCTGGAACCTCCGCGATCGGCACATGTTCGAAACGCTCGATCAGCTTCTCGAAGCGCATGGACCGGATTCGAAGGCCGTGGTGTGGGCGCATAACTCGCATATCGGCGACGCGCGGCATACCGACATGGGTATCGTCCGCGACGAGTTGAACATCGGCCAGCTCTGCCGGGAACGCTTCGGTGTGCGGACGGCGCTGATCGGTTTCGGAACAGATACCGGTACTGTCGCCTGTGCCTCGGATTGGGACGGTGAGATGGAGGTGAAGGACGTGAATCCTTCGCTGCCGAACAGCTTCGAGCGACTGTGTCACGACAGCGGCAAACCATCGTTCCTGCTGGATTTTGGGCACCATGGCCAGCTCGGCGACGATCTGGCGGCGCCGAGGCCGGAACGCTATATCGGCGTCATCTACCGGCCGGAGACCGAACGGCTCAGCCATTACATGGACTCGTCCGTCTCCCGCCAGTTCGACGCCTTCGTCTGGTTCGATCGAACGTCCGCTGTTACGCCGCTCAGCATGTCGGCCGACAGCACCGGCAAGGTACCGGATACATTTCCGTTCGGCATCTGAATGTCCGGAACTCGATGCCAGTGCATTGGCGGGTCAGACTGTCCTCAACCGCACGGCCTGCCGAAAGCGCCTGGCTCGTCCGGGCTTTTTCTCTGGAGCGGGCATCCGTTCACGTTCCCGTGATCGGCGAAACTGAAAGCGCTCGCGCGGCGTGACTGCTTGTGCGTTTCCAAAGGCTATCAATTCCGATCAGCCCTCACCCGGAGGAAGACCACATGCGCTCGCCCACATTCAGGACCATCGCCGTATCAGCTCTTGTCGCCGGCATGGCGATTTCCGCTCCCGCCTATGCCAAGAACCCTAATGTCGGCGGCGCGCCGATGTACGCCACCAAGAACATCGTCGAGAACGCGGTCAAGTCGAAGGACCACACGACGCTGGTCGCCGCCGTCAAAGCGGCCGGCCTGGTCGACACGCTGCAGGGCGCTGGCCCCTTCACCGTCTTTGCACCGACCAACGAAGCCTTCTCGGCACTGCCGAGCGGCACGGTCGACACGCTGCTGAAGCCCGAGAACAAGGACAAGCTCACCAAGGTGCTGACCGCACATGTCGTGGCCGGCAAGATTTCCGGCGCCGAGATGATGGAGAAGGCCAAGGCGATGGGCGGCAAATACGAGATGAAGACCGTCTCGGGCGACACGCTCACCGTCGAGATCAAGAAAGGCAAGCTCTACATCATGGACGAGTCCGGCGGCGAGGCGAAGGTGACGATCGCCGACGTAAACCAGTCGAACGGCGTCATCCACGTCGTCAACAAGGTTCTGTTGCCGAAGTAGCGGCTTCCGGCGAAAAGGGGCGCTGGCGGATCGTTGGGGCTTTCTCGGTCCGCCGTCCCCGCCTCATGACGAGGTGCCATGTTTCTTGGGAAGCCCTATCGGCGAGGCCGGGGTCCTGTCGTCCCTCGCGGGACCCCGGTTTCTTTTGCTCCCTGTGAGGACGGATTGGCCTCAGCGGCGGTCCACCTTCGACCGCTTCCACCGCCTCGACAGGCGCGCTGTCCAACCCGATCGTGATCCGCCGCGGCGACAAATCAGCTTGTCCGCCACGGAAGACTCGCTCCCCGGCCGATTGGTGCTATAGGGCGGATCACGCTATTTTGAGCAGGCGCCTCCGGTCACGGATGCGCCTCTCTGCCAGTTCCCGGACGAACCCACATGAACGGACCCAATCCCGGCATCAAGCACCCGATCCCGATGCACACGCGCGTCGGCTTCCTGAAACCGCTGGTGACAGTGCCGAATATCGAGATCGGCGACTTCACCTATTATGACGACCCGGACGGGCCGGACAAATTCGCCGAAAAATGCGTGCTGCATCACTATCCCTTCATCGGCGACAAGCTCATCATCGGCAAGTTCTGCGCCATCGCCGAAGGCGCACGCTTCATCATGAACGGCGCCAACCATGCCATGTCCGGCTTTTCGACCTATCCGTTCAACATTTTCGGTCATGGCTGGGAAAACGGTTTTGACCCGGCGACCTGGTCGAAGGAAGTGCGCGGCGATACCGTGGTCGGCAGCGATGTCTGGATCGGCATGGAGGCGGTGATCCTGCCTGGCGTGGAAATAGGCCATGGCGCCATCGTCGCCGCCAAATCGGTGGTGACGCACGATGTGCCGCCCTATGCGATCGTCGCCGGCAACGCGGCGAAAGTGGTCAAGATGCGTTTCGACGACAGGACGATCCGGCGGCTGCTGGCGGTGGCATGGTGGGATTGGCCGGTGGACAAGGTCGGCCGCAACCTCGACGCCATCAGGGGCGCCGATATCTCTCTTCTGGAGGCAGCAGCTTGAACGTTCCCAACAGCACCGCGATCGGCACCGACCTGTTCACGCGCGGGTGGATCTTCATCCGTGGTGTGCCGGCCATGAAGTTCCTGCCGCCGGAAGGGCCGCCCGAAATCGCCTTTGCCGGCCGCTCCAATGTCGGCAAGTCGTCGCTGATCAATGCCCTGGTCAACCAGAAGGGGCTGGCGCGCACCTCCAACACGCCAGGGCGCACGCAGGAGCTCAACTATTTCGTGCCGGACGGGTTTTCCGGCGAGGGCGCCGACCTGCCGCCAATGGCGCTGGTCGACATGCCGGGCTACGGCTACGCCACGGCGCCCAAGGAGAAGGTCGACGAGTGGACCAAGCTGGTCTTCGATTATCTCAAGGGCCGGGTCACGCTGAAGCGGGTCTACGTGCTGATCGATGCCCGCCACGGCATCAAGGCCAAGGACGACGAGGTGCTGTCGCTGCTCGACAAGGCGGCGGTGTCCTACCAGATCGTGCTGACCAAGACCGACAAGATCAAGGCCGCCGGCGTGCCGCGGCTGATCGAGGAGACGCTGGCCAAGATCAAGAAGCGGCCGGCGGCGTTTCCGTTCGTGCTGGCGACCTCATCGGAAAAAGGCGAAGGTCTCGAGGAACTGCAGGCCGCGATCGTGCTTGCGGCCAATGGCGGCTAGTCATCCTACGCGATCCGTTGACCGCGCCCTGGCAATCCGTCAACATCGCAATGCCGTTCGAGGGCAACCGGATGCGTATCGTTTTTCGTTGTGATCCCGCGCTTGCCGAAATGCTGCCTCGGCCGGTTCCCGCGCGCGGCGTCCTGCCCGACTGGCTCCGCAAGATGCCTCCGAGAGCCTATTCGGAAATCCATGGGCGAGAGATCAGGACGGTAAAACAGTGTCCGCCCTTCGTCGATGCCATGACGCATGGCTTCATGATCCTGCTGCCATGCGACGTGACCGTTGAGAACGGGGCCTTTGAATGGCGGTGGGACATCGCCGAGCCGTCAACGAAGGGCCACCCGCGTTCGCCGCTCAGCTTCCATGTCGCTGAACAGCTCGCCGGCGCACCGTTATCGAATGGGCTGGCGGCCATAAAATTCAACAGTTTCTGGACGATCGAGCTGGAGGAAGGCTGGTCCCTCTTCGCCACCCATCCGGTCAACCGCGATGATCTTCCTTTCCGCCTGGTGACTGGTGTGGTCGATTCAGATCACTTCCAGGACGCCGGCATCAATTTCCCGGCGATTTGGACCGACCAGGGTTTCTCCGGCGTGCTGGCGAAGGGCACACCGATTGCGCAATGCTTTCCCGTGCCGCGCGCCGCGCCCGAACTTGTCTTCGAAAGCTTCGATGCCGTGCGCAAAGCCTCCTATGAAAAAACCGTCGCCGATGTTCTTGCCGAACCCGGCGTCTACCGGAAGCAGTTTCGCGTAAAGCGCGCCCGCTAACCTGCAAGCAAGCCCTTCAACGTTTCGCGATCGATCCAAAGCTTGCCGTGCGGCGCTGACGTCAGGGCCATCGCGATGATGCCGAAGGTTGTGGCGCGCTGCTCGTAGGCCGCTCGATAGGCCTCCATCGCGGCGCCCATATCGCCCGTCTCCTGCAGCGCCACCCCCAGATTGACCGCCGCCTCGGCGTTGTCGGGGCGTATCTCCAGCGCTTTGCGATAGGCGGCCGCTGCCCCCACATGATCATGCAGATCCTGCCTGACAAGGGCGAGATCGAACCACGCCGATGCAGGCGCGTCTCCCTTTACGGCCCGCTCCAGCAAAGGTGCCGCATCGGCGGGCATTCCCTCCTCGAACAGCATGCGGCCCAAACGCGCTGCCGCCTCCGCCGACAAGGGATCGGCAAGTGTCACCTGTCGCCATGCCTCGAGCGCCTGGGTCCGATCGCCTGTCTCATCGAGCGTTCGCGCCCGCTCGATGAGCACAGCGGCACCAGGCGCCAATTCGGCCGCGCGTGAGAAATGGAACAGCGCTTGGTCAAAATCCCGTGCCGCCCGCGCCAAGCGGCCTGCGAGCAATTGAGCGGACGCGTTGTCAGCCCGGATCGCCAGACTTGCCTGAATATGGGAGCGGGCTCCCGAAATCTCTCCCTTGGCGAAAAGAACGGCGGCCATGAGGTGGTTGAGGGCAGGGTCGTCCGCCCCCTGGCGAAGAGCCTCCTCGCAAAGCAGCCGTGCCTGCTCGTGGCGACCGGCGTTGAAGTCCGCCACGATGCGTCGCATCTCATTCTGGAGCTTCGGAACGCCCATCCCGATCTGCCTTCACACTCGCGAACGAGAACCATTCCCGCGGAATGATCGGTTCTACCCACATCCAGACGTCGACGCTCAGCGCCTTGAGGTCAAGCCGGCTTCCGCAAAAAAATGGACGGCCGTTTCGGAGAGTCCTGTCAGGACGAATGTAAGGTCTTTTCTTCCTCTGCCAGCCTTTCGGTGCCGTAGGCTTTCAGGAACATGTCGACGCCGGACCTGACGATGTGGTCGATCTCGTCCTGGGTCGGGGCCTTCGTTCGGTAGGCGAAGATGCACTGCCGGAAAAGACCGGCCAGGCACAATTCGGTGAACTGATAGGCGGCGAGGTCGACATCTTCGATCTCGAGCAGGCCGCGCTCGATGGCGGCATTGAGGAATGTCACGACCTTGTCATGGCCGCGCTTGGGCCCGCGTTCGTAAAATCGGGCCCCCATGTCCGGTATCCTGTCGGAGGCGCCGATAACCGTACGCTGCGCCTGGATGACCCTGGCCGAGGTGATCTTCATGGACAGCACCTTGCCGAACTTGATCAGCGTCTGGCGCAGGTCGTCGGCGCGTTCGAGCATGTCGTACATGTTCTTGAAGATGGTGCCGCGCTCTTCCTCGATCAGCGCCTCGAACAGCTCTTCCTTGTTGGCGAAATAGACATAGATCGTGCCCTTGGAGACGCCGGCCTCGCGCGTGATGTCGTTCATCGAGGCGGCCTCGAAGCCCTTTTCAATGAAGACACGACGGGCGCCGTCGATGATCTGGCTGCGCTTGACCGGGTCCTGTCCAGCCGCCGGCCGGCCGCGGCGCAGACCTTCCAGCAGGTCCTCGCACGCGTCGATGTCGGCGTTGCCCACGATCTCACCCATATAAGTCGCACCTCGAAATAATTCGAACCAACCGGTTCGATTGCCTCTTGATATGGTCCTCTTTACGCGCTATGTCAACGGCCGGATCGAACCGAACGGTTCAGTATTATAACACTAGAGAGATGTCATGTCCTCGAACACGCCCGCCACCGCCGAAGTCCGTCCTTTCCCAAACGCCAAGGTTGCCCCGGCGACGGAAGCACCCGATGTGCATGTCCAGCCGGCAGTCGCACCGCCGCCGGAGGCTGAAGCTCCGGCCAAGAACAAGCGCTCGGTACGCTCTTTCCTGCTGCCGATCATCGGCCTTGCCCTCTTGAGCGGCGGCGCCTGGTACGGCTATGACTACTGGACCACCGGTCGCTTCATGATCTCGACTGACGATGCTTATGTCCAAGTCGACATGTCGTTTGTCTCGCCAAAAATTTCCGGCTATGTCGATCAGGTTCTGGTCAGCGAGAACCAGCAGGTGAAGGCCGGCGATCCGCTGCTGACGATCGATGCCGGCGATTACAAGATCGCCGTTGCCCAGGCCGAGGCGCAGATCGCCACACTGGCCAAGACGCTCGACCGCATCGACGCGCAGACCAAGGCCGCGCAGGCCTCCCTGCAGCAGGCACAGGCGCAGAAGGTCGCCGACCAGGCCGCCGCTGACAATGCCGGCCGTGCCCAGCAGCGCGCCGCGCAACTGGTCAAGACGCATGTCGGCACGCAGGCACAGCTGGACGACGCCCAGACCGCGCTCGACCAAGCCAAGGCCGCGCTCGTCGGCGCCGATGCGCAGATCGCCGCCGCGCAGGCCAATATCGGCGTACTCGAGGCGCAGCGCGCAGAATCCGCCAGCACACTGGCATCGCTGCAGCTCGGCCGCGACAAGGCCGCGCGCGATCTCTCCTTCACCGTGCTCAAGGCGCCGTATGACGGCGTCGTCGGCAACCGCTCCGTCGAACAGGGCGATCTGGTCAGCCCCGGCCAGAAGCTCGCCGTGGTCGTGCCGATGGACAAGCTCTATATCGTCGCCAATTTCAAGGAGACGCAGCTTGCGCGGCTCGTGCCTGGCGAAAAGGTCAACATCTCGGTCGACGCCATTGATGGCCACCCCATCCAGGGGACCGTCTCCTCGCTGGCGCCGGCGTCAGGCGCGGTGTTCTCGCTGCTGCCGCCGGAAAACGCGACCGGCAACTTCACCAAGGTGGTGCAGCGCGTGCCGGTCCGCATCGAGGTGCCGGCCGACGCGCTGAAAACCGGCAAGCTGCGCGCCGGCTTGAGCGTCGTCGTCGCCGTCGACAGCCGCACCGCGCCTGCCGCGACCAGTAACTAATCGCTTTTCGGAGGGCGGCTTGGTGGCTGATTGAAGCACCGAGCCGCCCGGCCTGCCTCAAGGAGGCTCAGGACATGGCAACCGCAACCATCACCGCAGGATCGCCGCCGGCGATACCCGCCGCGCCCGACACCATCTCGACCCGACGCGTCATCGCCTTCCTGGCGATGGTGTTCGGCATGTTCATGGCGATCCTGGATATCCAGATCGTCTCGGCCTCGCTGGCCGAGATCCAGGCCGGCCTCAGCGCCAGCTCCGACGAGATACCGTGGGTGCAGACGGCCTACTTGATCGCCGAGGTGGTCATGATCCCGCTGTCGGGCTTCCTCAGCCGGATGCTGTCCACGCGCGTGCTGTTCACCGTCGCGGCCGCCGGCTTCACCGCGGCCAGCGCCCTTGCCGCGACCGCCACCAACATCGACCAGATGATCGTCTACCGCGCCGTGCAGGGTTTCATCGGCGGCGGCATGATCCCGAGTGTCTTTGCAGCGGCCTTCACCATCTTCCCGCCCTCGCGCCGCGCCATCGTCTCGCCGATGATCGGCCTGGTGGCGACGCTGGCGCCGACCATCGGCCCGACCGTCGGCGGCTATATCAGCCACGCCTTTTCATGGCACTGGCTGTTCCTGGTCAATGTCGTGCCCGGCATTCTGGTCGCGACCGCGGCCTGGTCGCTGATCGATTTCGACAGGCCCAATCTCAAGCTGTTCTCGAAGTTCGACTGGTGGGGCCTCGCCGGCATGGCCGCCTTCCTCGGCTGCATGGAATATGTGCTCGAGGAGGGTCCGAACAACGACTGGCTGCAGGACCAGGCCGTGTTCATCTGCGCAATCGTCATGACTATCGGGGCGGTGATCTTTTTCTGGCGCGTCTTCACGGCCGAGGAACCGATCGTCGACCTCAAAGCCTTCAGCAACATCAATTTCGCCTTCGGCTCGCTGTTTTCCTTCGTCATCGGCATCGGCCTCTATGGCCTGACCTATCTCTACCCGGTCTTCCTCGGACGCATCCGCGGCTACGATTCGATGATGATCGGCGAAGCGCTGTTCGTCAGCGGTCTGGCCATGTTCTTCACCGCGCCCATCTCCGGCATCCTGTCGAGCAAGATGGATCTGCGGCTGATGATGATGATCGGCCTGTTCGGCTTCGCCACCGGAACCTGGTGGATGACGCACCTGACCGCGGACTGGGATTTCTACGAGCTGCTCATCCCGCAGATCCTGCGCGGCTGCTCGATGATGCTGTGCATGGTGCCGATCAACAATATCGCACTCGGCACCTTGCCGCCGGACCGGTTGAAGAACGCGTCCGGACTGTTCAACCTCACCCGCAACCTTGGCGGCGCGGTCGGTCTTGCCATCATCAACACCGTGCTGATCGATCGCAATGCCTTCCACTATGCCCGGCTCTCCGAGCATGTGCAGTGGGGCAGTGCCGCCGCGCAGACCAAGCTGCAGAACATGACGCTCAATTTCGAGCAGACCACCGGCCTGGATGCCACAAGCGCGGCGATCTCCAAGCTGTCGGGCATGGTCCACCAGCAGGCGGCGCTCCTGTCTTTCATGGATGTGTTCTATCTGCTGACCGTACTGTTCGGGACGCTGGGCTTCTTCACCATGCTGATCAGGAAGCCGGGCGCGCCCGGTGGTGGCGGCGGCGGGCACTGAAGCAAAGAAAAAGTGGGCAGCGGTTTCGGGAAGCTCCTCCAGTCCACGCCCGAAAAGCTCTGACCACGCAAAAAACTCCGGGCCGCAAAGCCCGGAGTTTTTTATTGCCTTGATATCGTCAGGCGGTCGCCGGCTTGAAGGTCAGCGCCACGCCATTGATGCAGTGGCGCAAGCCGGTCGGCGCCGGACCGTCGTCGAAGACATGGCCGAGATGGCCGCCGCAGCGGCGGCAATGCACTTCGGTGCGGGTCATGCCCAGCGACCGGTCCTCGGTCTTGCCGATGCCATTGGCGATCTCCTGCCAGAAGCTCGGCCAGCCGGTGCCGGAATCGAATTTCGTCTCCGATGGGTAGACCGGCAGGTCGCAGCCGGCGCAGGCGAAGATGCCCTTGCGGTGTTCGTTGAGCAGCGGGCTGGTGCCTGGATACTCGGTGCCTTCCTTGCGCAGCACGTCGAAGGCGGCCGGCGACAGGATGGCTTTCCATTCGTCGTCTGTCTTGGTGATCTCGAATTTCTCGGCGGCTTGTGCGGCCTGCGGGCTGCCCATGCGCAGCATCGTTGCCGCGGCCCCTAGGACGCCGATAGCGGCGGCACCACTCAAAAGAAAGTCGCGACGGTTCATGACCAGTTCCTCCTGTCGTCTGTTTTGCCAAACTATGCCGCCGCCCGAAAGTCAAAAGCCGGTGACGGTTGCCCCCAAAACGAGACTCCGCGCCGTACACGGTTGACCGTGGGCGGCACGGAGCATTCGTGTCGATTGCGGAGCAGGGGAGCGAGACGACGCGATCGACGGAGGGCTCTTGCAGCGGGTTCGTCCGCGGCAAGCTCCTTGTTACATTTTCGGCTCCATCACGTTTTCGGGAGCAGAACCCTGCCCGAACGGGTCGATCAGATGCCCTTCAAATCGCCTGCGGCGACGACGGGGCCGGTCGGCTGGCCGGTCGGCGAGCCTCCGGCAGGCTCAAGGCTGACGGCCAGCACGGCGCCCCGCGCGAGTTTCTGCTGCACCGCCGGCGCAACGGTCACATGCGCGGTCTGGCCGGCCGCGATGACGCCCATCGAGACCGGAGCATTCTTGCCCTCGATCATCCACAGCTCGAAGTCCTTGCCGGCGGCGCGCTCGCCGGAGACGAGAGAGAGACCGACATCGTGGCGGGCAGCATCGTAGACGGCCAGATATTTGACGTCGCTGCCCTCGGCCGCAAGCGAGGCGACAAGGCGCGTCTGCGGCTGTGCGGCCGGTGGGTTGAGGTAGGGGACGGCGATGTAGAGCGCCAGAGCAGCGACAGCCGCCGCCGCAAGGCCGCGCCAGAAGGCGAGGCTGGACCACAGGCCGGCGGGTGCTTGAGGTGACGTAGCCGATGTCGACGAGAACAGCCGGCGATCGATCGCCGGCTTCACCGAAGCCGGCGGCTCGATTTCCGGATAGGCTGCGGCCAGCGACGACAGGCGAACTTCCCAATCGTCGACGAGCCGCGCGAAATCGGCTTCGGAATCGATGCGCCTGGATGCTATCTGCCGCTCTTCCGCCGACAGAACGCCAAGAACGTATTCGGCGGCGAACAGGTCGTCGCCCCCACGTTCCGGTCCGTTGTCCTCTGCCAGCGTCATCTTTCCAGACATTCTCTGAGTTTCATCAGGCTGCGGCGCAGCCAGGTACGCATCGTATTCAACGGCACGCCGTGGCGTTCCGCCAGTTCGGCATAGCTTTCGCCCTTGAGGTAAGCACCGCGGACGGCCGCCGCCCGGTCCGTTTCCAATTCATCGAGACAGTGGTGGATGCGTCCGAATTCATCGCCCGCCACCGCCATCGCTTCAGGTCCCGGCGCCGGATCGGCCACCTCGAGCGCAGCTTCTATATCGACGGCAGGCTTGCGCCGCGCCCTGATGCGATCGATCGCATGATTGCGCGCGATTGCCACCAGCCAGGAGATCGGGCTCAGATCGGAGACAGCAAAACGGTCCGCCTTCGTCCAAATCTTGACGAAGACTTCCTGCAGCGCTTCTTCCGCATCTCCCCGGTCGTTCAATACACGAAGGCAAACGCCGAAAAGTTTCGCACTGGTCTGCCGGTAGAGCAGGTCGAATGCGGCCCGATCCTTCATCGAAGTCCGGACGATCAGCTTAGTGATGTCCTGCGGCGTCATGCGCGCCAAATTAGGCAAAAGCGTTGTATTTGCAACGACGGAAATATTCCGCGCCCCTAAAGTTTGGGCGTCCGCACACGTGCCTCGGGGCAGTGTCCCAGTTTGAAATTCAAAATTGGCAATCGCATTTGAGGCGATGACTCCGACATGCTAGGCTTTTAGCGGAAAGCAACGGAGATTTGTCATGGGGTTGGTGGTCGCCAAACCTGAGGATGTCGCACCTGCCTTTGCCGATGCTTGGAACAGACATGACATGGACGACTTCGCAGCGTTGTTTGCCGACGACGCTAATTTTGTCAATGTCGTGGGCATCCGGTGGAAGAACCGCACCGAGATCGAAAGGGCGCACCGCGCAACTCATGAAACCATCTTTCGTGACAGCCGATTGGAGGGTGTTATCTCGTCGGTTGTTGAATTATCCTCCGGCCTTGCATCTGTGCACTATACATGGATCCTGACCGGCGCATCCACTCCGGACGGCTCATCCGCCGGAACACGAGAAGGCATTCTGCTTCTGGTTGTGAAGGAAGAACAATCGGGCTGGCGGATAAAGGTTGCCCAGAACACCGACATCGTTCCGGGGGCGATTGCTCCCCCTCCCACCGCTAGAAGATAGCCGTCTTACAAAAAGTCGCCGCTCAAATTCCAAACTGAGACACTATTGGCCTGGATTGCCAAGGGAATCGCCGCTGGCTAGCTTGGCGGACGTGGGGGGAGCGCGCATGTCGGTCGAACGGATCCTGTGGGAAGAAGACGCAACCGGTCTTGCCGGTCTGGTGCGCAAGGGTGAACTGTCGGCGATCGAGTTGACCGACGCGGCGATCGCCCGTGCCGAGGCCACCCGCCCCGAAATCAATGCAACGGCAGAGCCGCTCTATGAGTCCGCACGGACCCGCGCGAAGAGCATCGACCGTTCCTTGCCGCTGGCCGGCGTGCCCTTTGCCATCAAGGATCTCGGCATCGCCATCAAAGGGGTGCCGTCGCATGGCGGCAGCCGCATTCCGGCCTGGGTGCCCGATTTCAACTCGGTGATGACCGAGCGCTATCTCGCGGCCGGGCTGATCCCGATCGTCACCTCGACGTCGCCCGAGCACGGGCTGCGGCTGATGACCGAATCCAAAGCCTTCGGCATCACCCGCAATCCCTGGAATACCGGCCACACCACCGGCGGCTCGTCGGGCGGTTCGGCAGCGCTGGTCGCCGCCGGCGTCGTGCCGGTGGCGCACGCCTCGGATGGCGGCGGCTCGATCCGCGTGCCGTCGGCCTGCAGCGGGCTTGTCGGCCTCAAGACCTCGCGCGGCCGCATCCCGCTGTCGCCGCTGGTGAGCGAAAGCTGGTACGGCATGGTCGTCGATCACGCCGTCACCCGCTCGGTGCGCGACTGCGCACTGCTGCTCGACCTCACCCATGGTCCAGACACGCTGGCGCCCTATGCCGCGCTGCCGCCAAAGGGCACATTCGCTGCGGCTGCCGCGCGCGATCCCGGCAAGCTCAGGCTGGCGGTGTACCGCAAGTCGCCGCTTGGCCTGCCGATTTCGGCCGAGACGCTCAGGGCGCTCGACATTGCCGTGGCGCTCGCCCGTGAAGGCGGCCATTCGGTCGAGGACATCGAGCTGCCCTTCATCGGCCGTGATTTCTTCGCCGACTTCTGCACCACGGTCGCCTCCGCCGTCGCCGGCTCGTTGCGGTCCGAAGCGCTGCGCGTCGGCCGTTCCGTGACGGGCGACATAGAGCGCGCCACGCGGGTGCTCGGCCGGTTGGGCGAAATGGTCTCGGCCGGCGAGACCTATGCCGGCCTGCAGCGGCTGCACGCCGCCTCGCGGCAACTGATCGAGGAGACCGCGCGCTATGATGCGGTGCTGATGCCTGTCATCGCGCACCCGCCGCTCGCCTGCGGTGCCATGGATCCCAAAAGCGCCGATGAACTGATCGAAAACCTGCTCGACAAGCTTCACCTCACCTCCTTGCTCAAGATCAAACCTCTGTTCGGCCAGCTGATGGACAAGAGCCTTTGGTTCACGCATTGGCCCGCGATCCACAATGTCAGCGGCCAGCCGTCGATCGCGCTCCCCGTCCATGTCACGGATGCCGGCCTGCCGCTCGGCATCCAGGCCGCCGGCCGTCCGGGTGACGAGGAAACGCTTTTGTCGCTCGCCGCGCAGATGGAGAAAATCTCGGGCTGGCTGAAGCGGCGGGCGCCGCTGATGGTGCCGAGCTCAGGTCGTGACCCTCACATATAACTCGTTGATAAGCAGCCTTTGATCTCCCCCCGGCTTTAATATCTCATATATTTGGTAAACACAGCTAACTATGGTTTTGGAGCGCTCGTTGCCGGAGTTGAGCTTTATTCTGGACGATCTGACTGCCGCGACGGAATTTGTACGCAGTCTCAATCGAAAGATCGTTCGTCAGAGGTTTTCCGCCAGTGGCACCTGGAATCCAGACCGCGTCGTTCTTGCCGTCAGCTCTGGCCAGATCGTTGCAATGGCGGATTGTGTCATCAGTGACGATGGGCGCGCGGCAAACGGGAGTCTGCTCGCCCATCCCAACTCCGGCGCGTATGCTGTTACTGCACTCCTGCACCTGAAGCAGCTAGTGTCGGTTGAATGCTGGCAGTCAACGCTCCGTGTACCGACACCTGCCACTATCTCCATCTCCCGCCGATACTTCGATGAGACGTTTGACCAAGCCGCCTGGGAAATCTCAAATGAACTCATGCGGCTACACGGGCCGCAACATCATTTGCAGCCAGTGCCGATCGTGGCATCGGCTTCTCTCCTAAGGACTTACGCCATTCCGCCGCTCCACCGTCTGGATGCGGCATCGAGGTCTCAGCTTCTCGCCGCTGCGGCCAATCCCGCAGTCGCAGCGATTCGTACGCCGGCCGGTCATGTTTTAGATTCCCGGGGACTGATGGCGGTGGCATTCGAATTGTCAAACTTACCGATGCAGGCGAGGCAGCACGTATCACGACTAATGTTGCTAGGCACAGCGGCAGCTCATGGCCACACTTGCGATATGAGATTGTTTCAAAAATTGGTTCGGCCCGACGCGATGGCCACCTTCGCCGAAGGCGTACGGCTAGCCCATGCATCAGACAATCAGGTTGGTGGAATATTTACTTTCGAACCGCGCCAACGGGACCTCGTCGCGTCGTTCTTAGAGAAAGTCGCGACCAAATCTCTGCCATCGGCACTGACCTAAATAGAACCGATTTCGGCATTGTGACCGCAAAGCCATTTGCGACCCGTGGCAATTCCCGCTAAGAGGCCGCCACACCCTTTACCAGCCAGGGAACCACGCCGATGACGGACGTCGCCGCCACCGCCGAAATGCAGGCCGCCCTCTTGTCGCGGGCGCTGCCCTATATGCAGCGCTACGAGCACAAGACGGTCGTGGTGAAATATGGCGGCCATGCCATGGGCGATCTCGAACTCGGCAAGGCCTTCGCGCGCGACATCGCGCTGCTCAAGCAGTCCGGCGTCAATCCGATCGTCGTCCATGGCGGCGGACCGCAGATCGGCGCCATGCTGGCCAAGATGGGCATCGAATCCAAGTTCGAGGGCGGCCTGCGCGTCACCGACCAGAAGACGGTCGAGATCGTCGAGATGGTGCTGGCCGGGTCGATCAACAAGGAGATCGTCGCGCTGATCAACGCCGAGGGCGAATGGGCGATCGGCCTGTGCGGCAAGGACGGCAACATGGTGTTCGCCGAAAAGGCGCGCAAGACGATGATCGACCCCGATTCCAACATCGAGCGCGTGCTCGATCTCGGCTTCGTCGGCGAACCGGTCGAGGTCGACCGTACGTTGCTCGACCTTCTGGCACGCTCCGAAATGATCCCGGTGCTGGCGCCGGTGGCGCCCGGCCGCGACGGTCACACCTACAACATCAACGCCGACACTTTCGCCGGCGCCATTGCCGGTGCCTGCAAGGCCTCGCGCCTCCTGTTCCTCACCGACGTGCCGGGCGTGCTCGACAAGGACAAGAAGCTGATCGACGAGCTGACGGTCGCCGAGGCCAGGGCGCTGATCAAGGACGGCACGGTCTCGGGCGGCATGATCCCAAAGGTCGAGACCTGCATCGAGGCCATTGAGCGCGGCGTCGAAGGCGTCGTCATCCTCAACGGCAAGACGCCGCATTCGGTGCTGCTGGAACTTTTCACCGAACACGGCGCCGGCACACTGATCGTGCCCTGATATTTTGCCCTTCGGCGCCTGGCGTCCTCAGTCCGGCAGAGCGGCGACGGCCACGATCTCGATGACGAGATCGGGATGCGCAAGTGCTGCAACCCCGATCACCTCCGATGGCGGCGGATTGTTGTAGCTGCAGTGCTTCGGGCAGTGCTCGGCGAAGAATTCGTCCATGACGTCCAGCCGGAAGTTGGGCGAGCTCAGCGCGCCGCCGTCTGGAAACGGCCCTTTGACGTACTGTGTGATCTTGACGAGATATTCGAGCGAACTGCCGAGTTCTTCCAGGTCCGATTTGATGTTCTCCAATATGGATCGCCATTGCGTCGCCGCGTCGCCAACGGCGCCACCCTTGCCGCTCGACGGGTCATAGTTCTCTGCCGTGCCCGTATTGCCGGCAAGGAAGACATATCCCTTGGCGCCGGTCACGACGGTGCCTTTGCCCCAAGGCATAAGCCGGCCGCCTTTCATCTGCTTATGCGTGACAAGGTCCATCGCTTCCTCCTGCCAGTCACCACCGTCCGATCGCTGGAAATTAGCGCGTGCACCGCTGGCGGCCAGGGCGGGACGGGTCAGGCCGGCGGCTGCGAGATGCGAAAGGCACGCTGCTCGGGCGCCACATGCAGCACGGCGGCAGGCACCGTTGCAGGTCTCTTCGACGGACGCTGGAAGACCATCGATTCCTCCTCGGCGTCCTGCGGCGCGCCCCAGAATTCGGCGAGCGTCGGGCCGCCTTTCACCCGGCGGTCTGTCACCAGAAAACCCCAGACTTCGCGGAACCAGACGCGGCGGCCCATTTTTGTGTACCAGCGCATCGAATGCCGCTGCTCGGGGTCGGGATGGAACAGGATGCGCGCCAGCGCCTTCGGCCGCGACTGCACCGCCAGTTCGATCAGCTTGACCGAAAAGAACAGCATCCACGGCTTGAGCCGGTTCATGTGCAGCACCTGGTGCTTGTAGTCCCACAGGCGGGCGTCCCTTTGGATGATCCTGCGGTCGCGAGCGATGCGGAAGAACGGCGTCCACCGATGCGGTGTCACATAGAGCGCCTGGATCTGGTCTGGGTCATAAGCGATGAGTTGGCGAAAGCCGCGCCAGAGATCGCGGAACCCCTCATCCTCGAAGCCGGCCACCCAGGTCGCCATCGACAGGATGCCGTGCCTTCGCAGCAGCCGTATCGCCTCGCGATCGGACGAGGTGCTGCCGCCCTTGCGGATCAATTGCAAGGTCTGCTCGTCGGTGTTTTCCATCCCGAGCAACCAGCGGATGACGCCGGCCTTGCGGTAAAGGTGCAGCATGTCGGCGTCGCGCACGATGTCGTCGGCGCGAGTCGAACCGACGATCAGCACCGGCACGTCCTCGGCGATCATCGCCTCCAGGAAAGCGCGCCAGGCCTTCTTCGAGACGGTCGGGTTCTCGTCGGCGAGGTTGATCAGCTCGACGCCGTGCTGGCGGTGCAGCCAGGCGATCTCCTTGGCGAACTTGACGGGGTCGCGATGCCGCCAGCGGGTCCAGAAACCGCGCTGGCCGCAATAGTTGCACAGATGCGGGCAGCCGCGCGAAAACTGCATGACCACGGCGCGCTTGCCGCCCCAGTAACTGTATCTGCGGTGGTCGATCAGTTCCCAACCGACGCGGTAGGCGTCGAGGTCGGCGATGGTCATCGCCGCTTGAGTGGCGAAAGGACGATTGAGATCGTCGCGATAGGCGATGCCGGCAACGCTTGCCGGCGGCTGGCGCATTTCCATCGCCTCGACCAGCGCCACCACGGTCGCCTCGCCCTCGCCGCACACGATGAAGTCGAAAACGTCCGTTTCGGCGAGGATGTCGCGCCAGTGATAGGTCGGGAACACGCCGCCGTAGAGGATGATCGTCGCCGGTTCGCGCGCCTTGATCATCCCCGCGATCAACAAGGCGGTCGGGTGCGCCGAGGTCGATCCGGAATGGCCGATCAGGACGAAGTCGGGGCAGTCCTTCAGGGCTTCCGCGACGACCGAGGCGAGCGGCATCGGCCCGAACTCGGCATCGACGAGCCGCACCTCGTGGCCGGCGTCTATCAGCGGGCCGCCGATCGCCAGAAGACCAAGCGGCGGCAAATGATCGTCGGGCACGCGGCTGCCGATGGCTGTGTGCGGCGGATTGATCAGGACGATGTTCATGGCGGACCTCCAGGGAGTTGGTCCGCGCATGCTGGCCGGCGATAGTGCCGCCCGATTGGCCCGTTTCAGCAGTTTGCTTGCAGCTTTTCCGCAAAAACGAGGAATAGCATCAGCGTCTGAGATGCGCGAGCGGCACGTGGCCGGGTCCCTTGATGTTCTGCAGCACCAGTTGCGTGTGGACGTCGCGCACGCCGTCGAGTCGCATCAGCCGGTGCATGACGAAGGCGTTGAGCTCGTCGACCGACGGCACCATGACATGCAGCAGGAAGTCATGGTCGCCGGTCATCGTCCAGCACGACGACACCTCGTCCATGCGCTGCACCGCGGCGATGAAGCTTTCGGGCGAGCCGTCGCTATGGCTAACGAGGCGCACCTGGATGAACACCTCGACCATCAATCCGACCGCGCGGCGGCTAATCATTGCGGCAAATCCCTTGATGATGCCGGCTTCCTGCAACGCTTCGAAGCGCCGCGCGCAGGGCGTGGTGGAGAGGCCGATCTCCTGCGCCAGCTCGGAGACGGGCTTGCGCCCGTCGCGTTGCAGGACATCGAGCATCCTGATTTCGAAATCGTCGAATTGAGGCATTTTTACTCCTCTCATGCGGATTATGAGTGAATGTTATCCCGAATATGGCGAGCGGTCCATCATCAAAACCGATTTGCCTCGGCAGATCCGGTTACGCTCCGCGTACGTTAGCCATTGATGCTTTGCGAGGAGAAAAACCATGACGACGATGAGCGTTGCCGAATATGCCCGCGACTGCGCGGCGCAGGGGTTGCGTGGTGACTACTCGGTATGCCGCGCCGATTTTACCGTGGCGCAGGGTTATGACTATTCGGCCGAGGAGCAGGCGGTGTGGCGCACGCTGTGCGACCGCCAGACCAAATTGACGCGCAAGCTCGCCCACCACTCCTACCTCGATGGCGTCGAGAAGCTCGGCCTTCTCGATCGCATCCCCGATTTCGAGGACGTCAGCGCCAAGCTGCGCAAGCTGACCGGCTGGGAAATAGTCGCCGTGCCCGGCCTCATTCCGGCCGCCCCCTTCTTCGATCACCTCGCCAACCGCCGCTTCCCGGTCACCAACTGGCTGCGCACCAGGCAGGAACTCGATTACATCGTCGAGCCGGACATGTTCCATGACTTCTTCGGCCATGTGCCGGTGCTGTCGCAGCCGGTGTTCGCCGACTTCATGCAGATGTATGGCAAGAAGGCCGGCGACATCATCGCGCTCGGCGGCGACGAGATGATCACCCGGCTCTACTGGTACACGGCCGAATACGGCCTGATGCAGGAGGCTGGCCAGCCGCTGAAGGCGTTTGGCGCCGGGCTGATGTCATCGTTTACCGAGTTGCAGTTCGCGGTCGAGAGCACGGAGGCCCACCATGTGCCGTTCGACCTGGAGACGGTGATGCGCACCGGCTACGAGATCGACAAATTCCAGCGCGCCTATTTCGTATTGCCGTCCTTCGACGCCTTGCGCGATGCCTTCCAGACCGCGGATTTCGAGGCGATCGTCGCGCGCGGCAAGGGCCAGCCGGCGCTCGATCCGGCGACGGTCTAGTCCGACTGCATGGCGGCCCCGGCTGGCGGAGCGTTCTCCTCCGCCGCCGGGACATCCCGCCACCTCCTACAATGCGTAGATGGTCCGGTTGAACTTCGTCTCCATCACCACATGGGAAGCGGTTTTGATGACGCCGCCGATTTCATTCAGCGCATTCACCTCCCGGTTCAGCTTCTCGAGCGTCTCGGCGGCAAGGTGGATGATCAGGTCCCATTCGCCGGTTATGGCGTAGACCGCCTGGATCGAAGGCATCGCCTTGATCTTTCTGGAGACGTCCGGATAGCTCTTGTTGTTCAGGGCGGCGAGCGTGAAACAGTGGACGGCGTTCTGGGCCGCCGCCTTGGTCAGCCGCACGGTATAGCCTTCGATGATGCCGCCGGCCTCCAGCTTCTGGATCCGCTCCTGCAACGCTGTCCGCGATACGCCGAGCTGACGTGCCAGTGACGCGACCGGCTCACGCGCATTCTTCTGCATCAGCGCGAGCAGCTGACGATCCTTCTCGGTCAATTCCACAAACAAATCCTCTCGCTCGATCCGCGCTGCAACCATCACACCCGCCGCGCGATCCTATCGGCTGAACAGCCCCCGCGACAATCCGGAAGACGGGCCGGCGCGGACGGAACAAAGCGAACATATCCGGCACTTTGCCGCCTCAAGGCACGCAATGACTGCGCGACCGCCATTATCCCGCATTTCGCCGGGTAGAACCCTTCCTTTTGCGACCTGACTGTCTGGGAACACAAACGCCGGTCCATCAGGGGAACCAGCTTCGGCTGTGGTGGGCACAAACCGAAACCGGTCCACGTTGAAGCTGTGGCTGAAAGCGCTGAGATCCGACGTCAAGCATCCTATCAGTTTCAACCACAAGGGAGGGATAACTTTGAAAAAGCTACTCGATTTAGCCGTTCTTGCCGCCGCGACATTCGCGATCACAACGGCTGCCATGGCGGGGGAAACCCTGGACCGCGTCACGTCGAAAAAGGCGATGGTCATCGCCACCAACGCGGCCTGGCCACCACAGAGCTTTCTCAACGACAGCAACGAACTCGCCGGTTTCGACATCGATGTCTCGCGCGAGATCGGCAAGCGGCTTGGCGTCGAGGTCTCGTTCGAAACGCCCGATTGGGCGACGCTGACCGGCGGGCGCTGGCAGGGACGCTACGACCTCGGCGTCGGGTCGGTCACGCCGACGAAAGCCCGTTCCAAGGTGATCGACTTTGTCGGCATCTATTATTACAGCCCCTATGTCTACGTCCTGCACAAGGACAGCGGCGCGAAATCGGTCGCCGATCTCAACGGCAAGATCATCGGCGTCGAGACGGCCACCACCTCGGAGGATTTCATCCGCCGCAAGCTCGAAATCGACGCACCCGGCCTGGCTCCCATCGAATACAAGCTCGAGCCGGGCGAGATCCGCACCTATGCGGATTCCATGCTTCCCTTCGATGACCTGCGGCTTGGCGACGGCGTGCGCCTGAACGCCGTGATTGCCCCGGAGCAGACGGCGCAGAATGCCATCAAGAACGGCTATCCCGTGAAGATCCTGGAAGGCGAGTACGCCTTCCGCGAGCCGCTCGTCGTCATCGCCGAGAAGAAGGATCCCGAGTGGACCGCAAAGGTCGCGGGCATCATCACCGGGATGAAGACGGACGGCACGCTCGCCGCACTGACCACGAAGTGGTACGGCAAGGACTACAGCGCCAAGTAAAGTCATTCCGCCGGCTGTCCCTGGGCAGCCGGCGGCGTCACCAAACGCATGCCCCTCACCGCAAAGTCATCGATGGCCTATCCGGACACCTATTACGCCCGCACTCTGACCGACCGGAAGACGAGGCCTCCGCTGCAAGGCGAGGCGCAATGTGACGTGGCCGTCGTCGGCGCCGGACTGGCCGGGCTGACGACAGCGCTGCAGCTGGCGCGCGCCGGACTGCACGTCGCCGTGCTGGAAGCCCAGGTCGTCGGTTTCGGCGCTTCGGGCCGCAATGGCGGTTTCGTCACGCCCGGCTTCGCCACCGGCGGCGGCAATATCGCCGCACGGGTCGGCGGGGAGGCGGCGCGCGACCTGCATCGGCTGTCGATCGAAGGCGTGGAATTCGTGCGCGACACCATCGAGACGCTCGGAATATCGGCCGCCCTGCCGCGTGCCGGCCTGCTCAGCGTCTTGCGCTATGACGACGGCGATGCGCTGAAGGCCTATGCCGACCAGATGGCCCGCGACCATGGCTATGAACTTCAGTATCTCGATAGAGAAGACGTCCGTGCGGTGCTGAAGTCCGTCCGTTACCACCAGGGCCTGCGCGACCCGAACGCCTTTCACATCCATCCGCTGAACTATCTGCGTTGCCTGGCTGACGAGATCGAGCGCCTGGGTGGCAAAATCCATGAAAGCTCGGAGGTCGTAGAATGCGATCTCTCGGGGTCGCAAAAGATGCTTCGCACCAGACAGGGCACGCTTCGGGCACCCCAGATCGTGCTCGCGACCGGCGGCTACACCGGCCCGGTGTTCGGCCAGCTCTACCGCGCCTTTCTGGCCATCGCGACCTATGTGATGGTTTCCGAGGCGGCTCCCCGCCTCATTGCGCAAGCCGTCGCCACCACGGATGCCGTCGGTGACAACAGGCGGGCCGGTGACTATTATCGCCTGGTCGAGGGCGGCAATCGCCTTTTGTGGGGCGGGCGCATCACCACGCGCGCCGCTTCCGCCGACGCGCTGGCGCACGAGTTGCGCCGTGAGATGGTCGGCACCTACCCGCAGCTTGCAGGTCTCAGGACCGAGCTGGCCTGGTCCGGGCTGATGTCCTACGCCCGGCATCTGATGCCCCAGATCGGAGAGCTGCGCTCCGGCGTCTGGTACTGCACCGCTTTCGGTGGCCATGGCCTCAACACCACGGCGATTGCCGGAAAAATTGTCGCGGAGGGCATTCTGGGCGTTTCCGACCGGTACCGGCAGTTCGCGCCGTTCGGACTGAGCTGGGCCGGCGGCGCCGCCGGCCTGGCCGCCGCGCAGCTCACCTACTGGAAACTGCAGGCGCAGGACTGGTGGCGGGAACGCCGCGCCACCGCCAAGGACAAGGTGACGGCATGATCGGCAGGCTGATGCTCTCCTATCCAGGGCTTGTTCGCCACGCGGCGGCGGCGCTTTTTCCGGCGCTGCTGGCCGCGGCCCTCTACGCCATGGGTATCAAGTCGAGCTGGATCGGCTCGTTGATGCCGCTTGCATCCGACTGGTTGCATGCCAACCCAGCCCTGTCGCGCGCCCTCTCGGCCGTGTTGATCGCGCTCTTGGTGCTGGTGAACTGCAAGCTGCTGCTGCTCCTGCCCCGACGCCAGCAGATCGCCGGCGTCTGGATCGAGCTGTTCGCGCTGCTGATGCTGTTCTTCTATTCCTTCGACCTCTCCTTTGCCTTCATCGCCAGGAAGGTCGGCTTCCTGATCACCCAGGGCGTCACCACGACGCTTTACATTTCGGCGATCTCGATCCTTATCGCGACCTTGATCGCGCTGGTCGGCGCCATCGCCAAACTGACTGGCAACGGCATCGTTTACGGACTGGCCACCTTCTACACGTCGCTGTTTCGTGGCCTGCCGTTGCTGATGCAGATCTACATCATCTATCTCGGCCTGCCGCAGGTCGGCTACGTGATCGGCGCGGTGCCGGCTGGCATCGTGGCGCTGTCGCTGTGTTATGGCGCCTACATGACCGAGATCTTCCGCGCCGGCATCGAAAGCATTCCGCGCGGCCAAAGCGAAGGCGCAACGGCGCTCGGCCTGAGTCCGGGCCAGACCATGGCGCTGGTCATCCTGCCGCAGGCCATGCGCGTCATCATTCCGCCGACCGGCAACCAGTTCATCGCCATGTTGAAGGATTCCTCGCTGGTATCGGTCGTCGGCGTCTGGGAGATCATGTATCTCGCCCGCACGATGGGTCAGACGGAGTTCCGTCACATCGAGATGCTGATCACCGCCTCGATGATCTACTGGGTCCTATCGATCGCGCTAGAATTCGGCCAAGCCTATCTCGAACGGCGCTTCGGCCGATCGGAACGCTAGGCGGTTGACGATTCAAATCGGCGCGGTTGCGGCGCCTCGGCCTTCAGCCGCACAAGCTGGTCGCGTTGCAGATCGAGCGCGGCGGTGACGAAGCGCCGAATGGTGGCAAGCTCGGCGTCGCTGAATGAGGCAATGACCTTCTCGCCTTCCCGCGCGATGGCGCCGTAATATCGCGCCGACAGCTCCCGTGTTGCCTCCGTTGCCTCGATGACCACTTTGCGCCTGTCCTCGAGGCTACGCGTGCGCGTCAACAGGCCGCGCGCCTCCAGCCGATCGATCAGCGCCGTCACCGCTGCCGGTGTCAGCCCGGTCGCGGTCGCGATCGCACCGGCCGATTGCGGGCCGCCATGGAGCAGGCCGATGCAATGGCGCTCAGCCATGTTGAGGCCGAGTCTCGCCCCCACCGCCTCGTCATAGGCCTGCGTCGCGTCCTGCCACTGCATGATGGCAAGGCCGATCGCGGTGGCCAGTTCGGTGCGATCTCCGCTTGACGAATTTGTTTCGATCATCTAATTATCAATCCGTCTAACATTTAGACTGTTATAGCAATATGCGGCCGCGGCTTGCTGTAGGCAAGGGTCGGCCGCCAACGAGGAGTGGAAAATGAGCCCGATCCAACAACATGCGCCTCTCTCGCATGAGGAAGAGTTCAAATATGCCAAGCTGGCGATGGAATGGTACGGCTGGGGCTCGCCCATCGGCGTCGGCATCCTGCTGGTGTCGCTGGCAGCCGCCGCCGTACTGATGCGCATCGCCGTCTACGGCCTGTAATGATGGCTGTCGCCGCCACCGAGGCATTGCCAGTCGCCATCATTGGCGCCGGCGTCGCCGGGCTGGCTCTTGCGCCATGCTTCGTCGGCAAACAGTTGGCGTCTGCCTACTCGAGGCACGATCGCGCGAAGCCTCTAGCGAAGGTGCGTTCTCACCCTGGCGCCCACCATTGAGGACGCCGTGTTGTGGCCGCCTGCCTCGTTGCGACGGCCGACGGGCATTAGAGCGTTTCATCGCTTGATTGAATCGGAAGGGATTCCCGGTCGGTCGGATTTGTGATTCAAGATGCTGGCTGGAT
>NZ_VFVS01000014.1:0-176918 GCF_006442215.1 Mesorhizobium sp. B2-3-11 | reverse complement strand
AAGGCTTTCGGCACGCTGGGCGGTTACATCACCGGCACCAGCGCCGTCATCGACGCGGTGCGCTCCTATGCGCCGGGCTTCATCTTCACCACGGCGCTGCCGCCGGCGATCGCGGCCGCCTCGACCACCTCGATCCGCCATCTCAAGCGCTCGCAGGCCGAGCGCGACGCCCAGCAACAGCAGGCGAGCCGAACCAAGCAGATCCTGTCCGCCGCCGGCCTGCCGGTGATGGAGTCGCCAACCCACATCGTGCCGCTGCTGGTTGGCGATCCGGAGCTCTGCAAGATGGCGAGCGACCGCCTGCTCGGCGTGCACGGCATCTACATCCAGCCGATCAACTACCCGACGGTGCCGCGCGGCACCGAGCGGCTGCGCATCACACCGACGCCGTTCCATTCCGACGCGCTGATCGCCGAACTGCAGGACGCGCTGGTCGAGACATGGGACGCGCTCGGCATTCCTTACGGGTCTGCGGGACGGCCAGCCGTCGCGAAAGGTGACCGCATTATTCCGCTTCTGGTGCCGAAGTCAGGCGGCTAAGGCCGCCACCTGTTCAAACAGTGTTCATCCAGCTAGCCAGCCGGTTTGCCGCTTCCTCGAGCTGATCGAGGCGGCGGTGGAAGCACAGCCGCAGGAACGCTTCGCCACCGGGGCCGAAGGCGGTGCCGGGCGCCAGGCCGACATTGGCCCTGTCGACGATTTCGAAAGCGGCTGCCCGCGAATCCGTGATGCCATCGACGGTGAAGAACAGGTAGAAGGCGCCCTGCGGCACGGTGAAGCGCGCCTTGCCGGTTTCGCCGAGAATGCCGCAGACCAGGTCGCGGGCTTTCCTCGCCCGCTCCACCTGTTCGGCGACGAAGGCATCGCCCTCGTCGAGCGCCGCGACCGCGCCGCGCTGCATGAACTGGGCGACACCCGAGTTCGAATACTGGATCAGGTTTTCGAACACCTGCTGCAGGCTTGGATGGGTCTTGATCCAGCCGACGCGCCAGCCGGTCATGGCCCAGTTCTTGGAAAAACTGTTGACGAACAGGATGCGGTCTTCCGCCTCCGCGATGTCGAGGAAGGATGGCGCGCGGCCATGACCATAGTGGAACAGCGAATAGATCTCGTCGGCGATGATCCACAGACCCCTGGCGCGGGCGAGATCGAGGATCGCCCGCAGGGTCTCATGGTCGGCGGTCCAGCCGGTCGGATTGGACGGCGTGTTGATGAACAGCGCCTTCGTGCGCGGCGTGACCGCCGCCGCGATCTTCTCGACGTCGCAGGACCAGCCATTTCCGGAATGGTCGAGCGTGACCGGCACCGGCACGGCACCCGCGATCGCGGCGGCGGCGTCGAAATTCGGCCAGGCGGGCGACAGGTAGATCACTTCGTCGCCAGCTCCCGCAAGCGCATCGAGCGCCAGCTGGATGGCATGCATGCCTGAGCCGGTGACGATGAATTGTTCCTCGGGGAAGGTCTTGGCGAAATGCCTGGAATAGTAGCGGGCCAGCGCTTGCCTGAGATCGGGGATGCCCCTCTGCCAGGTGTAGAACGTCTCGCCGCCGGCCAGCGCCTTCGACGCGGCATCGGTGATGAAGGCAGGCGTCGGCAGGTCGCCCTCGCCGGCCCAGAGCGGGATCAGGCCTTCGCGCAATCTGCCGTAGTTGACGACGGCGACGATACCGCTTTCAGGTGCGGCCAGGGCCTCGGGGCGCAGGGTCTGGATCAGGGTCATTGGGCAGGTCCGTTGTCTCGGGCGTTCGTAAGCGCTGCTTACCAGATACGAAAACAGAAAACCCCGGCCGCGAACGACCGGGGTTTTGGTCCAGAAGAACTCTATCCGTCTACCGCCTGGCCAGCAGATCGCGGATTTCGGTCAAAAGCTGTACATCGGCCGGCGGAGGAGCTGCCGCTGCGGCGGGCTTTTCCTTTTCCAGGCGCCTGCGCATGTTGTTCACGGCCTTGACCATGAGGAAGATGATGAAGGCGAGGATGAGGAAGTTCAGCACCACGGTGATGAAGCTGCCATAGGCAAAAACGGCGCCTTGCTTTTTGGCGTCCGCCAATGAGGTGGCGTTGACGGCCGAGGAAAGCCCAAAGAAGTAATTGTTGAAGTCCAACCCGCCGAAGATGGCTCCGACGATCGGCATGATGATGTCGTTGACCAGCGAATCGACAATCTTGCCGAAGGCAGCGCCGATGATGACGCCGACGGCCAAGTCCATCACGTTGCCCTTGGAAATGAATTCCTGGAATTCTTTCAGCATTCGACCCTCCTTGTCATGGCGGGTCGCGCAGCCGTCCCATCCCCGCGGCACCGACCCGACGACACCATAACAAAAACCTTGGGTTGCACCATCGGCTAAAAAAGAAAACAACCGCTTTCTCCTTACCTTGGGGCAGCCGCCGGAAATCATCGCCCGCATGCGCCGAAAGCCGCGATGGACTTGGCGCCCAAGCTGTGATTGCGTCTGATCCGGCCAGGTGAAAATCGGCACAGGGAGGATCTTGCCGGCGTGCAGGGCTTGTTCATCGTCATCATCGCGATCGCCTATGTGACGCTGCTGTTCGCCATCGCCAGCCTGGGCGACCGCCGCTCGGCCTTGTCAGGCCCCGGTCGGGCGCGGCCCTTCATCTATGCGCTCAGCCTTGCCATTTACTGCACGTCCTGGACCTTCTTCGGCTCTGTCGGCCTTTCCTCCGAACGCGGCCTCGAATTCCTCGGCATCTATACCGGCCCGGTGCTGGTGTTCGTGTTCGGCTTTCCCTTGCTCAACCGCATCGTGCGGCTGGCCAAGACCGAGAAGATCACCTCGGTCGCCGACTTTCTCGGCGCGCGTTACGGCAAGAGTTTCACCGTGGCCGCGATCGCCACGCTGATCGCCACGATCGGCGCCGTGCCCTATATCGCGCTGCAATTGAAGGCGATCTCCGGCTCGGTCAGCCTGATGGTCGAGCACTATACGGGCTCGCCGCCCTCGTTCGATCCCTTCGTCAGCGACATCTCGCTGGTCGTCGCCATGCTGCTTGCCTTGTTCGCGGTCCTGTTCGGCACACGCCATGCCGACGCCACCGAACACCAGGACGGGCTGGTGCTGGCGGTGGCGGTCGAGACCGTGGTCAAGCTTGCCGCCTTCCTGGCCATCGGCCTGATGGTCATCTTCCTGATCTTCGGCGGCCCCGGCGACATGTTCGACCGGCTGGCCGAGAATGGCCAGGTACGGCAGGCAATGGGCTATTCGACGTCGCTCGCCACCTGGCTGGTGCTGACATGTCTCAGCGGTTTCGCCATCATCCTCCTGCCGCGGCAGTTCTACGTCACCATCGTCGAGAACCGCAGCGAGGCCGAACTGCGCACCGCGACATGGGTGTTCCCGCTCTACCTGGTGGCGATCAACCTGTTCGTGCTGCCGATCGCCTTTGCCGGCCTGACGCTGGTCGGCACAAGGACGAGCAGCGACCTTTATGTGCTGTCGCTGCCGCTGTTCAGCGGCCACGATTTCCTGGCCATGGCCGCCTTCATCGGCGGCCTGTCGGCGGCAACCGCCATGGTCATCGTCGAGAGCGTGGCGCTGTCGATCATGATCTCCAACGACCTGATCATCCCGCTGTTCGTGCGCCGGCTGTTGCGCACGACCACCTCCGAGAACGAGGATTGGTCGACGCTTATCCTCAATGTGCGGCGTGGAGCGATCTTCATCCTTCTGTTCATCGCCTTTCTCTACTATCGCGAGAGCACCAACAGCGCCCGGCTGTCGTCGATCGGACTGATGTCCTTCGCGGCGATCGGGCAATTCGCGCCGGCCCTGATCGGCGGATTGATCTGGCGCGGCGCCAACGGCCGGGGCGCGGCACTCGGCATGGTCGCCGGCATCCTGGTCTGGGGCTACACGCTGCTGGTGCCGTCGCTCGTCGCGCAAGATGCCGGCATCATCGTGCATGGACTGTTCGGCTTCGAGGCGTTGCGGCCGCAGGCACTGTTCGGCACCGTCGCCGAACCGCTGAACCACGGCGTGCTGTGGAGCCTGTCGGTCAACGCGCTGTTCTTCGTCTTCGGGTCGCTGTCGCGCGCGTCGGTGCCACTGGAGCGCATCCAGGCATCGATCTTCGTGCCGCGCGAAGCCGGCCCGATGCCGAGCCTGCGCCGCTTCCGCACTGCCATCACCGTCAACGACCTCAAGGATACGATCGCACGTTATCTCGGTGTCGAACGCACCGAGCGGTCCTTTCAATCCTTCGAGAAGAGCAACGGCACCTCGCTGCACGGCAACGAGCAGGCCAGCATGGACGTCATCCGCTTTTCCGAGCAGCTGTTGGCAAGCGCCGTCGGCTCTTCCTCGGCGCGTCTGATCCTGTCACTGCTGTTTCGCCGCCACGACCGAGAATCCCGCGACGCCTTCCGCCTGCTCGACGACGCCACGGAAGCGCTGCAGCACAACCGCGACCTGCTGCAGATCGCGCTCGACCAGATGGAACAAGGCATCACCGTTTTCGACCGCGATTTCCGGCTGATCTGCTGGAACCGCCAGTACCGGGCGCTGTTCGACCTGCCCGACGAGATGGGCCAGGTCGGCGTTTCGCTCGACCAGATCCTTCGCCATCTGACCGAGCGCGGCGACATTCCCGCCGACCAGCGCGTGACGATGCTCAACCGGCTGACCAGCTTCGTCAGCCCGTGGCAGATGGAGTTGAAGACCAGCGGCCGCATCGTGGAACTGCGCTCCAACCCGATGCCCGACGGCGGCATCGTCGCCACCTATGCCGACATCTCGGGGCGCGTCGAGCAGGACCTGGCGTTGAAGCGCGCCAATGAATCGCTGGAGCAGCGCGTCAAGACCCGCACCGTCGAACTGACCAGGGTCAACGAGGAATTGACCCGGGTCAACGAGGAACTGGCACAGGCACAGATGCTCGCCGAGGAGGCCAATCTCGGCAAGACACGCTTCCTTGCCGCCGCCGGTCACGACATCCTGCAACCTTTGAATGCCGCCCGGCTCTATTGTTCTTCGCTGATCGAGAAGGCCGGCAAGGGTCCAGCAGGCAAGGCGGCCATCAACATCGAATCCTCGCTGGAATCGGTCGAGACCATTCTCGGCGCCGTGCTTGACATCTCGCGCCTCGATGCCGGCGCCATGAAACCTGACGACACCGCCTTCAACCTGGATGGCCTGCTGCGCCAGATCGGTAATGATTTTCGGCCACTGGCCGCGGAGAAAAAGCTTGGCCTGACGATCATGCCGTCGTCGCTGACGGTGATGACGGACCGTAACCTGTTGCGCCGCCTGATCCAGAATCTTGTCTCCAACGCCATCAAATACACCCGCCAGGGCCGCATCCTTGTCGGTGTGCGGCGCCGTGGCGATCTGGCCGAGATCCAGGTGATCGATACCGGTATCGGCATCGCAGGTGACAAACTCAACACTGTTTTCCACGAGTTCACCCGGCTGGACGAAGGAGCACGCGAAGCCGAAGGTCTTGGTCTCGGCCTCTCCATCGTCGACCGCATCGCCAGGGTGTTGCGGCTCGAGATCCGCATCTTCTCCAACCCCGGCAAGGGCACGCGCTTTTCCGTCATCCTGCCGATGGCGGCCGCGCAGGAGCCGCGACGCGAGGTCGAGACCAGGGCGCCGGCCCGCGCGGCGGCTTCGCTGTCCGGGCTGTATGTGCTGTGCATCGACAATGACATCCGTATCCTCGAAGGCATGCGGCTGCTGCTCGAAGGCTGGGGCTGCAACGTCGCCACGGTGACCGGCTCGGGGGATCTCGACAGGGTCGCGGTCCAACGTCCGGACATCGTGCTTGCCGACTACCATCTCGACCGCGAAACCGGTCTCGACATTATCATCCGGCTGCGGGCGACGCATGGTGACGACCTGCCGGCCGTGCTGGTCACGGCCGACCGCTCCAACGAGGTGCGAGCAGCCGCGGCAGGCCTCGATATCTCGATGATCAACAAGCCGTTGAAGCCGGCGGTCCTGCGTTCGATGATGGCCAGGTTCAGGCCGATGGTACGGGCGGCGGAGTGACGTCTAAGCGCCTGGATCAGGCCTGGTGCCCCAGGCATTTGAGATAGGCGCAGAACATGTCGGCGAGGGCGTCGGAATAGGCTTCGATTTCCGCCGACGTTCGCGGCTTTTCCGAAAACTCCGCCCCCACCGAGCTCAGCGTCGTTCGGATCAGGTCGCCGGCCATGACGCATACGGCATCGGGCGCATCGGGCAGCGTCTCGCGGATGAACGACTGGACCGCGCGATTGGCCACGGCCCTCGATTCGTCGGCCTCAGGCGCGTCCCGGTAGAGCGGAGCGGCATCGTTCAGGGCCCCGCGCACCGCTGCCTCCTCGCATTCCGAACGGATGAAGGCGTGCACCAGGGTGCGCGTCCGCTCAAGCGGCGGACTTTCGGCGTTCTCCAGGATGCCGCACAAGAGCTCCGTCGTCTGCCGCCATTCATCGCTCTGTAGCCGGAACAGCAGAGCCGTCTTGTTGGGGAAGTACTGGTAGAGCGAGCCGACGCTGACGCCGGCCTTTTCGGCCACGCGCGTGGTGGTGAAACGCCGTGCGCCTTCACTCGCCAGAACCTGAACAGCAGCCTCTAAAATCGCCGCGACGAGTTCCGTGGCGCGCGCCTGCTTAGGCTGTTTTCGGGTGGAAACTGAAGGGGTTGGGCATTGGATCATGGCGGCACCCGGGAATGCGAATTGGAAACCTGAAGGATTATTCGTATTCTCGAGACAACACAACGACGCATGCATTTCCGACTGGAGAACTGCCATGACCACGCTCACCGGAACCCCGCTGGCTCCCCTGCTCGCGCGCCTGTTCGAGGAAGCCAATGCCGCGACAAGCCCGGCCATGGCGCGATATTCGCATGAAGAACGGGCCCGCCTGCTCAACAGCAAGACCGAATATCGCGAGTTCTATGGCAGCATAAAGGATCTCTGGCTCGCGGTTTCGCCGGAAACCGGCACATTGCTCTACATGCTGGCGCGCAGCACGGGGGCGCGCATCATCGTCGAATTCGGCACCTCGTTCGGCATCTCGACGCTCTACCTCGCCGCCGCGCTGCGGGACAATGGCGGCGGCCGTCTGATCACGACCGAATTCGAGAGTTCCAAGGTGATGCGGGCCAAGGCCAATCTCAGGGAAGGCGGCCTCATCGACCTGGTCGAAATCCGCGAGGGCGACGCGCTGGAGACGCTGAGCGCCGACTTGCCCGATACGATCGACCTGCTGCTGCTCGACGGCGCCAAGGCGCTCCATCCGGAGATTGTTGGTTTGGTCGAGAGCCGGTTGAGGCCCGGCGCTTTGGTCATTGCCGACAACGCCGATTTCGCTCCTGACTATCTCGAGCGCGTGCACTTGCCGGCGGGAGGCTACATGTCGACGCCGTTCGGCGACGAGGTGGAGTTGTCGATGCGGCTCGGCTGAACACTCCGGCATAGACGACGCCGCTCCTCGAGCGGCCGTAGGCGTTAACGTCAGACAACGCGCAATCCGGCCCTTCGGGCCTCCGACGCGTAGGTGACATCATCATGACCACAATTCCCTCCTGGCGCGGGCTGCCGCGCCCGGCGACGCTTGGACTTTTTCTGTTCTTCTGCGCCGGTTTCGCCGATGGCGCGCTGGTGCCTTTCTTTCCACTCTGGGCAAGCAGCGAAGCCGGCATCCCTGTCGGCGCGATCGGCCTGCTGTTCGGCTGCTATGCCGGCGGCGAGCTGCTGGCGGCGCCGCTCATCGGCGGCATCGCCGACCGCATCGGCCGGCGGCCGGTGCTGATTGCCTCGTCGCTCGGCGTCGGTGCCGGCTTTCTGGCCCTGTTCTTCGTACACGGCGTCGTCGCCACCGCGCTCGTGCTGCTTTTGACCGGCATCTGCGAATCGGTGCTTCACCCGACAATACTGACCGCGATCGCCGATGTGACAGAGCCGTCCGCGCATCCGCGCTGGTTCAGCATGGCACGGGTGAGTTCGAGCGCGGGACAGATACTCGGGCCGGCCTGTGGTGCCTTGCTTGCGCTTATGTCACTGCGCTGCGTGTTTCTCGCCGGCGGCACGATGCTTGTGCTGGACGGAATCATGATGCTGCTGGCCCTGGACGAGACGATCAGCGCCGGCCGCGCCACCGGCGACGGCGATGAAGAGTACGAAGAGGAAGAAGGCTTGTCCGCGCTGCTGCCGGCGTTCCGCGACGGCCGGTTGGCGAAGCTCCTGCTCTGGGTCGTCCTGTTCGAGGTCGCCGGCAACTGGATCGAGGCGGTTATCCCGCTCTATGCGCATGACGCCGGCACGCTGACACCATCCGGCGTCGGCGCGCTGTTCGCCTACGCGGCCGCCCTGACGGTCGGCCTGCAGATGCTGGTAAGCCGTATGGTCGAGGCACGGTCCGCCTTGTGGCTGACGGTCGGTGCCGGCCTGGCAACGATACTCGCCTTCGCCCTGTTGGCCGCCTCGCCTGCAATGTTGGCGCTGATCGGCGCGGTCAGCCTGTGCTCGATCGCCCAGATGCTGGTCGGCCCGCTGGTACCGACCGCCGTCAATGCGCTGGCGCCTCAGGCACGACGGGCTTCCTACATGGCGGCCTCGTCGGTGGCGGTCGACCTCAAGGATTCGCTCGGTCCGTCCATCGGCACGGCGCTCTACGCACTGGCGCCGCGCCTGCCCTGGATCGCCGGCATTCCGCTGGTGGCAATCGCCTCGCTCGGTCTTGGCGCCGCGATCGGCCGCGCACGGCGGCCTTCAAACGAATCCAACTCGAACCCGAGCGCCAGGCCGGAAGCGGTCAATCCACCGGAGTTGCCGGTACCATGGTCGCCAAGTCCGGCAACCGAATAGTCGCGACCCGCTGCAGCCGGCACTCAGCCCGCCGGTTGCAGCGGGTCGCTGCCGATCTTGGACAGCAGGATCACCGCCTGGGTGCGGCTGTCGACGCCGAGTTTTTGCAATATGGCCGAGACATGCGCCTTGATCGTCGCCTCGGAAACGCCGAGCTCATAAGCGATCTGCTTGTTGAGCAGGCCTTCAGCCAGCATGCCGAGCACGCGGGTCTGCTGCGGGGTCAACGCCTGCAGCCGTTTGATCAGGTCCGATATTTCGGGATCGCGTTCGACACCGAGATCGACGCCGACGGGTGCCGCGATATCGCCGGCAAGCACCGACTGCACGGCGCCGCGGATTTCCTCCATGCTGGCCGACTTGGAGATGAAACCGGAGGCGCCGAGATCGAGAGCGCGCCGGATGGTCGCTGGATCATCATGCGCCGACACCACGACCAGCGGCACCGCCGGATGGATGCCGCGCAGGGAGATCAGGCCGGAGAGGCCGCTGGCGCCAGGCATCGACAGGTCCAGCAGCACGAGATCGACATCTTCATTGGCAACGACCAGCGCCTTGGCGCTTTCGAAATCGCCCGCCTCATGAATGGCGGTGACATTGCCGATGCCGGCAAGCGCCTCGCGCAGGGCGCCGCGAAACAGCGGGTGGTCGTCGGCGATGACGAAAGTATAGCCTGACGGCAAGATGTCCCTCCCCGAATCCCCGATTTACTGCTTTTTGCGGGATCAGTCGGACGATTATGAGGGGCCGCGCGCTGTTTTCAAGCGGCAAAGCCAGCGCGCCGCGTATTCCCTCGTCACTAGCGCTCAGGTCTTCTGCGAGTTGAGCTGGGCGCCGCCGCCGCTGTCCTTGTCCATATCCTTGACGATGCCCATGAAGCTCTTCAGGAAGCGCTCCATATAGCTCATCGTCGTGTTGAAATCCTCCTCGCTCGGCAGTTTCGATTCGAGGCGGGCGGAGAGCGAATTCTCCAGCTTGGTGACACGCTCGTCCATCGCCTTCATCGAGGTCTGTAGGCGATCGACCTCATCCTGGTAAGCGGCGCGTTCATCGGCCGCCATCTTGCAGACGAGCTGGCCCGAATGCTCCTCGCAGATCGACATCGCGCCGGTCTGCGTATCCATGCGGACATAGCCGTTATCAGACTTTTCCAGCCGGTAGCGGTCGGCTTCTTCCGAATAAGCTGAGGCCGCGACCAGTGAAACGAGCGCGGCGGGGATCAAGATGTGCTGCAGACGCATGTTGTCCTCCATGGCCAAGCCTGAAATATCGCATGTTTGCGCCGGAAATGGGGACGACCCTTGGCGTGGCCTTCCCCGCGCGACTGGTTCGGATTATAGCGCAACCATGTCACAGATTATCTACAAGATAACTCCGCAAGCGCTTTGGCGCGAGGCCGAAGCCAATGGCCGCTTCACCGGAGCGCCAATCGACGTCGCCGACGGCTTCATCCATTTTTCGACGGCAGCGCAGGTTGCGGAAACCGCGGCAAAGCATTTTTCCGGCCAGACCGACCTTCTGCTGGTCGCCATCGACGGGATCGGCCTGGGCGATGCGCTGAAATACGAAGTCTCGCGCGGCGGCGCGCTGTTTCCGCATCTCTACGGCGTGCTCGACCTGAAAGCCGTGCTGTGGATCAAGCCGCTGCCGCTCGGTGCCGACGGTACTCACCAATTCCCACCCCTGGAGGGCCAATGAGCGTGCTCGACCGGATCGGCCAGAAGCTGCTGTTCAGCTTTGATCCGGAAACCGCGCACGGCCTGTCGATCGCGGCGCTGCGCTGCGGCCTGCCGGTTGGCGCGCGGACGGTACGCGATACAAGGCTGAAGGTCAGCCTTTGCAGTCTCGATTTCCCGAACCCACTTGGCATGGCGGCTGGCTACGACAAGAACGCCGAAGTACCCGATGCGCTGCTTGGCCTCGGTTTCGGCTTCGCCGAGGTCGGTACCATCACGCCCCTGCCGCAATCCGGCAACCCGAAGCCACGCATCTTCCGGCTGACATCGGATGAAGCCGTCATCAACCGGCTGGGCTTCAACAATGAAGGCCACGCGACGGCCGAAAAACGCCTTGCCGCGCGCAAGGAGCGCGGCGGCATCGTCGGCGTCAACATCGGCGCGAACAAGGACAGCGCCGACCGCGCCGGCGACTATGAACGCGGCGTCGCCCGCTTCGCGCCCCACGCCAGCTATCTCACCGTCAACATTTCCTCACCCAACACGCCTGGCCTGCGCACCATGCAGGCGCGCGAACAGCTCGGCGAGCTCCTGTGGCGCGTCATGGCCGCGCGTGCCGCGGCAATCGCGCAGCCGCCGATCTTTCTCAAGATCGCCCCAGACCTGGTCGAGGCCGAGTTGGAGGATATCGCCGCCGAAGTCATGGAAAAGCGGATCGACGGCGTCATCGTCTCCAACACCACCATTTCCCGCCCGGCGCTGCGTAGCGGCGACGCCGCGCGGGAGACAGGCGGGCTTTCGGGAAAACCACTGTTCGAGCGCTCGACCATCGTGCTGGCCAAGATGCGCAAGCTGCTCGGGCCCGAAATGGCCATCATCGGTGTCGGCGGTGTCGATTCAGCGGAGACGGCGCTGGAAAAGGTCCGCGCTGGCGCGGATCTGGTGCAGCTCTACACCGGCATGATCTATGCCGGGCCGGCGCTGCCGGGCCGGATCGTCGCGGGGATGGCCCGCTTTGCCGAGACAGAGAAACTCGGCTCGATGCGCGAGCTGCGCGACAGCCATCTCGACCGATGGGCGTCGAAGCCGCTCAGCTGAATGCGGTTTGCATCCGCAGCCGCAAGATCGTCAGCAGGCTCAATCCCCGCACCAGCAAGAAGACGTGCAAGGCCGCCCACAGGCCGTGATTGCCGAAGGCGGGCGCCAGCGTGATCAGCGCGGCGGCAAAGACGAGGAATGACAGGAGCATCATGTTGCGCATGTCGCGCGACCATGTCGCGCCGATGAAGACCCCGTCCATCTGGAAGGCAAGGACGCCGCTCAGCGCGGTGAACGCCGCCCAGGGCAGGTAGGTATCGGCTACGGCGCGGACATCCTGCGACGTCGTCACGACGGCGACCAGGTTGGTGCCGGCCACGAGCAGCACCAGCGTCGCGGCACCGGCCAGACCAAGGCCCCAGAGCAGGGTCAGCCGCACCGCCTGCCTGAAGGGCTGCTCGGCACGCGCGCCGACGGCGCGGCCGGCGAGTTGCTCGGCGGCGGTGGCGAAACCGTCGAGGAAATAGCCGGCGACGAGGAAGAAATTCATCAGCACCGCATTGGCCGCGAGCGTCACCGTTCCGAACTGCGCGCCTTGCCGGGTGAACAGCGCGAAGGCGGCGAGCAGCGAGAACGAACGGATCATGATGTCGCGGTTGAGCGACAGCATGCGCAGGAAGGCGCGCATGTCGAGCAGGCGGTGGCGAGGCAAGGGCGGGCTGGATCGGAACCGGCGCACCACGATCGCGAGACCAAGCAGCATGGCGAGGAATTCGCCGGTGAAGGTTGCCCAGGCGACGCCGGAAACGCCCCAGCCAAGTTCAAGGCCGAGCAGGAAGCAGAGCGCGATGTTGATGCCATTGAGCACCAGTTGCAGGACAAGCCCGAGCCCGCCCTCGCCGCGCCCCAGCACGTAACCGAGGACGGCGTAGTTGATCAGCGAGAACGGAGCGGCGAGCAGCCTGATCCTGATATAAACGGCCATCGCCTCGCTGACGCGTGGTCCGGCATCCATGAACCACTGGCCGCCGACGGCGATGAGCGGCGAAAGCGCCGCCAGCACGACGCCGGCAACGACCGCGATCAGCACGGCGCGCCAGAACACCGCCTGTTCCTCGAGGGCGTCTCCACGCCCGAAAGCCTGGGCGACCAGGCCGGTCGTGCCCGAACGCAGAAAATTGAAGGTGGTGAAAACGACGTCGAAAGCCAGTGCGCCGGCCGCCAGGCCGCCAAGCAAGGCGGCATCGCCGAACTGGCCGACAACGGCCGTATCGACCAGGCCGAGCAGCGGCGTCGTCAGATAGGCGAGCGTCATCGGCACGGCGATGGCAAGCACCGAGCGGTTGGTGACGGAAAAGGCTCTGGCGTCGGTTAGGATTGCACCCTTGTCCAAGGATTCCTGCCTTGCTGATTGCGGCTTGATCGGAGAGCCGATGTGCCGCATTTTCCGTCCACCGCGCAATCATTCTTCCTGCGACGGCCAACCGAAATCCCGGTCTGGCGCGAAGCCGGCGGACCACTCTCATGCCCCTGCAGATCGTCCATCACCCCGACTACGACGCCGGCTTCGCGACCAACCATCGCTTTCCGATGAGCAAGTATCCGCTGCTGATGGAGGCCTTGCGCGCACGCGGCCTGGCCGGACCCGGCGCGCTCAACACAGCCGAACCCGCGCCGGCGCCGTGGCTGAAGCTTGCCCATGCGGCCACCTATGTCGACCAGGTCGTCTCCTGCTCCGTGCCGGAAAAAATCGAACGCGAGATCGGCTTTCCGGTCGGCCCCCGCGTCTCGCTGCGCGCGCAGCTTGCCACCGGCGGCACGGTGCTGGCAGCCCGGCTCGCCTTGCGTCACGGCATTGCCTGCAACACCGCCGGCGGCAGCCATCATGCGCGACGCGCGCAAGGCGCCGGCTTCTGCACCTTCAACGACGTCGCCGTCGCCTCGCTGGTTCTGCTGGAAGAGAGTGCGGTGCAGAAGGTCCTGGTCGTCGATCTCGACGTGCATCAGGGCGACGGCACGGCGGATATTCTAGGCGATGAGCCACGCGTGTTCACCTTCTCCATGCATGGCGAGCGCAACTACCCCACACGCAAGATCGCCTCGGACCTCGACGTCGCACTGCCCGACGGCACGGGCGACGCCGCTTATGTCGAAAGGCTTGATACCATCCTGCCGGAGCTCTCCACCCGCGCCCATTGGGACATCGTCTTCTACAATGCAGGCGTCGACGTCCATGCCGGGGACCGGCTCGGCAGGCTGGCGCTTTCCGACAATGGGCTGCGCGCCCGCGACGAGATGGTCATCGGCCATTTTCGGGCGCTCGGCATTCCTGTCTGCGGTGTCATCGGCGGCGGCTACTCCACCGATGTGCCGGCACTTGCCGCGCGCCACGCCATCCTGTTCGAGGCCGCTTCGGGCTTCGCCTGAACGTCACTTCCGGTAGTTGGCGATCCTGAGCAGGATGAAGGCCGGCACGACGATCGCGGCGCCAAGCAGGATATAGCCGAGGAAGCGGTCGATGGCGTGGAAGCCGAGATTCCAGAGATCGATGAAGAATTTCCGGATGCCGTAGAACACATCCATGGGCGACCAGCCGAAGGCGTTCATGACCAGGCCGACGAGAAAGGATACCACCAGCAGCTTCAGGACAACCCTGAGCGGCGAGTCGCCGAGAAAGCGCGTCAGTGCGGACAAAGCCGTCTCCCGATTGAGATGCCCGGACTCATGGGCACGGCCCAGAGATACGTGCTTGGCGGCCATCCATCAAGCCAGCACGGTCTGTACGGAGAAACTGATAAGCCGCAGCCAGATGTCGGGCGTCTTCGAAAGCCCGCAAGTCTTAAATATCGGTGAACAATTTCATTTTAATTTATTGAAAATAAAGCACAAAGTCGTCATTTTCCAATTTTGCGCAATGTGCGTGCAATTTTCACTTGCGAGATCCCGGGCGTCTTTCAGGTGACGGACCGCGTGGCGCTCTGCCCCTACCACAGCCGGCGAAAGCCGGTCCCCAGAACCGCGCAGCCATCCCTGAAAGACACCGATCGGAGCCTGCCGCCTCAACGGCCAGGGTCCTCAGCAATTAACCAGCGTATCGGGTGTCGGATGCGCGTTTGTGTTGGAGTAATGCAGTGTCCCCTCAAGCAAAGATCATCCTGACGGCGAGTGCCCTCGCCCTGTGCCTTCTCGGGCCGGCGATGGCCGCCGACCTCTCGCCTGCTTACAACGATCCCCCCGCCTTCCAGTGGAGCGGCGCCTATGTCGGCATCCATGGCGGCACGGCGTTCACGGGTATGCCGAACCCGTTCGCCGGTCGAAACGGCTTCAGCGGCGGCGTCCAGGCCGGCTACAACCAGCAGATGGGCCCGGCGGTCCTCGGCGCCGAGATCGAAGGTTCCTATCTGGGCGGCGCCGAACACGATGTCCGGGGCGGCAAGATCAGGGAAAAATGGCGCGGCGCGGCCAAGGCGAAGGCCGGCGTGAGCTTCGACCAGACGTTGCTGTTCGGAACCGGTGGCGTCGCCATGACCAGGTTCGACAGGGGCGACGGCGTGAGGAGCAGCGACGGATGGAAGGTCGGCTACCTCGTCGGCGCCGGGATCGAGCAGGGCTTCGCCGGCGGCCTATCGGCCAAGGTCGAGTACGACTATGTCCGCACCCCCGGCGTTGAAACGACATCGGCCCTTGGGAGGTCCAAGGAGACGATCGGCAGTCATGAGCTGAAAGCTGGCCTCAACTACCGGTTCTAGATACCAGAACAGCAAGTGGCCGACCTTAATCGCGCGATGGCCGCAACGGCATCGCGCGATCTTGTTGTTGATGCGTCGATGCCGGACACGGACGTCCGCTCGAGGCAAGGGACATTCCATGCTTTCGCAATGTCGATGTAATCTTCGCAATCTAGGTCCCCTGCGTGAATTGTCACCATGGGAATCAGCAATGTCCACGCATCACCCCGGCCGACTGTCGTCCAAGCTATTGTTCATTGCGATTGCAGTCGCATTGGCGGGCTGCGCCTCCGACATCATGAAGAACTATGTCGGACAACCGGTCGAATCGGTCGTTCTGGATTACGGTCCGCCAACGGCGATCGTCGACCTCGGCCAGGGAGAGCGCGCCTATCAGTGGCGCAAGATATCTACGTCAGCGGTTTCCGGGACATCGAGTGGCGAGGTCCGCCAAACAAAACACGGAACTGTCTATGAAGAGACCGAAACGCCCGGCTATATCGAGCGTCAGGAATGCTTCTACACCTTTTATGCCCGAGCTTCCGGCGGCCGCTGGTTCATCACCAATTTCCGCCGGCCAAAGCTGGAGTGCGAATGAACCGCCGCGCCGCAAATCCTGCTGCGGCGAGTGAAGGAGAACGCGAATGCGCGTCCTGCTGATCGAGGACGAACCGGAAATGGCCTCCGTGCTGAAGGCCGCCCTGGAGCGCCTGGACATCATCGTCGACCACGCCGCGACCCTGGTCGACGCGGAGGCGGTGGCCCGTCTGGGCCATCACGACGCCGTGGTGCTGGACCGCCGGCTGCCGGATGGCGACGGTCTTAGCCTGATCCCTCGCCTGCGCGCCTTGCATCTGGATGTGCCGGTGATCGCGCTGACGGCGATGAGCGGGTTGGAGGACCGGGTTGCCGGGCTCGATGCCGGCGCCGACGATTACATGGTCAAGCCTTTCGCCACGGTGGAACTCGTCGCGCGGCTCCACGCCCTGCACCGCCGCTCGTTCACTTCGCGCGCCAACCAGACGATGGTCGGTCGCCTCACCTATGATTTCCGCCATCGCGAGGCGCTGATCGAGGATCAGGCGCTCGATTTGCCGCGGCGTGAAAGGCTGGTGCTTGAAACACTCATCCGCCGGCCGGGCCGGACCATCATGCGCAGCGCTCTCGAGGAGGCCGTCTACGCCCTGGACGACGAGATCGGCTCGAATGCGCTCGACGCGCATGTCTCGCGGCTGCGCCGCAAACTCGACGACGTCGCCGCCGGCATCGAGATACGGGCGATCCGCAATCTTGGCTATCTCCTGCGGGCAGCCTCGTGAAGAAGGTGCGCGCGCGCTCGCTGCAATGGATCCTGGTCCGCCGGCTGATCCTGCTGCAGGCGGCGACGCTGCTCCTCTTCATCGTGCTGTGCGCGGCAGCCCTTTGGATCGCCAATCCGAGGCTGCTTATCGACAACGAGGCTGCCGTCGCGGCCGTCAAGGACGCCGTCGACCGTGACAAGGACGGCAGGCTGATCGTCCGTGAAACGGAAGACCTCGCCGCGTTTCGCCAGAGCTTCCCCAATGTCTGGTACATCGTGCGCGACGACAGCGGACAGAGCGTCCGTTCCGGCACGATACCGGATGTCTACACCAAAGAGATCGGTGGCCTGCTCGGCCAAGCAGACCACGCCACGATCGGATTCTCCGACAAGGACATGCGGCCGGAAGCCTATATCGAGAACGCTTCGACCAAAGCCGGCGCGGTACAGATCATTGCCGCGACGCAGTCGTCGCGCCAGGAGACCGACGGGCTCGAGATCAATATTTCGGCCACGGTGGAGGTCGCCCGCTATCCGGACGGCAGCAGGAATTGGGAGCGCGCCCTGCCGGCGCTTGCGCTCGTCATCGCGATCCTGCTGCTGCCCATCGTCCTCGTCATGGGCGCCACCACGCTGGTGACGACGCCGGCCGTGGTCCGCCGCTCCTTTGCCGGCCTTGTCGAAACCGTCCGCCAGGCTGCCCGCATCGATATCGGTACCCGTGCGATGCAGTTGCCGGTCAAACACGTGCCGCAGGAAATCGCGCCGCTGGTGCATGCTTTCAACGAGGCTTTGGCCCGCCTCGCGCAGGGATACGACCGACACGACCGTTTCCTCACCGACGCGGCGCACGAATTGCGCACGCCGATCGCCATCCTGCGCACACGCGCCGAGTTGCTGCGGCAGGAGCCGCAAAGCACGCGGCTGCTGCATGATATCGAGCGCCTGTCGCACCTCGCACAACAACTGCTCGACCACCAATTGCTCGACCGCCCATCCGACCAGCGCGAGATCGTCGATCTCGACGATCTCGTCAGCCGGGTGGCGGCCGACTTCGCGCCGCTCGCTATCGAGGCCGGCTACGACCTTGCCTTCGAGCCTTCGCCCGACAAGACACGCGTCGAAGTCAACGTGCTGCAGATCGAGCGGGCGCTCGCCAACCTCGTGCGCAACGCCATCGAGCATGGGGGCGGCGGCGGTACCATCACGATTGCGATCGACAGGACGGGTGGCATCGAAGTGCGCGACGAAGGTCCGGGCATTCCCGTGGAAGAGCGCGAGAATGTCTTCGAGCCCTTCTATCGCCTGCAGCCGCAGTCGCGCGGGGCGGGGTTGGGGCTGAATCTCGCCCGACAGATCGCGCTGCTGCACGAGGGAACGATCCGGATCCTGGCGGGCTCATGGCGCGGTGCCCGCATCCGCATGGAACTGCCGGTTCGGTCGTGACTCAGGCCGTTGACGCAAAACGCGTGGCGGCGGCCAGCCAGTAGCCGCGCCGATCCCTGACTTATCTGTTTTCTAACCAATTGCCGCTATTGCCATTTCCAAAGCGGGAGCCAGGCTTTGGTGGGAACGGGAAAAATCGGCGCGCACCGCGCACCCATGTTGTCGGTCGTCGTGCCTTGCTACAATGAACGCGACGGCGTGGCGGAGCTTCATCGACGCGTCAGCGCGGTATGCCACGAGCAAGGCCTCCCCTACGAGGTCGTGTTCGTCATCGACGGGGCGACCGACGGCACCCGCGAGGCCATTTTCGAACTGGCCGAGAGGGACGACCATGTGGTCGCCATCGATCTTGCACGCAATTACGGCCACCAGATCGCCTTGAGCGCGGGGCTGGAATTCTGCCGCGGCCAGCGCATTCTCATTCTCGACGCCGATCTCCAGGATCCGCCCGAACTGCTGGGTGCGATGATGGCGAAGATGGATGAAGGCTTCGACGTCGTCTACGGCCAAAGGGTGAAACGCGACGGCGAGAGCTGGTTCAAGCTGGCTTCCGCTTCGATGTTCTACCGTCTGCTCGGCAGGATGGTCGATGTCGAGATCGCGTCGGACTCCGGAGATTTCCGGTTGATGAGCCGCCGTGCGCTCGACCATCTGGTTGCAATGCCCGAACGCTACAGGTTCATTCGCGGCATGGTGAGCTGGATCGGGCTGAGGCAGGTCGCCTTCCCTTATGAACGGCAACGGCGCTTTGCCGGCACCACCCACTACCCGCTGAAGAAAATGGTTCTTCTGGCGGTCGACGCGATGACCAGCTTTTCGATCGTGCCTTTGCGCTTTGCCTCGCTGCTGGGAATGATGTTCGGGCTGCTCGGTCTGGTCGTGCTTGGCTATACGCTGTTGGAATGGTCTGTCGGCAATGTTCTGCCCGGCTGGACGAGCCTTGCCGCGATCATGCTTATCCTGGGCAGCGTCCAGCTTCTGGTGCTGGGCATCTTCGGCGAATATCTCGGCCGCATGTACATGGAAACGAAGCGGCGGCCGCTCTATTTCGTCAACGAGATCGTCTCACGCAGCGAGCCAGCCCGAGACAGGGGTCTGCCCCCACATCGCCTGCAGGAGATGGCAAAGAGGGCGGCCCGTGCTTGAGGCCGAATTCGACCAGTTTGCGCGCGAGTACCAAGAGCAGCATGCCGCGAGCATAAGGCTCAGTGGCGAGACGCCGGACTTCTTCGCGAAATACAAGGTCGACGACGTCGCGGCGACACTGGGACGGGCCGGCGTGAAACCCAGGCGCATACTCGACTTCGGTGCCGGCGTCGGCAATTCGCTCGGCCATATGCGCGCAGCGTTTCCCGACAGCGAGATCGTCCTGCTCGATCCTTCGCTGGAATCGCTCGACATCGCCAGCGAACGTTTCCCTGGTCAGGCCACGTTCGCGCATTTCGACGGCCAGACCATCCCCTTCGCCGACGGTAGCTTCGACCTTGCTTTCGCGGCTTGCGTTTTCCATCACATCCCCGAGAACCTTCAGATCGGATTGTTCGCGGAGATCGGCAGGGTGCTGGCCAATGGCGGCAGTTTCTTTGTCTTCGAGCACAATCCGTGGAATCCACTCACCACCCACGCGGTAAGGAACTGCGCCTTCGACGAGAACGCGGTCCTGATAAGCTCGCCGCAGATGCGCAGGCGAATGGCCGCGGCGGGCCTTTCCGGCACTCGGATCGTCTATCGGATTTTCTTTCCCAGACTGCTTGCTAGGCTGCGGCCGTTCGAACGTTTCCTAACCAAGATACCTGTTGGAGCCCAATATTTTGCGCATGTGGTCAAGCCGCTCGTTTGACTGTCCGACGATGCTGCCATCTGGCGCCGTCGGCCTGTTGAACACGACGCCGGGATATGCGGTCATTCCAGCGGGGTTGGCGCTCTCACCGAAAACCCGTTTGTCCATCTGGCGGGAAACCGGCTCTTCGCTGCCGTTTTTCATCCCGGCTAGGCCCGTTTCGTTCGTCGGCGGCGCGGATGCCCCCGATCGGGTGACAAGAATAGAGGCGAAATGGCCTGGAGCGCGACATGAACCAGGCTGAGGCAATCGTTCCGACCACGTCGCGGCTCGAGGATGCGCAGCGCATCAAGCTGATATTCTGCCTGTTCGCAGCCTCCATCATAGCTACTGGATTGGCCCCATTCGCGGGCTCGACCCTCAAGGACCCCGACAGCTGGTGGCAAGTGAAAGTCGGGCTGGATTTCCTGGCAAACCGGACATTTCCAACGGTCGATCCCTATTCCTACACTTTTGCCGGGCATCCGTGGATCGCGAAGGAATGGCTGGGGCAGGTCTTTCTGAGCGTTGCCTATAGTATCGGCGGATGGAATGGTGTGGCCGCGCTGATCATCGCCGCGATAGGGCTGACAGTCTTCGTGACGGCATGGTTCCTCAGCGCGTGGCTGAGGCCGATAGTGGCGGTAGCGCTGACATTCATCCTGGCCTTCCTGATCGCCCCTATCTATACGGCGCGCCCCCACGTCTTCACCTTGCCGATCATCGTCATCTGGACGGCGGTGTTGTTTCGCGCATCGGCGGAGGAGCGGGCGCCGCCGTGGTGGCTCCTCGCGCTGGTTGTGCTCTGGGCCAACCTGCACGCTACCTTCACCTTGAGCTTCGTCATCGCCGCCTTCGCCGGTCTCGATCTCCTGGCGCGCACCGGCCTGTCGAAACCCGCTCTTTTGGTGAAGTGGGTGGCGTTTGGCCTGCTCTGTCCGCTGGTCTGCCTGATCCATCCCTATGGTGTGCAAGCCATCCTGGCCACGCTCACCGTTGCCCATGGCAATGAGGCGGTGCCGCTGATCCTGGAGTGGCGGCCGTTCAATGCCCCGGAACAGGACATCCAGGAAGCCGCGATACTGGTGGCGCTTTTCGGGCTTATGACATCAAGGCTGCGGATCGGCTGGGCCAAGGCGTTGTTCATCGTCTTCACCTTGCATGTCTACCTGTCGCATCTGCGCTTCGTCTATCTGTTCTTCCTGCTTGTTCCGCTGGTGGTTGCGGTCGAAGTCGCGCGCCAGTACCCCGCCCTGTCAGCCAGCGTCTGGCTGAACGAAAAGCGTGACGGACTGGAAAAATTCTTCGCCGGCCAATTCCATCTGCTCTGCGGCGCGACGGCGGTGTTGCTGGTTGGCGCGGCGCTTGTGCTCAACAACGCCTACCAGGTCGCGCCGAGCCCGAAGACATCGGCCAGCGGTGCCCTCGCATTCGCCAGGGATCACCACCTGTCCGGCAATGTCTTGAATTCCTACAATTTCGGCGGCACGCTGGTTTTCCATGGCATCAAGACCTACGTCGACGGCAGGACGGACCAGCTGTTTCTCGGCGGTTTCATGAAAGCCGACGACGCAACGGGGCACAGCGACGGAAAGCCGCAGCTCGAGGCCCAGTTGCAGAAATACGCCATCGGCTGGGCATTGCTTACGGCCGATGACACCCGAATCCCCTTCTTCAATGAACTGGGCTGGAAGCGGGCCTACGCGGACGATTATGCCGTGATCTACCTGCCCAGCAACTGAATCACCGACCCCACAAAACCGGCGTGGCCAGCGTTCGAAGGCCTGCTATTCGCCTTGACACGGATGTTGCACTGCAGCAAAGTTGTGCTGCATAGCACAGTCCGTGAGGCCTACGAGCCAAGGTTTTTCGCACAATGGGGATTGCCTTATGACGGGCATGTCAGGCGGCGCCGCACGGCCACCGCGGGTCACCGCGTACGGACCGGTCGAATGAATTACAGGCGCGACATCGATGGTCTGCGGGCCGTTGCAGTGCTGCCCGTGGTGCTTTTCCATTTCGGCGTATCCGCCATTCCCGGGGGCTTCACCGGCGTCGATATTTTCTTTGTGATATCGGGCTACTTGATCAGCGGCAGCCTGCTGGATGATCTCGAGCGCGGCCAGTTCTCGATCGGACGCTTCTACTGGCGTCGTGCACGGCGCATCCTGCCGGCACTGACCTTCGTCATCCTGCTTGCTAGCATTGCGGCCTGGTTCATCCTGTTGCCGTCGGATCTGCACGAATTCAGCCTCAGCGTGATTGCGGCCTCGACCTTCTGGTCGAACATCTATTTCTGGAAGACGACGAACTATTTTTCGATCGACGCCGAACTGCGGCCGCTGCTGCACACATGGTCGCTTTCGGTCGAGGAGCAGTATTACATCTTCGCGCCGATCCTTGTGTATCTGATCTACCGGTATGCCTCGAAGCGCTGGTTGACGATACTTCTGCCGATCGCCATCGGCAGTTTTGCCCTGGCGGTCATGGCGACCACGATGGCGCCGACCGCCGGCTTCTACCTCTTGCCGACACGCGCCTGGGAGCTGGCGCTGGGTGCCATGCTGATGCTGAAAAAGCCGCCGCCACTTGCCAACCGGACGGCAACGGAACTGGTCGGTCTTGCAGGCTTTGCCCTGCTCGCATTCGGTTTCCTCACGATTTCGGAAAGCGATCCGTTTCCCGGCTACAATGCCCTGTTTCCCTGCATCGGAACGGCCCTGCTCATCTACGCGGGCCAGAATCACGCGGACCGGCCCGTGCCTGTCGCCACGCGTGTGCTTCAATTCGCTCCGATGGTCTGGGTCGGCCTCATCTCCTATTCGCTCTATCTTGTTCACTGGCCGATCAATTCCTTCGTCCATTACCTCTCGCTGAAAGCCATCTCGGTGCCGACGATCGTCGCGATGACGGTGGCCAGCTTCGCCCTGGCGACCTTCTCGTGGAAATATGTCGAGCAGCCTTTCCGGCAGAAGCGAACCTTCACCGCCCCGCTGCCGATCTTTGCCTTTTCGGCGACGGCGATCGCCCTGCTGTGCGTCGGCGGCCTGGCCGGTGTGCTCGGCAAGGGCTTTCCGCAGCGGTTCCCCGATTTCTCGACGCAACGGATCGTGGTGGACGACTGGCGCAATGGCGTCTGCTTCAACGAGGGTACGAGCCGGATCGAGAATTGGAACCTTGCCGACTGCACGCGCACGCATGGCTTTCCCACCAATGTGCTGCTGTGGGGCGATTCCTTCGCGGCTCACTACGTTTCGGGCCTGGAGGCCAACGCGCAGAAAATCCAGGCCAACGTCATCCAATATACCTATGCCGGCTGTCCACCGAACCTCAGTTATTTTTCCTACGCCAGGCCAACCTGCACCCGGTTCAACGAACGGGCGCTGTCGATCATCCGCGATGCCAAGATCCAGGCGGTGATCCTGAGCGGCCGATGGACGGACTACCAGGCCAGGGGCTTCGACGGACTGCAGACAACGATCGACCGGCTGCGCGACATGGGTGTCAAGGTCTATGTCATCGGCCAGTCTCCGGAGTTCATCGCCGACGTCCAGAAGGTCGCTTTCTTTGCTAAACACGAAGGCGCCGCGAACACATCCTGGCCGATGGCCATGGATCCAGACATCAACAAGCAGGTGCAGCTCTTCGCCAAGGGCGCGACCTTCATCGATCCACTTACCTATCTGTGCGACGCCATCGGCTGTTCCTATGAGGATGCCACCAGCAAGCAGTTTCTCTATTTCGACTATGGGCATTTCTCTTCCGCCGGCGCAACGCTGGCCATCTCGAAATACTGGCCGAGCTTCGCCGCCGGCGGCGATGTCGCAAAGGCCAGAGAGCCGGCGCCGACCGTCACCGGTGAGCTGGCGAAGCCCGCATTGTGAGACCGGTTTACGATTGCCCCAAGCCATGCCGTCATGATAACGAGGCTGCAGCGCGGGTATGATGTAATGGTAGCCTGTCAGCTTCCCAAGCTGAACGCGCGGGTTCGATTCCCGCTACCCGCTCCACCCTGAAGCCAAGAGTCCGTTGGCCTAGGCGGAACCCGTCCATTTGGCAGCATTGTCGGTGAGCCTAGGCTTGGCCGATTCGCATCTGCTTCTTGAGGAGGAACCGGGCGAGGTTGTTGATATTCCGCGGCGCCACCTTCCTGGGCAGATGCGCCAGCAGGTCTTCCGATTTGACGTCGTTGCGGAACCGCTCCGCCCAATCTTCGGTGAGGTCGTCCCGCTGCAGGCGCAAATTCGTCTCGAACTCTCCGTCCGGCATTTCCACCGACAGCTGCCGGGCCACCGACGCGACGTAAGGACGAGGATCGTCCAACAGATCCTCATAGAAAAAGCGATCGTAATGCAGATCGGCCAACCGCAGGTAAGCCTCCCAGAAGGCATAGCTCTGCTCGATCAGGAAATAGGCCTGGCAGATACCGGCGAAGTCGTATTGCGGAACCAGATCCGCGCCGCCCATCGTGCTTCTCCAATGGCCCGACGCCTTTGCCCGGCAATAGGAAATCGCTTGGCGAAGACGGTCCCGTCGCTCCAGCAGGACCAGACCCATGTCATGGCGCCGGCCGCATTCCGCCAGGAAGTCGGCTCCGTATTTGGCCTGCGACCAGTGAAGGTGCCGTGGAAACAGCTTCACGGCGAACGTGCCGTTCGCAGTCCCGCCGCGATGGATCACGGCGGACAGCAGATCATCGAAGGATTTCGGCTTGCACCCCAGATTGGTCGTGTCGAGCCACTCGGCCGACTTGCCGAACAATCCCGTGCTGTTTGTGAGGCTGCCAAGCCATTCGGAGCCGCTGCGGGCTTCGGTCAGTATCGCGACGCCCTTCATGCGTGCCGATGATCCGCGGCCCGCGTCATGTCGATTGCAGAATGCCGTTCTTCTTGATGGTCCCCCGCCATGGTCAAAGCTCCGCTTAAACAGCGCCTCAACGGACAAAGGCCTATATGGTTCCGTCGATTCGACCTTAGGCTAAGGCAGAATGCAGGCCCAAACACGTTACAATTGGGTAATCAACGCCGCGCCTTGGGCTCGAAGAGCCCTGAAGATACCGGCAAAGGCCGGCCACGCTGTGGTGGCCGCCCTTTGACGTCAGCCAGAAGCGATTACAGCCAGACGCCGAGCCAGACGCGCTCGCGCCAGCAGCGGACGCGGCGGCGTCCGTGGCGCCAGTAGCTGCGGCAAACCCGTCTCCAGCCGCGGCGGCGTCCATGGCGCCGACGCCAGTAGCCATCGGGACCATGATGTCTCCAGCGATGCCAACGGCGGTGGGAGACCTGCTCCAGTTCGACCTCGTCATCCCCTTCGAAGACAGCCGGATCCGGCTTGTCCAACTCATCGAGAATTCCATTGCCCTGGGGAACACCGGCAAGCGCGCGGCCGGGTCGGGCCACGCTTGCAAACGCAACCGCCCCCGCAACGCCAAGCATTCCAGCAAGAAACAACCGACGTTCCATAAAAACCTCCCGAGCTGTTAACTACCGACACCTCGTTCCCTCGCCCGAAACAGGCTCCAGCGCGCATGCCGATCGGTTTTGAACGCGCGGAGGTGGTTCTCGTTCCATCACCCCACTTCACGCAGGATGAAATCATGCAGCATCTTGGCCGCCGGTGACAGTACGCGATTCCTGACCGTGATCAGGCTGTAGGGCCTGACCTCGATGTCGAACTCGGTCTGGACGACGTCAATGGCGCCGGCAAGTCCGTCCGGGTTCTGGATGAACTTCGCCACCTGCACCGAGACCGGCGCTATGGCATCGGATTGAGCGACCATGACCAGCGTGAGCAGCAGCGAGCTGGTATTCAAGATCCGGTCCGGCAGCGCGATGTTGCGGTTCAGGAAATTGCTCTCCATCGCCTGGCGCAAGGGCGAACCGCCTGACTGGAAGACCCAATCATAGGCAGCGGTGTCTTCCAGCCGCACTATATTACCCCTCGCGAGCGGGTGGCCGCGGCGCACGATCAGGCAGGCTTTCTCGACGCCGATCACGCGGGATTCGAACAGCCGCGGATTGAGGTCGTCGGGAATGCGGGCGATGATGAAGTCGTGGCGCGAGGCGATCAGCTCGCGGGCGAGCACATTGGAGGTTTCGACCTGCATGGTGATCTCGATGCGCGGGTAGATGCGGCGGATCTCGCGAATCGCCGGCACGGCCAATTCGATCGCCGGCGCGGTCACGGCGCCGAGGAACACCGAACCGCCCTTGCCGGCCTTGAGCTCGGCAATCTCGCGGTCGGCTTCGCGCATCTCGAGCAGGATCGAGCGGGCCCGCCTGGCGAGCGCCTGGCCATAGGGGGTGAGGGTCACGCCGCGCGGCAGCCGTTCGCACAGTTTCACGTCGAGCACCGCCTCCATCTCGGCGATCATGCGCGAGGCGGCCGGCTGGGAGATGTTCATGACCTGGGCCGCGGCGCTCACCCGTCCGTGATCGTCGAGGGCGGCGATCATGCGCATGTGGCGCAAGCTCAAGCCACTGCGCAGGAGTGTCTCCCCATTTCCCGGGAGCTTCTCGTAACTTACGGGAATCGCATCGGGATCGCGCAATGCCGCCATGATCTTCCAGCCCTTCCGCCGGTTCCTTTCCGCATGCTAGATCATACCGGTTTCGGTATAGCAACCACCAAAGATCGCATTTGACAGTTATGGCAAAGCGACCCACCCTTCGCGCGTTCCGGGGTGCAAGGGCGGTAACGACCAAAATCGTATCGATTGAAACTGCATCGCGGAGCCGATTGGGAGGATACCGGAGATCGATAAAGCCGACAGCGGCGCGTTTGCGCTCCTGTCTGGCTGCGCGGCCCGCGAAGCCCCGAGGTGTCGCGTCCATCAACCAGGGAGAGTAAGTTGAAGATCATCAAAACGCTGGCCGCCGTCGCGGCCCTTGGCATCGCTGCCATGAGCTATCAGGCGCACGCGGCCGATAAGGGTCTTGTCGGCGTGCTGATGCCGACCAAGACCTCGCAGCGCTGGATCAATGACGGCGACGCCGTCAAATCCCAGCTCGAGGCTCTCGGCTACACTGTCGACTTGCAGTACGCGCAGGACGACATCCCCAACCAGCTCAGCCAGCTGGAAAATGAAATCACAAAGGGCCCGAAGGCGCTGATCATCGCCTCGATCGACGGCACCACCCTGTCGGATGCGCTGCAGAAGGCCAACGACGCGGGCGTCGTCGTCGTCGCCTATGACCGCCTGATCAAGAAGACCGCCAATGTCGACTATTACACCACTTTCGACAATTTCGGCGTCGGCGTGATCCAGGCGAATTCGCTGGTCAAGGGGCTCAAGGAGCGTTTCCCGAACACCAAGCCGTGGAACGTCGAACTGTTCGGCGGCTCGCCCGACGACAACAACGCCTTCTTCTTCTACAATGGCGCAATCTCCGTCCTGCAGCCGCTGATCGACGACGGCTCGATCAAGATCAAGTCCGGCCAGACCGGCATGGACAAGGTCGGCACGCTGCGCTGGCTCGCGGCAACCGCCCAGGCACGCATGGACAACCTCCTGTCGGCCAACTACTCGGACGGCAGCCGCGTCGATGGCGTCCTGTCGCCCTATGACGGCCTGTCGCGCGGCATCACCGCCTCGCTGCGCGCTGTCGGGTACGGCACGGACGCACAGCCCTGGCCGATCGTGACCGGCCAGGACGCCGAGACCGCCTCGGTCAAGCTGATCATCTCGGGCGAGCAGTACTCGACCGTGTTCAAGGACACCCGCGAACTGGCCAAGGCCACGGTGCAGCTGGTCGACAAGGTGCTCTCGGGCGGCAAGCCGGAAGGCCTCGATGAAAAGACCTACAACAACGACGTCAAGGTCGTTCCCTCGATCCTGTTGACGCCGCATGAAGTCGACAAGTCGAACTACCAGGCGCTGGTCGTCGACTCCGGCTACATCAAGGCCGAAGACCTGAAGTAATTTCGGTTATAAAGTCAGGGGTCCTGCGCAACGCAGGGCCCCTTTTCGTTAAAAGCGACCCCGGTATGGGTTCTACCGGCCTCCTAGGAGCTTGTCCTGATGACCTCGACGATTTTGGAGATGCGCGACATCACCAAGACGTTCCCCGGCGTGAAGGCGCTCTCGAACGTCAACCTCAGCGTAGAGGAAGGCGAGATCCACGCCGTGGTCGGCGAAAATGGCGCCGGCAAGTCGACCCTGATGAAGGTGCTGTCGGGCGTCTATCCCTCCGGGACCTACGATGGCCAGATCATTTTTCAGGGCCAGGAATGCCATTTCAAAGGCATCCATGACAGCGAACACAAGGGCATTGTCATCATCCACCAGGAACTTGCGCTGGTGCCGATGCTGTCGATCGCCGAGAACATTTTCCTCGGCAACGAGCACGCCAGCTACGGCGTCATCGACTGGGACGCCAACGAGGCACGCACGTCCGGGCTTTTGAAGAAAGTCGGGCTCAAGGAAGACCCCAAGACGCTGATCACCCATATCGGCGTCGGCAAGCAGCAGTTGGTCGAGATCGCCAAGGCACTCAGCAAGGAAGTGAAGCTCCTGATCCTCGATGAGCCGACGGCATCGCTCAGCGAGAAGGACAGCCAGGCGCTGCTCGATCTTTTACTTGAGTTCAAGCGGCAGGGCATGACCTCAATCCTGATCTCCCATAAGCTCAATGAGGTGAACCGCGTCGCCGACAAGGTGACGGTCATCCGCGACGGGCGCACGATCGAGACATTGCCGAGGAAGGACATCAGCGAGGACCGGATCATCACCTCCATGGTCGGCCGGTCCCTCGACGATCGCTACCCGCCGCGCGAGCCTCATATCGGCGACGTCATTTTCGAGGTCAAGGACTGGTCCGTCTACCACCCGATCCATGCCGAACGGCAAGTGATCAAGAGCATCGACCTCAAGGTGCGCAAGGGCGAAGTTGTCGGCATCGCCGGGCTGATGGGCGCCGGCCGCACCGAATTCGCCATGAGCCTGTTCGGTCGCTCCTATGGCCGGCGCATCAGCGGCGAGGTGCTGCTCAACGGCAAGCCCGTGGACCTTTCGACAGTGGGCAAGGCGGTGCAGAACGGCATCGCCTACGTCACCGAAGACCGCAAAACCTATGGGCTGAACCTCATTGACCACATCAAGCACAATGTGACGTTGGCCAACCTCGCCGGCGTTTCCAATGGCGGCGTCATCGACGATATGCGCGAAATGAGCGTCGCCAACGATTATCGCAAAAAGACCAATATCCGCGCATCCAGCGTCTATCAGCTGACCGGCAATCTCTCGGGCGGCAACCAGCAGAAGGTGGTGCTATCGAAATGGCTGTTCGCCGACCCGGAAGTTCTGATCCTCGACGAGCCGACGCGCGGCATTGACGTCGGTGCCAAGTACGAAATCTATACAATCATCGCTCGCCTCGCCGCCGAGGGCAAAGCGATCATCGTCATCTCATCGGAAATGCCGGAACTGCTCGGCATCTCGGACAGAATATATGTCATGAACGAAGGGCGCATCGTCGGCGAGATGGCGGCAAGCGACGCCAGCCAGGAAAAAATCATGCGCGCCATTGTTCGCGGAGAAGGAAAAGCATCATGAGCACAGACAGCGCTCCCGCGCCGCAAAGCGGCACCGCCGAGGACGTCAAGCAGGGTCCTCGCATCGCCGTCTCGGCGCTGACGACGAACCTGCGCGAATACGGCCTGATCATCGCGCTGATCGTCATCATGCTGTTCTTCCAGTACACGACGTCGGGAACGCTGTTCAAACCGGTCAACCTCAGCAACCTGGTGCAGCAGAACTCGTTCATCATCGTGATGGCGCTCGGCATGCTGCTGGTCATCGTCGCCGGCTACATCGATCTCAGCGTAGGATCGGTCGCCGGCTTCATCGGCGCACTTGCCGCCATGATGATGGTCATTTGGCCGCTTGGCATGTTCAGCAACCCGCTCGTGGTCTCGATCGTCTGCCTGATCGTCGGTGGGTTGATCGGTGGGGCGCAAGGCTACTGGATCGCCTATCACCGCATACCAAGTTTCATCGTGACGCTCGCCGGCATGCTGATCTTCCGCGGCATTTGCCAGGCGCTGCTTGGCGGTGGCTCCTCGGTCGGTCCGCTTCCCGACAGTTTCAAGGCATTGAGTTCCGGCTTCATCCCGGACGTAATCGGCCCGCTGACGCTGATCCCACCGACGGTGAATGCGGCCGGCAAGACTATTTTGGGTAGCGGGCTCACGCTGCACATGACGACGATCGTGCTGGGCGTGATCGCGGTGCTCGCCTACGCCTATTTCGGCTTCAGGGCGCGGCGCAAGCGCGAACGCCACGGTTATGAGGCCGAGCCTTTCACGCTGTTCGTCATCAAGATCCTGGTAGGCAGCGCGCTGGCGCTGTTCCTGGTCTTCCAGTTCGCGACCTATCGGGGCCTGCCGATCGTTCTGCTGGTGATGGGCGTGCTGATTTCTTTGTTCGTCTTCGTCACCAAGCGCATGACCATTGGCCGCCGCATCTACGCCATGGGTGGCAACGCCAAGGCGGCGCAACTGTCGGGCATCAACACCGAGCGCCTGACGCTCCTGGTGTTCGTCAATATGGGCGTGCTTTCGGCGCTCGGCGGCCTGATCATCGCGGCGCGTCTCGGCCAGGCCGTGCCGGCAGCGGGCCTCGGCAGCGAGCTCGACGTCATCGCGGCCGTCTTCATCGGCGGCGCCTCGGCGATGGGCGGCGTCGGCCAGGTCATCGGCGCTGTGGTCGGCGGCTTCATCATGGGCGTGATGAACAACGGCATGTCGATCATGGGCGTCAATGTCGACTGGCAGCAGGTGGTCAAGGGACTGGTCCTGCTCGGGGCCGTCATCTTCGACGTCTACAACAAGAACAAGGCTTAAGGGCTGGGGCGAGGACTAGGAGGCATACGGGTTCCAGATCGCGAAGCTGCCGGCGGCCCGTCGGCACCAAGAAGTCCGGGGAAGGACCAGGTTCGCGAACGCAATCCGGACGAAACGTTTCAAGCGTGGCGCGTTCCCGCGCCGCGCCGGTCAGGGTTTGCCCATTGGCAGCCGGATACAGATAAATGAGAGAGGACTGATCATGCTGATCTCGCAGATTCTCGACGACGCCGAGACGATCCGTGTCGTTGCCCGCAGCGGCGGGAAGACCCGGATCATCAACGGCGCGCGCAGCGTCTATTCGCTGGCGATGGAGGCCGCCCGCACCGGCGTCGGCCTGACGGCCCTGATCGAACGCAAGGGACTGGGCGAGACGGTCGATCTCGACGCCGCCTACAAGAGGGGCCGCCTCCTGTCGCCGATCAATCACCCCGACCCGGCGCATCTGCATCTGACCGGCACGGGATTAACGCATCTCGGTTCGGCCGCGACGCGCGATTCCATGCACAAGAAGCTCAGCACCGACGGCGAGGAGCAACTTACCGATTCCATGAAGATGTTCCGCATGGGACTGGAAGGCGGCAAGCCCGCGAAAGGCCAGGTCGGCGTGCAGCCGGAATGGTTCTACAAGGGCAACGGTACCATGGCGGTCGCGCCTGGTGCCGCGCTCATGTCACCGGCCTTTGCCAAGGATGCCGGCGAAGAACCAGAGATCGCCGGGATCTATGTCATCGGCGATGACGGCGCGCCATTCCGTGTCGGCTTCACGCTGTCGAACGAATTCTCGGACCATGTGACCGAACGCGTGAACTATCTGTTCCTCGCCCACTCCAAGCTGCGCAATGCCTCGTTCGGGCCCGAAATTCTGATCGGCGACCTGCCTTCGGACATCCGCGGCACGTCACGCATCGTGCGCGACGGCAGGACAATGTGGGAGAAGCCGTTCCTGTCGGGCGAAGCGAACATGTCGCACACCATCGCCAATCTCGAGCACCACCATTTCAAATATTCGGCGTTCCGCCAGCCGGGCGATGTGCATGTGCATATGTTCGGAACGGCCACGCTGTCCTTCGCCGACGGCGTCACGACCGAAGCCGGCGACGTGTTCGAGATCGAGGCCGGGGATTTCGGCCTGCCGCTGCGCAACCCGCTGGAAATCGAAAAGCCGGTGAAGGTGGCGGTGAAGGCGCTGTAACTGGCGCCAACTCTGCCTTCTCCCCTGGTGGGGCCCGAAGGGCGGGCGAGGCCATTTCGACCTCAAAAAGCTTGCCCGTGGGCAAGCATCGGCCGGTGATAATGGGAGTTCAGCGCGGGCGGAAATGTTTGGACAGCTTCAGGCCTTGTGCCTGATAGTTCGAGCCGAGATCGGTCCCGTAAAGCGCCTGCGGGCGCTTTAGCATGTGTTCGTAGACCAGCCGGCCGACAATCTGGCCATGATCGAGGATGAACGGCACTTCGTGGCTACGCACTTCGAGCACCGCGCGGCTGCCGGTGCCGCCGGCCGCCGAATGGCCGAACCCCGGATCGAAAAATCCGGCATAGTGGACACGGAACTCGCCGACCAGCGGATCGAAGGGCGTCATCTCGGCGGCGTAGAGCGGCGGCACATGCACCGCCTCCTGGCTGACGAGGATGTAGAACTCGTCGGGATCGAGCACCAGTTCGCCGGCGCCGCTCTTGTGGATCGGCTCCCAGAAGTCGAGGACATCCTGGGCGGCACGCTTGTCGACATCGATGAGGCCAGTGTGGTGCTTGCCGCGATAGCCTACCAGCCCATCCTTGTCGCCGTTGAGATCAATCGACAGCGCGATGCCGCCTCCGGAAATGTTTGGCGGCTCGGTGGCGACCAGCATCTCGGCGCTGTGCAATTCATGCAGTTCGGCTTCTGAAAGCAGCGCGTTGCCGGTGCGAAAGCGGATTTGAGACAGGCGCGAACCGGTGCGCGCAACGATCGGGAAGGTGCGCGGGCTGACTTCGAGATAGAGCGGACCGTTGTAGCCGGCGGCGATCTTGTCGAACTCGTGGCCACGGTCGGTCATGACGCGGGTGAAGATGTCGAGGCGACCGGTCGAGCTCTTTGGATTGGCCGAGGCCGAAATGTCGGCCGGCAGGGCCAGGCTTTCGAGCAGCGGCACGATATAGACGCAGCCGGTTTCGAGAACCGCGCCTTCGGCCAGATTAATCTCGTGCAGCTGCAGCCGATCGAGCTTTTCCGAGACCTTGTGGTTGGGACCGGGCAGGAACGAGGCCCGCACCCGCCAGGCCTTTTCGCCCAATCTGAGATCAAGACTAGCCGGCTGGATCTGGTCGGCATCAAGCGCACGCGGCGACTTCAGCGCGCCGGACTGGAACAGCGCCGAAATGTCCTGATCGGGAAGAATGCCTGTCTGCCGCAAAGTCTGGCTCCGCCCCAAGACTGGTCTCCTTTGTTGCAGGTTCTTGCCGCAAAACCGCTGGGCACTTTGCGGAACCTGCCTTGGTACAAACCTCTTAATGAAGCCGGCAATTGACGCAAGCGTGGCGCGGGTCTAAAGGGTCGTTATCCCGTGGTGATTTGGCCGGTCGGCTTGCAGCCACGTTAAACAAGTCGCTAAAGGACCGTCGGGCCGCAAGGCCGTATGGACCGGTTGCGACTTTCGCGGCCGGTTTTTTTGTGTCTGGAACAAAGCGATGAGCACCAAGAAGCGCAACTGGAAACCTCAGACGGCACTCGTGCATGGCGGAACCCTGCGTTCCGGCTTCGGCGAAACCTCCGAGGCGATGTATCTGACCCAGGGCTATGTCTACAAGACCGCCCAGGCGGCGGAAGCCCGCTTCAAGGGCGAAGAGCCTGGCTTCATCTATTCGCGTTACGCCAACCCGACCGTCGACATGTTCGAAAAACGCATGTGCGCGCTGGAAGGCGCCGAGGACGCGCGCGCCACGGCGTCGGGCATGGCGGCGGTGACGGCGGCGCTGCTGTGCAGCGTCAAGGCCGGCGACCATATAGTGGCGGCGCGCGCGCTGTTCGGCTCCTGCCGCTGGGTGGTCGAGACGCTGGCGCCGCGCTATGGCATCGAGGCGACTTTGGTCGACGGCACCGACATTGCCAATTGGGAAAAGGCGGTCAGGCCGAACACCAAGCTGTTCTTCCTGGAAAGCCCGACCAATCCGACGCTGGAAGTCGTCGACATCGCGGCCGTTGCCTCGCTTGCCAACTCGATCGGCGCGCGGCTTGTCGTCGACAACGTCTTCGCTACGCCGCTGCAGCAGAAGCCGTTGCAGCTTGGCGCGCACATCGTCGTCTACTCGGCCACCAAGCACATTGACGGCCAGGGCCGCTGTCTGGGCGGTGTCATACTATCGGACAAGAAGTGGATCGACGAAAACCTGCACGACTATTTCCGCCACACCGGCCCCAGCCTGTCGCCGTTTAATGCCTGGACCTTGCTGAAGGGCCTCGAGACGCTGCCGCTGCGCGTGCGCCAGCAGACGGAAAGCGCCGGCAGGATCGCCGACTTCCTGGCCGAGCAGCCGCAGATCGCTCGCGTCATCTATCCCGGCCGCGCCGACCACCCGCAGGCTGATATCGTCAAGAAGCAGATGTCGGGCGGCTCGACGCTGATTTGCCTCGACGTCAAGGGTGGCAAGCCGGCGGCCTTCGCCCTGCAGAACGCCCTCGACATCGTGCTGATCTCGAACAATCTCGGCGATGCCAAGAGCCTGATCACCCATCCCGCGACGACGACGCACAAGAATTTGAGCGACGAGGCCCGCGCCGAACTCGGCATCGGGCCTGGCACGCTCAGGCTGTCTGTCGGCCTGGAGGACGCCGACGACCTGCTGGAAGACATCGCGCAGGCTTTGCAGGCCGCTAGATAAGCTGCTTAGGAGCGTCGTCCGCGGCGATCAGGCGCGCGACGGCGTCTCCTCCAATTCGGCCGCCTTGGTGCGGATGGTCATGGCATTGCCGCGCCAGTCGACGGCGCCGCCGAGCCAGCCGCGCGCCCAGATGGACGGGAGCATCACGTCGCGCGCGATCATCGCCGCGACCATGCGCGGCGACAGATGCCAGCCCTTGGACAAGGCCAGCGCGCATTCCGGAAGGTAGAAGGCCGCCAACATGGCAATCGCGGTTGCCCAGAGGCTGACGCCCGCGCTCGCCGCCGCAACCAGCGCCAGCGCGAGAGGCACCGCTGCGCCGGTCAGGAGTTCCGGCGCGAAGAACAGCGGAAAGGTGACGCGGCGCAGGCGCGCCCAGCGGGCCTGGCGCGACCAGATCTCGCCAACGGTACGCTGGCCGAGCGGCTGCTCGAAGGGCGCCGCTACGAGATTGACGCGCAGGCCGAGGCCGTTGACCAGCTTGGTGGCGGCGGCGTCCTCGGCGATCTCGGCGGCCAGCGCGCGAATGCCGCCATTGGCGTTCAGCATCGGCTTGTTCCACAGCATGCTCTTGCCCTGGGCAAAGCCGAGGCCGAGCGCCTCGCCGGCATACTGCCAGCGGGCCTGCAATGTGTTGAGGAAGGCGCATTCGACATCGGCCCAGAAACCCTCGGGTCGCGAACCGATCGGCGTCGAGCAGACAAGACCGGTGTCGGGCCGCCATGCCGCCATCATGTGCTCGACATAGTCCCTCGGCATCAAGACGTTGGAATCGGCAAGGATGACCCAGTTGTGGCGCGCCGCTTCCCAGCCCTTGACGCAATTGTTGAGCTTTGGATTGGCGCTGACACGGTCATCGCCAATCAGCAGCCGGGCCGGCACCTTGGAAAACCGGGCAATCGCCCTGTTTATCAGTTTGACCACCGGGTCGTCCGCATGGGCGACGCAGAAGATCAGCTCATAATGTGGCCAGTCGAGCGCGAAGGCGCGTTCCAGCGTTTCATGCGTGAATGCCTCGACGCCACGCGACGGGACGACGATCGATACCGGTTGCGACTTGCCGGCGGGCGGGGCGATCGTGCCGCGCCGTTTCAGCCGTGAGGCGGCGAGCGAAATGCTGGCGGCGTTTGAGAGGATGAGAGCGGTCGAAAGCGAGGCGGCTATGAAGGTGAGTTCCATCGAGATCTGGTCACTCCGGAAAGGCGGCCCGCATCATGGCCGTTTTCAACAGTTCGACAGAGCGCCGAGTCGCCCGGTTCGTGCACACCACCATTGTCGTGTGTCACCTAAATGACATTCTTTGTCGGCACCTGCGCTTCAAGGCCGGGCGCGACAAGACGCGCACGTTGACCTTGTCACCGGGAGCGTCGAAAATCGTCGGATTGTTTGGAGCCGCTCATGTACCGCGCCGTGACGCGCAACATCGAAGTGCAGGTCAGGCCGTTCTATCTCGAGGACCGTTCGGATCCCTCGGAGAACCGCTATGTCTGGGGCTATCAGATAACGATCGACAACCAGTCGGACGAGTTCGTGCAGTTGTTGTCGCGCTACTGGCACATCACCGATGGTGCTGGCCGGGTCGAGGAAGTGCGCGGGCCGGGCGTTGTCGGCGACCAGCCGGAGCTCAATCCCGGCGACAGCTATCAATATACGTCCGGCTGCCCGCTCTCGACACCGTCCGGGATCATGGTCGGACGCTACACGATGCGCAACAAGCGCGGCGAGACGTTCGACATCGCAATCCCCGCCTTCTCGCTCGATCTGCCGGGGACAAGGCGCACGGTGAACTGAGCACCGGCGGTCGCGCTGCCCCTCATCCGCCTGCCGGCACCTTCTCCCCGTGAACGGGGAGAAGGAAAGATAGCTCACTGAGCCGCAAATTCCGCCGGATCGAAGTCGTACCGCGTCGAGCAGAACTCGCAGGCGACGTGGATGCCGCCATCCTCGGTGCTGTCCTTGATCTCCTGCGCGGAGAAGCCTTCGAGGATGCCGCGGATCTTGTCCCGGGAGCATGAGCACTGATCGGCGACGGGAACGCCGCCGAAGACGCGCACGCCATGCTCGTGGAACAAGCGATAGAGCAGCCGCTCGGCGCCGATGGTCGGGTCGATCAATTCGGTCGGCTCGATGGTGCCGAGCAAGGCCAACAACTCCTGCCAGGAATTGTCTGTCGGATCATGGATCTCCTCGCGCGGATCGCCATCCCCACCCGGCAGGTCCGGAATGCGCATGCGCTCGGGCGATTGCGGCAGGAACTGCGCCAGGATGCCGCCGGCGCGCCACTGCTCGCGCGCACCGCCGACACCGGGCGTCAGCAGCTTGGCGACCGAGAGCCTTAGGTCGGTCGGGATCTGTTCCGACTGGCGGAAATAGGTGCGCGCCGCCTCTTCCAGCGTCTCGCCGTCGAGCTGGACGATACCCTGATAGCGCTGCGTATGGGCGCCCTGGTCGATGGTCAGTGCCAGCACGCCGCTGCCAAGCAGCGTTTGCTGCGAGGTCTCGCCGGCCGCGATCAGTGCCTCCAGCCGGGCGGCGTCGAAACGCGCATAGGCGCGCAGCGCCGAGGGCGTGGAAAAGTCCGCGACCAGCATGTCGACAGGCCCATCGGTACGGGTCTGCAGGATGAACTTGCCTTCGAACTTGAGCGAGGTGCCGAGCAGCACCGTCAGCACACAGGCTTCCGCCAGCAGGCGGGCGACCGGCTCGGGATAGTCGTGGCGGCCAAGGATGGCGTCGAGCATCGGCCCGAGCTGGACCGTGCGGCCACGCACGTCGAGCGGACCGACTTCGAAGGGAACGACGTGATCGTCGCCGGCGTAGCCGAACTCGCCGAGTTTGGGGTGATGTTCAGTCACTTGATGGCTTTCCAACATGACAAAGCTCCAGGGCGCGGCCATGGGGCCCTGGTGGGCACATGCGTCCAAACGCGCTTGATTTGCGTGATGCGGCGCAGATAAGCATCGCGCCTCCGCAGATCAAGCGCCTGGGCATTTCAGGCGCCCAGGCATTTCGGGCGCCCAAGACACTTCAAGCACCGAGGCACCAGGCGAGCACGGCCTTCTGGGCGTGGAGCCGGTTCTCGGCCTCGTCGAACACCACCGAATGCGGCCCGTCGATGACCTCGTCGGTCACCTCCTCGCCGCGGTGGGCCGGCAGGCAATGCATGAACAGGGCATCGGGCTTTGCCCTGGCCATCAGCGCTGCGTTGACCTGATAGGGCGAGAAGACATTGTGGCCGCGAGCACGGTGTTCCTGGCCCATCGACACCCAGCAGTCGGTGACGATGCAGTCGGCCTGGTCGACGGCTTCCTCGGGCGAGCGGGTGAAATGCAGCTTGCCGCCATGCGCCTTGGACCAGTCGATATGCTTCTGCGCCGGTTCGCTGCCTTCGGGCACGGCGACGTTGAGATTGAAGCGGAACCGTGCCGAGGCCTCGAGCAGCGAGTGCAGCACATTGTTGCCGTCGCCGGTCCAGGCGATCGTCTTGCCAGCCACCGGCCCGCGATGCTCCTCGAAAGTCATGATGTCGGCCATCAGCTGGCAGGGATGGGTGTCGTCGGTCAGGCCGTTGATCACCGGAACGGTCGCGTTCTCGGTCAGCTCCAGCAGCCGCTCATGCGAGGTGGTGCGGATCATGATCGCATCGACGTAGCGCGACAGCACCTTGGCGGTATCGGCGATGGTCTCGGAGCGGCCTAGCTGCATCTCGGTGCCGGTCAACATGATGGTCTCGCCGCCAAGCTGGCGCATGCCGACGTCGAAAGAAACGCGCGTGCGCGTCGATGGTTTGTCGAAGATCATCGCGAGCACCTTGCCTTCGAGCGGCTTGGTCCGTTCACCGGCCTTGAGACGCGCCTTTCGCGTCACCGCGTCATCCAGCATGAAGCGCAAATCGCCTTCGGAAACGGTGGAAAGATCAGTGAAATGGCGGACTGACATCAGGAATGGTTCCGGATTACTTCGCGGCAGCGGAGGCCATGGCCTCCGACAGGCCCTTGGCGCCAGCGCGGATGCGGTTGAGCGCTTCGTGAATCTCGGCATCGATGACGGTGAGCGGTGGCAGCAGTCGGATGACGTTGTCGCCGGCCGGAACGGCCAGCAAATGCTGGTCGCGCAGCGCCATGTTCACCTTGCCGTTGGGCATCGCGCATTTGAGGCCGAGCATCAGCCCGGTGCCCCTGATATCCTCGACTATTTCGGGGAATTCGTCAGCTATTGACGCAAGCCCCTGCTTCATCAGCAGCGCCTTGCGCTGGACATCCTCGAGAAAGCCATCTTCCAGCACCACGTCGAGCACGGCGTTGCCGACCGCCATTGCCAGCGGATTGCCGCCGAATGTGGTGCCGTGCACGCCGGCGGTCATGCCGACGGCTGCCTCGTCGGTGGCAAGGCAGGCGCCCATCGGGAAACCGCCGCCAATGCCCTTGGCGATGGCCATGATGTCGGGCGTCACACCCGACCACTCATGCGCGAACAGCTTGCCGGTACGGCCGATGCCGCACTGGACCTCGTCATAGATCAACAACAGGCCGTGCTGTTCGCAGAGCTGCCGCAGCCGCTTCAGCGACTGTGTCGGCACCGGACGGATACCGCCCTCGCCTTGCACCGGCTCGATCAGGATCGCGGCGGTCTCCGGCGTGATCGCCTTTTCAGCGGCGTCGATGTCGTCGAAACCGACCTGGTCGAAGCCTTCGACCTTGGGTCCGAAGCCTTCAAGGTATTTGTACTGGCCGCCAGCCGCGATGGTCGCCAGCGTGCGGCCATGGAAGGCGCCTTCGAAGGTGATGACGCGGAAGCGCTCGGGATGGCCCTTGACGAAGTGGTAGCGCCGCGCCGTCTTGATCGCGCATTCCAGCGCCTCGGCGCCGGAATTGGTGAAGAACACCTTGTCAGCGAAGGTGGCATCAGCCAGCCGCTCGCCAAGCCTGCTCTGCCCCGGGATTTCATAGAGATTGGAGACGTGCCAGAGTTTCGCCGCCTGTTCGGTGAGGGCCGCGACCAGATGCGGATGGCCGTGGCCAAGCGAATTGACCGCGATACCGCCGGCGAAATCGAGATATCGCTCGCCCTTGTCGGTAATCAGCCAGGTGCCTTCCCCATGGTCGAAGGCCAGGGGTGCGCGAGCAAAGGTCTCGTAAAGCGCCGAACCGCTCATTATATGCGTCTCCGGTACCGGAAAATCAAAAAAGCCGCCAAAGCGGCGGCCTTCTGCGGCTTATCGTGTTTTTCGGCCATGAAGTCAACGAAAACGTCGCGTAGTGGCGCGCGGCAAGCCCCCTGACGCAACGCCGGCTCATGAGCGACCGGGCAAGTTGGGGAAAACCGAAAAAACCGATTCGTGTTGCACTTGGGACTCTTGTCACCGAGTCAGCGCATAGAGTAGTTGTAGTCGAGAAATAACTAGATTTCGTGCGGCGGACCTAATCACCAGATATATGTGGTGTCTGCCCCAGCAGTTGTGCTGGGTCGGGAATGGATTCTGATTGCCGCACGCTTATGAGGAGCGCGGTCATGAACTGGACTGACGAGCGGGTAGAACTCTTGAGAAAACTGTGGTCGGAGGGTCTGAGCGCAAGCCAGATTGCTGCGCAGCTTGGAGGGGTCAGCCGCAACGCGGTCATCGGCAAGGTGCACCGGCTGAAACTGTCGGGCCGCGGTCGCGCGACGGCGTCGCCGGCACGCCAGAAGAAGGCGACGCAGGGATCGACCGTCCAGAAGTCGGTGGCGCGCGCCGCGAGCACGGCACGCCATGTCACGACTTCGATCGGCGCGACGGCCCTTCAGACGCAATTCGATGCCGAACCCGTGGCGCGGCACTACATCCGCCCGGTCGAGAACGTCGTGGTGCCGATCTCACGGCATCTGCAGCTCGTCGAACTGACAGAGCGCACCTGCAAATGGCCGAACGGCGATCCGCTTTCGGAGGACTTCAATTTCTGCGGCAACGAAGCCGCTGACACCGGTCCCTACTGCAAATACCATGCCCGCGTGGCGTTCCAGCCAGCGGCGGAGCGGCGGCGGAATCGCTGAGCGAATAGCGAATAGCGAATAGCGAATAGACAGTGATTGAGCTTCCGCGAGGGGGCAATGCGGTTTTTCCCCTAATCGCTACTCCCTATTCGCTATTCGCTCTTTTACAGCCACCCATTCTTCCTGAACCGCCAATACAGGAAGCAGCAGATCAGCGCGATCATGGCCAGCACCATCGGGTAGCCATATTCCATCTTCAGCTCCGGCATGTCGGTAAAGTTCATGCCGTAGATGCCCGCGAATGCGGTTGGCACCGCCAGGATGGCCGCCCAGGAGGCGAGTTTCTTGGAGATCGCCGTTTCCTGGCTTTGACCGACCAGAAGACTGGCCTCGAAGGCGAAGGCCAGCACCTCGCGCAGGCTGTCGATCTTCTCCTGGACGGTACGGATGTGATCCGTCACGTCGCGGAACAGCGGGTGCATGGCCGAATGGATCTGTGGCAGGTCGGCGCTGGTCAGCCGGCGGCAGACTTCCACCAGGGGCAATGCCGCGTTGCGCAGACGCAGGAGGTCGCGGCGCAGCATGTAGAGGCGTTCGATGTCGGGGCCGGTCATCGGCTTCAGCAGGACCTTGTCCTCGATCGCCTCGACCTCGTCCTCGATCTGCTCGAGCACGGGCATGTAGTTGTCGACGATGAAGTCGAGAATGGCATAGAGGACGAAATCCTCGCCCTTGGCCAGCGAATGCGGGCAGCTTTCCCAGTGCTGGCGTACGGCGGCATAAGATGTGGAAGGACCGTGCCTGACGCTGACGATGTAGCCTGAGCCGACAAACAGATGTGTCTCGCCGAAGGTGACGCGCCCTTCGATCAATTGCGCCGTGCGAGCGACGATGAACAATGCATCGCCATATTGCTCGACCTTTGGCCGCTGGTGCGGGTGCTCGGCATCTTCGATCGCCAGCTCATGCAGATGAAACTGCGCCTTGACGCGCAACAGAAGTTCGCGGTCGGGTTCAAGCAGCCCGATCCAGACGACATGTCCCGATTTCTTGGCCCAATCGCCGGCTTCCTCGATGGGAATATCGGCGATACGGTGCCCGGCGGTGTAGACACCACAGGCGATGATGCCCGATGTCAGCGGCGAGGGCTTGAATTCCCGGACATATTCCATCGCGGCCTCCCGAAAGCGTTGCCTTCCCTAGGGAACCGGCAAGCTTATCTCGGGATAGTTTAGCGCAATATGATCAAGCGTTCGAGAGGAGGTGCGTTCACTTCACCGGCAGCGCCGCGGGGAGGCCGATCTTGTCCGTCTTGTCGCTCTTCGGCCGCTCGGCCGGCATCTGGTCGCCGGTGACGATGTAGTAGATGGTCTCGGCGATGTTGGTGGCGTGATCGCCGATACGCTCGATGTTCTTGGCGCAGAACAGCAGATGCGTACAGGGCGTGATGTTGCGCGGATCTTCCATCATGTAGGTCAGCAATTCGCGAAACAGCGACGTGTACATGGCATCGATCTGGTCGTCACGGTCGCGCACGAAGCCGATCTTGTCGACCGAACGCGACGCATAGACGTCGAGGACTTCCTTCAGCTGGGTCAGCGCCAGGTTGGCCAACGCCTCCAGGCCGCGGAAAAGGCTGGTCGGCTGACGGCCGTCGGTGACGGCGACCACCCGTTTGGCAACGTTCTTTCCGAGGTCGCCGACCCGCTCGAGGTCGGCCGAGATGCGGATGGCGCCGACGATCTCGCGCAGGTCCGTCGCCATCGGCTGGCGCTTGGCGATGATGATGATCGCCTTGTCGTCGATCTCACGCTGCCCCTCATCCAGCACGATGTCGTCGCGAATGACCTTCTGGGCCAATCCCGGATCGGCATTGACCAAGGCGGCGACCGCCTGCTCGACCATGCGCTCGGCATGGCCGCCCATCGCTGCGATGCGCTTGGCGAGATATTTCAGTTCCTCGTCAAAGGCGCTCATTGTGTGAACGGACTGCATGGACGAAATGCCTTCCCACGGGGTGTCTTGATCTTGAGTCGTTTCCTCGAATCCCCGCTGATACGCTAACCGGATGACAGAAAAAAGAAACGGTCCAGTGGGAAACTAGGGCAGTATCAGTGCGCCGGCAAATGGACCGAGAAGGCGGCGCCCTTGCCGACCTCGGACTTGATCGTCAGCCTGGCATTGTGACGCGTCAGGATGTGCTTGACGATCGACAAGCCAAGTCCCGTGCCTTTCTGGGTCCGGCTGGTCTCGACATCGATGCGATAGAAGCGCTCGGTGATGCGCGGGATATGCTCCTCGGGAATGCCGGGGCCAAAATCCCTGATCGTCACGTCGATGCCTGGTTCGGAACCATCATCGCCACGCGCGATCGACACCACGACGCGGCCGCCCGACCGGCCGTATTTGCAGGCATTTTCCAAAAGGTTCTCGAAGACCTGGAACAACTCGTCGCGATCACCCGGCACATCGAGCGACCCCTCGGCGAAATCGCGTTCGATGGCGACATTGTTTTCTCGGGCGAGCGGTCCGAGCGAATCGATGACGCTGTCGACGGTCTGGCGCAGATCGACTTCGGTTCCCGGCTTCAGATAGGGCTTCATCTCCAGCCGCGACAGCGACAGGAGATCATCGATCAGTCGCGCCATGCGGCCGGTCTGGTTCTGCATGATCTGGAGGAACTGCTCGCGCGCCGCCGGATCGTTGCGGGCCGGTCCGCGCAGCGTTTCGATGAAGCCAGCGATCGAGGCCAGCGGGGTGCGCAACTCGTGACTGGCATTGGCGATGAAGTCGGCGCGCATGCGGTCTATGCGCCGTGCCTCGCTCTGGTCCTTGAAGACCAGCACATAGAGGTCGGTGCCATGCCCGACCGAGGACGCGCTGACCCGGTAGGCCCGTTCGACGGGAAGTTTCTCGGTATAGTCGACAAAATCCGAGGCGACGGTGCCCGACAGAACACTGTCCAGCAGCGCCTGCATTTCCGGCGCCCGGAATTTCAGCGGCAGCGATATGCCGGGCGCGATGCCTCCAAAGGCGGCAAAAGCGGCGGCGTTGGCGTGGACGATGGTGGCGGCCTGGTCGAAGATGATGAGCGGATCGGCGACGGCGGCCGCGAGATATTCGCCGGACAGGCGCTGCAAGCCCATCGCTTCGATTGCCCCGGCGCTCTCGGCGGAATGGCGCGCAGCTGTAACCGGCAATAGTGCCGCCGCTAGCAGCAGGAGCAGCGCCGGTACCAGCACGTAGGCGGAAATACCCGCGAAGCCATAGGCGATCAGGACCGCCACGACACCGGCCGCGAGCAGCCAGCGGCTGGTCCACAGCCGGGCGGCGATCGCTTGCCCCATGCCTTTCTGCTCTGCGCCCAGGTCAGTCATTCGCGCGCCCAGCCTCCACCGGTCACACGGCGGCGAAAACTTCCGCTGGACCGCAAATCAAAAGTGCTACAGCGTCCTTTGCGCGCCCAAATGGACGCGCGGCGCTGTAGTGGCTCCCAATAGCATGAGTCCAGACACTTAAAAGGGTTCGTCTGCATGAATAAGGCCAAGGAAAATTCCGCCTCGCCAACTTCAGGTCCGCTGAAAATCCGGATCGGCGGCAAGGAACGGGAGTTCGATATCGAGAATCCCGAGCTTCCGGACTGGGTCGAGGAGAACAAGCTGACCGCGGGCGGGTATCCCTACGACAAGAAGATGAAAGCCGAGGAGTACGACGATACGCTCGAGCAGTTGCAGATCGAGCTGGTCAAAGCGCAAGCATGGCTGCAGGCGACCGGCAAGCGGGCGATGGCGCTGTTTGAGGGGCGTGACGCCGCCGGCAAGGGCGGCACGATCTTCGTGCTGCGCCAGTACCTCAACCCGCGCACGGCGCGCAACGTCGCGCTGACCAAGCCAACCCCGACGGAGCTGGGGCAATGGTATTATCAGCGCTATGCCGACCATTTCCCGACGTCGGGCGAATTCGTCACCTTCGACCGCTCATGGTACAACCGCGCCGGCGTCGAGCCGGTGATGGGTTTTTGCACCCCAGAACAGCACCAGAAGTTTCTCGACGAGACGCCGCATTTCGAACGAATGATCGTCAATGACGGCATCCATTTCTTCAAATTCTGGCTGAACATCGGCCAGGAGACGCAGCTCGAGCGCTTCCACGATCGCCGCTACAGCCCCCTCAAGAGCTGGAAATTCTCGCCGATCGACATTGCCGGCATCACCAAGTGGGACGACTACACCAAGGCGCGCGACAGTATGTTCGAGCGCACCCACAAGGAGTTCGCGCCATGGATCATCGTGCGGGCCAACGACAAGCGCCGCGCGCGGCTGGCAGTGATGCGTCGCATCCTCCTGTCGCTGCCCTATGAGGGACGCGATCTCGATATCATCGGCAAGGAAGACAGGAAGATCATCGGCGAAGGGCCGTCATTCCTGGGTAAGCAGGACTGACGCTTTTTTGGCGCCGCGCAGCCAAAGGCGGCGCGGCGCAATTGATGAAGGCCCTTGATCCGGCTCTACAGCATGTCGCGGCGAATGGGATTCGCCCGACCTGCTGTAAGCTTCTGATTTATGCATGTCGTTATCCCGGAACCGAGGACACTTCCGGGCGACATGCATTAGGCCGCCAGGCGTGCGATCCGCTGCAACCGTCGCAGCGTGGCGTCGTCCTGCAGCGCCTGCTGGAACAGCGATATCTCCTCATCGATGCGCTCGCAAAGCGCGGTGGTGTTGCCCTTGAGCAGGCCGCGCGTCTGCAACAACGCCGCAACCGGCTTCTTGGCGAGCTGCCTGGCCCGGCCGAGCGTCGCCTCCTCGACGCTGCCTTCCGGGACGATCTCGGCGACTAGGCCGAGCGCCCTGGCATCTTCGGCACGAAGCGTGTCGCCGAGGCAGAAGAAGCGGAAGGCACCGGCATAGCCGAGCTTCTGCGGCGCCAGGATGCTGGTCGCCGCGTCGGGCACCAGGCCGAAATCGACGAACGGCACCCGGAACGTGCTTTTTTCTGACGCGATCACCATGTCGCAATGGAACAGGATGGTGCAGCCGACGCCGACGGCATCGCCGTCGACACAGGCCAGGATGGGCTTTGGAAACGTTGCCAGCATGCGGAACATGTCGGTGACGGCGGCGATCAGCTTCTGATGCTTGGTGGCGTCCAGGAATTCGGAAAAGTCGCCGCCAAGACAGAAGCAGCCCGCCAGGCCGCGCAGCACGACGACCCGCACCTCTTCGTTCTCGGCGGCTTCCTGAAACGTCCTGGCAAGGCTCTCATAGGCCCTCCTGTCGAGCACCGGCCGGCCGTCATTCGACGACACGGTGACGATCAGCGCATGGTTGCGCAGTTCGGGTTGTGGGTGCGCGTTCATGACGCCCTCCTTTGGCCGAGCATGTCGGGATATCCCCTGGCCAGGACGGGTGCATGATGATTGCGGCGCGAACGCACCACGTCCAGCGTGTGCTCGTTGAAGGTGAGCAGCGTCGCCACGACCTGCTGGTTGCCATAGGTGCGCTGATAGCCAAGCGGCGTCGCCAGGAAGTGCAGTTGCAATGCGCGCAGCACCCACATCGGCTCGAACTCGATGATGACCTTGTCGATGCCGCGCTTGAGACCCCACTCGACGAAACCGGCTATCAATTCCGTGCCGACCGTCGAGACGCCGCGCCGGCCATCGCGAAAACCCGGAGCCACCGCATAGCGGGTCAACTCCCAGATGTTGGGGCCCGCCGGTGGCGTTCCTTCGGAGAGATCGGTCAACACCTCGGTCAGCAGATGCGGCCGTGTGGTCGGCAACATCCTCTGATAGCCCGCGACTTCATCGCCCCTGATGACGATCTGATGCACCGCCTCGTCATGATCGAACTGGTCGACCTCAAAACCGTCGGGGCGCCGCAGGTCCTCCCATCCCATTTCCTCGACGAATATCCGGTAGCGCAGCCGATGGACGGCCTCCCAGAGGTCGGGGCGTTCCATCAATTCCTTGGTCGAAAGACAAAAAAGCATTCCGTAGTCTCCTGTGTTTCAGGGGAAGATACGGCCGTGCTTCGATGCGAAAATTGCGTGATCACGTAGGCAAGAAGTTCTAGGCCTGCACGGCCGACCTAGCTAATGTATCCGCGCCTTATCGCCTCGGCGACTGCCTGCACCCGGTTGACGGCACCGAGTTTGCTTTTGGCGTTAAGAAGATGTTTCTCCGACGTGTGTTCGGAGATGCCGAGGATTTGCGAAATCTCCCATTCGGACTTGCCGACCGCGGCCCATTGCAGGCACTCGCGTTCGCGCGGCGTCAGTTCGATGTGATCGATGGTCGTGGCCGCCATGGTGTGAAGCTGCATGGCGCGGCCAATGGCATAGGTCGAGACCAGCGAGACCAGGCCGAATTCGGCCGCCGACAGTTCCACGGCCTCGCCACCCAGCGACACCATGACGATTTCGCCATCGAGCGTGATCAGCGGGAAGGCCAGCCCGTCGCGCAGCTTGAAGGCGCCGGCGTCGCCCATTACTTCGCCACTGCTCTTGTCGATGCGAACGCCCTGGGCGGCTTCCCGCCACTGGAACGGCGCCTGCAGCTGTTTCATGTGACTGACGACGGGATCGTGATCGACATAGTTGCGCGTCACATAGCGCTCGAGCCATTCGACCGGCCAGTCGCAAAGCAGCACATGCTGCTTTTGCTGCCCCGTCGGCGTGCCCGGCCGCGGAACGGTTCCGGCCATCAGCGCGGTCAGGCCGAACTCCGATGTTACGCCTAACAGTTTCTCGCATACCGCGGCCGCCGTTGCGGCGTGCTGCAGCTGGTCTATGTATTCCAGCGTCCGATCGAACTGACTCATCGCAACATCAACCCCATGTTGCCTTATGCATTGAAGCCCATGGTCCACGCCATGCCGGCGCTTCGCCACCGACCAGGAATTGCAAAGCGCCCCCTTCCGGTTGTGGTTCTCGACCCTGGTACCCCCACCAGGGCAGCCACCGCTGTTTGCAAACCCACCAAATCATATCCCGAAATCGAAGCGTTGAAATCAAAAAGCATTGTGCCTGTACCATTTTCATACCAAAACCGGCACGAGCACGGTGCGGGGAGTTCTATCGTGGCGTTCCAATGGAGGTTCCAGGTCCTGGCAGCGGCGCTCATCGCGGCACTGGTTTTGGTTCCCGGAGCGCGCGCGACGGAGCCGCAGGTACCGGTGCTCTGGGACGCCAAGGAGCGGCTGCCCAAGCCAGACCTTTCGGCACTGCCGCGGCTGCGGTTCCTGACGACCACGGATTTTCCGCCCTTCAATTTCCTCGATGGTTCGGGAAAGCTGTCCGGTTTCCACATCGACCTGGCGCGGGCCATCTGCGCGGAACTCGATATCGTCGACAGGTGCCAGATCCAGGCCTTGCCCTGGGCGGAGCTTCAAGGCGCGCTCGAGAAAGGCGAGGGCGAGGCGATCATCGCCGGCATTGCCGCAACGCCGCAGTCACGACAGACATACGCCTTCTCGCGCGCCTACCTGCAATTCCCGGCGCGCTTCATTATGCCGAAGAACAAGGCGCTGGCGGAACCGATCTTCGACAAGTTGCACGGCAAGCGCGTCGGCGTGATATCAGGCTCGGCGCATGAACGCATGCTGCGTGACTATTTCGGCACGGTCCAGGTCGTCCCCTTCGACAGACCGGAAGCCCTCTACGGCGACCTCAAGGCCGGCAAGATCGACGCTGCCTTCGGCGATGGCATGCGATTCGCCTTCTGGCTGGGCGGCTCCGATGCCGCCGGCTGCTGCCGCTTTGCCGGCGGCCCCTACCTGGCGCCCGAATATCTGGGCACCGGCATGGCCATTGCCACGCGAGCGGACAATCCGGCGCTGGCCGCGGCGCTCGATTACGCGTTGCAGGAGATTTCGATGAAAGGCACCTTCGCCGAATTCTACCTGCGCTATTTCCCGGTCAGTTTCTTCTGATCCGATCCGGTCAGTTTCTTCTAAGCACAGCCGATGTTCAGGTGACTTGAACCCCAACAGTCCTGGTTCAGACAGATGTCAGGTGAGCGTGCGAAGCCTTGCCTTCGCCGCACGGCCGATCGCAGCGACGGTCAACGTGTCGAGATCGAGCTGACGACGGATCAGCTGCAGCACGCGCACCTCTTCCAGCCGCATCTCCAGATCGACGGCGGCGACCTCGAAGGCGGCTGCGTAGGCAGTGTCGCGCAACCGCTCCGGCAGCGCCTCCGCAACCTGGGTCAGGACACCTTCCAGCCCATCCTTCTCTTGCAGCATCTTCTGGCAGGCTTGGGCCACGGCAACCAGCCGATCCTGCCTGAAATCCTCGAACACCGGCCACGAGCGGACGACATCGCCGATCCTGGCCAGTTCGACGTCGGTCATGTCCCGGTCGGAGGCCGAAGTGATGACCATAAGATAGATCAGGGCTTCGTGGGGGGTGGGCGACGGCATTCTTTACTCCTTGAACGGGTTCCGAAGGTAGGAAGGTGAGCCCGAGGCCGCAAGGAAAAAGCGCCCCACGCGTTGACGCTCCGGCCACGCGCGCCTAGAGACCGGTTGAAAATCGACACTTGCAGCCAGAGCGGCGAATAATTTTGGAAAACAGGACCATGGCGGGATCAAACATCATCGATCTCAATCCCGAACTGCTGACGGCCGCGGTCGAGAGCAAGGCATGGCCGTTCGAGGAAGCCAAAAAGATCATCGAACGCTACAAGGGCGCCGACTTTCCAGAATCGATCCTGTTCGAAACCGGCTATGGGCCGTCGGGCCTGCCGCATATCGGCACGTTCGGCGAAGTGGCGCGCACATCGATGGTGCGTCATGCGTTCCGCGTGCTGACGCAGGACAAGGTCGCGACCAAGCTGCTGTGTTTTTCGGACGACATGGACGGCATGCGCAAGATACCCGACAGCGTGCCGGATCGCGCAGCGCTCGAGCCGTATCTGCACAAGCCGCTGTCGTCGGTGCCCAATCCGTTTGACGGCGACTATGCGAGCTTCGCCGACCACAACAATGCGATGCTCTGCCGCTTCCTCGACACGTTCGGCTTCGACTACGAATTCGCCAGCGCGACGCAGTACTACAAGGCCGGCCGTTTCGATGCGATGCTGTTGCGCGCCGCCGAACGCTACGACCAGATCATGGCGGTCATGCTGCCGACGCTTGGGCCGGAGCGGCAGGCGACCTACAGCCCCTTCCTGCCCATCTCGCCGAAGAGCGGGCGCGTGCTCTACGTTCCCATGAAGCATGTGGACGCCAAGGCCGGCACCATCACCTTCGACGATGAAGGCACCGAAACCACGCTGCCGGTCACCGGCGGCAGGGTGAAGCTGCAGTGGAAGCCGGATTTCGGCATGCGCTGGGCGGCCCTCGGCGTCGACTTCGAGATGTTCGGCAAGGATCACCAGACCAATGCGGTGGTCTATGACCGCATCTGCAACATCCTGGGCGGGCGGGCGCCGGAGCATTTCGTCTACGAGCTGTTCCTCGACGAGAACGGCCAGAAGATCTCCAAGTCGAAGGGCAATGGCCTGACGATCGACGAATGGCTGACCTATGCGCCGACCGAGAGCCTGGGGCTCTACATGTACCAGCGGCCGCGGCAGGCCAAGAAGCTCTATTTCGACGTCATCCCGCGGGCCGTGGACGAATATTACACCTTCCTCGCCGCATACTCGCGTCAGGACTGGAAGGAGCGGCTGGGCAACCCGGTCTGGCATATGCATGACGGCAATCCGCCCGCCATCGACATGCCGGTGCCCTTCTCGTTGCTGCTCAACCTGGTCAGCGCCTCCAATGCGCAGAACAAGGATGTGCTGTGGGGCTTCATCTCGCGCCACGTGCAGGGCGTGACGCCTGCCACCCATCCCGAGCTCGACCGGCTGACGGGCTATGCGATCCGCTATTTCGACGATTTCGTGAAGCCGACGAAGACCTTTCGACCGGCCGACGAGGTCGAGCGCGAAGCGCTGCTGGCTCTCGAAAAGGCTCTTGGCGACTTGCCGGCGGGCGCCAGCGGCGAGGCGATCCAGAACGCTTCGCTCAACGTGGCGCGCAAGATCGAACGCTACCAGGATCATTCCAAGCAGAGCCCGGAAGGCGGCCCCGGCGTTTCAGGCGCCTTCTTCCAGATGATCTATCAGGTGCTGATCGGCCAGGAACGCGGCCCACGCTTCGGATCCTTCGCCGCCCTCTATGGCGTCACCGAGACCCGCTCCCTCATTCAGAAGGCGTTGGCTGGTCAGCTGGCTTGAGGACGCCGTGGTCCTCTTCCAGGATCGAACCCGGCGCCTGAGGCGCTGGGGCGGGTGCGCCCGGCGCCGCTGAGATGCCGGCAAGGTTCGGCGCCGATCCGAAAATGCCTTTCTTCGCGCTTTGTGCTTTGTCACCCGCTTCCACATAGGGCCCGCCCTTGGCGGCGCGCGCCCAGCCGTTTTCGACCAGCCATTGACCGACATCCTGCTTGCCGATCCGGCACTCCGCCGCGATCCGGGCGCGACCACCTTCCGGCGGCACCGTGCAGACCACGGCGCGACCGCGCAGGAAGGCGCGGAACGCCGTGCGGGCACGGACACCGCACGGCCAGGATTTGCCATCGGTGGTGCAGGTCTCGTCCTGCCCGACGACATCGATGCCGGAAACGGCGACCGAATAGCCTTTCGCCTCGATCAGGCCGGCGGCCGGGGCGACCGGCTGGAACAGCTTTGTGCCGTTCCAGTCGTCGGGCATCTTCGGCTTGGGCGGCACGGCGAGCGCCAGCTTGCTCAACGGCTCGCGCGGCTCGACCCGCTCGAGCTCTCCGGCGGGCAATTCCGGCGGCGCGACGACCTGCGGATCGATCGCCCGCGAATGCGCTGCGGGTTTTGGCGGCTGCGGAGCAGCTATGGCTGAGGTGGCAGGTTCTTCTGGTACCGTCCCGGTGTCAGCCCGCGGGATCGTATCGGCGCCGGGATCGATCTGATCCACCGCAACAGTGCTTGCGCTGCCTTTCAGCGTGCGTCCGCCGGCAACGACCAGCGCCGCCATTATCGGAACCATCAGAACCGCCAGGACAAGATGAGGAAGTCGCACCCGCTGCACCTATTGGCTTGCCCAGACGATCCGCGCCACCCATTCGACCTCGCGCATGGGGATGTCGCGATCCGGATGCTCCGGATTGAGCGAGACCAGCTCGATCGACTTGACGGTCTGGCGTTCGAGCACCTTGGCCATCACCTCGCCTGATGTGGTCTTGACGACGACGCGATCGCCCTTGCGGGTGGCGGCGCCCGGCTCGACGATGAGCACGTCACCGTTGCGGTAGAGCGGCAGCATGGAATCCCCTTGCACCTGCAGCGCATAGGAACTCTCGGTCGATTGCGCAGGCAATTCGACGAGATCCCAGCCCTGCCCGGCGGGAAAGCCGGCATCGTCGAAGAAGCCGCCGGCGCCTGCCTGGGCAAAGCCGAGCAACGGCACGGCGCGCCGGCTGGCCGGCGATGCGCCCCGGCCTTCGATCAGTCCCGTGAATTCGTCCAGCGAAGCGCCCGTGGCCTCGATGATCTTGGCCAGCGATTCGGTCGAAGGCCAGCGCGGCCGGCCGTCGGACGAGAGGCGTTTCGATTTGTTGAAGGCGGTCGAATCAAGTCCCGCGCGCCTTGCCAGACCCGAAGCCGAAAGCGAATAGCGCTCGGCAAGAGCATCGATGGCAGCCCAGACGCGGTCGTGCGAGAGCATGACGTGCTCTCCTTCGAAACAGGAAAAAATGCCTCTCCCTGTCTAACGCGCAACCGCTGCGTTGTCCACCAGCGCGGCCGGTGGATCACGAACAAAGCTGTGTGCCGCAACGACGGCACAGTGTCATGGCCGAAGCCGCTATCCGGCCAATGCCGCCATCGCCCTCGGCAAACCCTTCTTGAGCTCGTCGACGTTCATCACCGGGATCAAATCGACGGTGGCATTGAAGGCGAAGAAGAACCGCTCGGCGACATAGGGCATATCCGAACTGTCCTTTACCTCTAGGAAAAGGTAGGCCGTCCGCCAACCACCGTCAGCGGTAAAATAAGCAGCCTCCGGCTTGAGATCGGACAGGGTGTGCTCGATGAACTTGCCCATGCTGCCGTCCTTGATCGCTTTGTTGCCTTCCTCGGCCGGGATGGAAACTCTCAGCATCATACGCATGATGATTAATCCTCCGCCAACTCCATGTTAGCGATACCTAATGTACCATCCGCGCCTGGCTTGGGAAAGTCGATCGAACCCTGGCCGCCGACGGGTTGATCAGGTCCGTTTGGCCAGGCCGCGCAGTCCCTGGTGCGACGTCATGAAGATGCGTTCTGCCTCGGTCGGTGGCCGCGGGTTCACCGCACGGCCAAGTGCGGCGACTACCTCGTCAATGTCGAGGAAGCGGCGCGCCTGGCGGTCATAGACGCCGGCCGTCGTCAGGATCAGGGCGGCCGTCTCGCCATCGTCGAGGACGAAGCGGTGCTTGCCGATGACCTGGGTGCCTTCCCAGGTCTCGATCGAGGACACCACTTCGAAGCGGCGCCACAGCCGGATCTCGCGGGCGTAGACGGCCTGCAACCCGCCCATCATCGGCGCCCAGCCATTCTTCCTCGCCAGCGTGATGAGACCGGCACGGACAAACAGATCGATGCGGCCAAGGTCGGCCAGCATCATGTAGCGCGCATTGTTGAGATGGATGTTGAAGTCGATGTCGGTCGGCAGGCAGCGAAAGGCCAGCCGGCCTTCGCCGCCTATGAGATAGGGACCACGCCTGCGCGCCGTGGCCAGCATGCGCGCCATGCGCGCCCAGACGTACATGACGCTATGTCAGGCTGCCTGCTTCACATCGCCCTTCGCATGGGGATCGAAGCGTTCGTAGAAGGTCTTACCTTTCTCGGCCATGTCGATGAGCAGCTTGGGCGCCTTGAACTCGGCGCCATACTTCTTCTGCAGGCCCTTGGCGATCTTGAGGAATTGCTTGGCGCCGATCCCGTCAATGTAGGACAGCGCGCCACCGGTATAGGGTGCGAAGCCGAAGGCAAGGATCGAGCCGACATCGGCCTCGCGCGGGTCGGTGACGATACCCTCTTCCATCACGCGTGCCGCTTCGAGCGCGATGGTGACCAGCAGGCGCTGCTGCAGCTCCTCATAGTCGACCTTCTCGGCCGCGAGCTGCGGATAGAGGTCCTTCAACCCCGGCCACAGCTTCTTCTTCGCGGGCTTGGCCGGATAGTCGTAAAAACCCTTGCCGTTCTTGCGGCCGAAGCGGCCGTGGTCGTCGACCATGGTGTTGATCAGCGCCATCTGCCTGGGGTCGACGGCCTTGTCGCCGAGATCCCTGATGGTCTGCTTCATGATCCTCTGGGCGAGGTCGATGGCCGTCTCGTCGGTCAGCGCCAAGGGACCGACCGGCATGCCGGCGGCCTTCGCCGCGTTCTCGATCATCGGCGCGGGCACGCCTTCGATCAGCATCTTGTAGGCTTCCGACATGTAGCGCAGGACGCAGCGGTTGACATAGAAGCCGCGCGTGTCGTTGACGACGATCGGCGTCTTCTTGATGGCGCGCACGAAGTCGATCGCGGTCGCCAGCGCCTTGTCGCCGGTCTTCTTGCCGAGGATGATCTCGACCAGCATCATCTTGTCGACCGGTGAGAAGAAGTGGATGCCGATGAAATTCTTCGGCCGCGCCGAATTCTTGGCCAGGCCGGTGATCGGAATGGTCGAGGTGTTGGAGGCAAAGATCGCCGACGACTTCAGCACGGCCTCCGCCTGTTCGGTGGCGTTCTTCTTGACGGCGGAATCCTCGAACACGGCTTCCACCACGAGATCGCAGCCGGCGAGGTCTGCATAGTCTGCCGTCGGCGTGATCAGCGACAGGAGCTTGTCCTTCTCCTCGGGCCTGGCGCGACCCTTCTTGACCTGATCCGAGATCAGGCTGTCGGAATGCGCCTTGCCCTTTGCGGCCGCCTCCATATCCCGGTCGAGCAGCACCACCGGAATGCCGGCCTTGGCGGTGACATAGGCGATGCCCGCGCCCATGAAGCCGGCGCCGAGGATACCGATCTTCTTGAACCTGGTGTCCGGCACGCCGGCCGGGCGGCGCGCGCCCTTGTTCAGCTCCTGCAGCGACACGAACAGCGAGCGGATCATCGCCGCCGCCTCCTTGCTCTGCATGATCTCGGTGAAATAGCGCTGCTCGATCCTAAGCGCGGTGTCGAAGGGCACCAGCAGGCCTTCATAGACGCATTTCAGGATCGCGGCGGCGGCCGGGTAATTGCCATGGGTCTCGCGGCGCAGGATGGCGATGGCCGGCGGCCACAGATTGGCGCCGGCCGCCGAATAGATCGGCCCGCCGGGCAGCTTGAAACCCTTCTCGTCCCACGGCGCCACCGGCTTGAGGCCGTTCCTGATCATCGCCTTCGCGGTCTCGATCAGCTTCGCCGGTTCGGCGATCTCGTGGATCAGGCCCATCGCCTTCGCCTTCTGCGGCGACAGGGTCTGGCCGGAGGTCAGCATCTGCAACGCCTGTTGCTGGTCGGTCAGCCGCGGCACGCGCTGGGTGCCGCCGGCACCGGGGAAGATGCCGATCTTGACCTCGGGGAGCGCCATCTTGACCTTGTCGGAGTCGGCGGCGACGCGGCCATGGCAGGCGAGCGACATTTCGAAGGCGCCGCCCATGCATGTGCCGTTGATCGCCGAGACCCATGGCTTGCCGCAGGTTTCCAGCTTGCGGAACAGGCCGGTCATGATGCCGGCATTGTCGAACAGCGCCCTGGTCGCTTTCTCGACATCCCTGACCTTGTCAGTGGCGAAGCTGGTCAGCATCCTCTGCAGCAAGGTGATGTCGGCGCCACCGGAGAAAGTGTCCTTGCCGGAGGTGATCACCGCGCCTTTGATGGCGGCATCGCCGGCCACCTTGTCCACGATGGCGTTCAACTCGCGCATCACCTCTTCGGTGAAGACGTTCATCGAGCGGTCCGGGCTGTTCCAGGTGACCAGCGCGATGCCATCGGCGTCGATGTCGAGGGTGAAATTGGCGTAGCTCATCGTTCTCTCCCCGTCAGACGCGTTCGATGATGGTTGCGGTACCCATGCCGGCACCGATGCACAGTGTCACCAGCGCGGTGTTCAAGTCGCGGCGCTCGAGTTCGTCCAGCACCGTGCCGAAGATCATCGCGCCGGTGGCCCCGAGCGGATGGCCCATGGCGATGGCGCCGCCATTGACGTTGATCTTGTCGTGCGGGATCTCGAAAGCCTGCATGTAGCGCAGCACCACCGAGGCGAAGGCCTCGTTGAGCTCGAACAGGTCGATGTCCGACAGCTTCATCTTGGCACGCCTCAACAGTTTCTCGGTGACGTCGACCGGGCCGGTCAGCATCAGCACCGGCTCGGAGCCGATGTTGGCGAAGGTGCGGATGCGGGCGCGGGGCTTGAGGCCCATCGCCTTACCGGCCTTCTTCGAGCCAAGCAGCACGGCCGCCGCGCCATCGACAATGCCGGACGAGTTGCCGGCGTGATGGACGTGGTTGACCTCCTCGACCTCGGGATGCTTCTGCACCGCCACCGCGTCGAAGCCGCCCATTTCGCCGGGCATGACAAAGGACGGATTGAGCGAGGCGAGCGACTGCATGTCGGTCGACGGCCGCATATGCTCGTCATGGTCGAGAATGGTCAGTCCATTCTGGTCCTTGATCGGTATGACCGAGTTCTTGAAGCGGCCATCAGCCCAGGATCTTGCGGCGCGCTTCTGGCTCTCGACCGCGTAGGCGTCGACGTCGTCGCGCGAGAAGCCGTATTTGGTGGCTATCAGGTCGGCCGAAATGCCTTGCGGCACGAACCAGCCGGGCAGGCCGACCGAAGGATCCATGAACCAGGCGCCGCCGGACATGCCCATGCCGACGCGCGACATCGATTCGACGCCGCCGGCGATGACGATTTCATCGGCGCCCTGCGCGATCTTGGCGGCGCCGAAATTGATGGCGTCCAATCCGGAGGCGCAGAAGCGCGAGATCTGCATGCCGGGTGCCTTGGTGTCGTAGCCAGCCTCGAAAGCGGCGGCACGGGGAATGACGGAGCCCGCCTCGCCGACCGGGTCGACGCAGCCGAAGATGATGTCGTCGACCGTGCCGGTGTCCAGCCCGTTGCGGTCGCGCAGTGCCTCGAGCGTCCTGGCGGCGAGCCGCACCGCCGGCACCTCGTGCAGCGATCCGTCCTTCTTGCCCTTGCCGCGCGGCGTGCGAACGGCGTCATAGACATAAGCTTCGGCCATTTTCATGCTCCTTGGGTTCGCTGAAGAGAGCTGCTCAGAGCGAGCGTCCGATCAGCAATTTCATGATCTCGTTGGTGCCGCCGTAGATGCGCTGGACGCGGGCGTCGCGGAACATGCGGGCGATCGGATATTCATTCATGTAGCCATAGCCGCCGTGCAATTGAAGGCATTCGTCGACGACTTTACCTTGCAGGTCGGAGAGCCAGTACTTGGCCATCGAGGCCGTTACCGGATCCAGCCCGCCATTGATGTGGCGGGTGACGCAGTCATTGTAGAAGACACGGCCGATGGTGGCCTCTGTCTTCAATTCAGCCAGCTTGAACTGGGTGTTCTGGAAGTCGATGATCGCCTTGCCGAAGGCCCTGCGCTCCTTGACGTAGTCGATGGTCAACGCCAGCGCCCGCTCGATCATGGCAATCGCCCCGGTGCCGATCTGCAATCGTTCCTGCGGCAATTGCTGCATCAGCTGGACGAAGCCCTGTCCCTCTTCATGGCCGAGCAGGTTGGAGGTCTGCACACGCACGTCGTTAAAGAACAGCTCCGACGTGTCGTTGGCCTTCAGCCCGATCTTGTCGAGGTTGCGGCCGCGCTGGAAGCCTTCGACCTCATCGGTCTCAATAACGATCAGCGAGGTGCCCTTGGCGCCCTTCTCCGGATCGGTCTTGGTGACGACGATGATGAAGTTCGCCAGCTGGCCGTTGGTGATGAAGGTCTTGGAGCCATTGATCTTGTACTGGTTGCCATCCTTCTCGGCACGCGTCTTGACACCTTGCAGGTCGGAACCGGCGCCGGGCTCCGTCATGGCAATGGCGCCGATCAGTTCGCCGGTGGCGAGCCTGGGCAACCATTTCTTCTTCTGCTCTTCCGAACCGTAATGGAGGATGTAGGGCGCGACGATCGAATTGTGCAGGCCGATGCCGAAACCGTCGACGCCGACATGGCCGATCGCCTCGATGATGGCACTCTCATGCGCGAAGGTGCCGCCCGAGCCGCCATATTCCTCCGGCATCGAGGCGCAGAGCAGGCCGGCGGAACCTGCCTTCAGCCAGCTTTCGCGGTCGACCATCTCGTTGTTTTCGAACTCGTCGTAGCGCGGTGCGATCTCCTCCGACATGAAACGGATAGCCATGTCGTAGAGCATGCCGACCTCGTCGGCCGCCCAGGCTGGCTTCGGCAAAGAGAGCACTTCGGCGGGATTTGTCGCCACGATTTCCTCCGCGTATCGACAGACAGACAGACAGACAGACCAGCGAGGTTGAGTTTAGAACGCTTCCGCCGGCAGGGCCATCAGCGTATCGGCGCCACTAGAAATACGGGCGAGGTGGGCCGAGGTCTCCGGCATGATCCGTTCCATGAAGAAGCGCGCCGTCACGACCTTGTTGTCATAGAACGCCCCCTTGTTTTCAAGGAAAGAGTGGGAACCGTTGGCGCCGGTCTTGCCCTGTGCCGCCTTGGCCATCCGCGCCCACATGTAACCCAGCGCCACGAGGCCGAAGAGATGCATGTAGTCGGTCGAGGCCGCACCGGCATTGTCGGGCTTGGCCATGCCGTTCTGCAGCAGCCACATGGTCGCCGCCTGCAAATCGTTGAGGCCCTTCTTCAGACCCTTGGTAAACGGCGCCATCTTCTCGTCCGCGCGGTTTTCCTCGCAGAATTCGCCGACCTCCTTGAAGAAGGCCTGTATGGCGCGGCCGCCGTTCAAGCCGAGCTTGCGGCCGACGAGGTCGAGCGCCTGGATGCCATTGGCGCCTTCATAGATCATGGCAATGCGGGCATCGCGCACGAACTGGCTCATGCCGTGCTCTTCGATGTAGCCGTGGCCGCCGAACACCTGCTGCGCCATCACGGCGTGGTCGAACCCCTTGTCGGTCAGCACGCCCTTGACCACCGGCGTCATCAGGCCGGTGTAGTCGTCGGCCGCCTGGCGGTCCTTGTCGTCGGCGGAGCGGTGCGCGATATCGGACTTGATCGCGGTCCATAGCGCCAGGGCACGGCCGGCCTCGTTGAACGCCTTCATGGTCATCAGCGAGCGGCGGATGTCGGGATGGACGATGATCGGGTCGGCCTTCTTCTCCGGCGACTTAGGGCCCGACAGCGAGCGGCCCTGCAAACGGTCCTTGGCGTAGGCGACGGCGTTCTGGTAGGCGATCTCCGACAGCGACAGCCCCTGCAGGCCGACGCCGAGCCGCGCCTCGTTCATCATCGTGAACATCGCCTTCAGGCCGCCATTGGCCTCGCCCAGCAGCGTGCCTTCAGCCTCGTCATAGTTCATGACGCAGGTCGAATTGCCGTGGATGCCCATCTTCTCCTCGATGGAACCGCAGGAAACGGTGTTCCTTGTCCCCGGATTGCCCGACGCATCGAGCTTGAACTTCGGCACGATGAACAGCGAGATTCCCTTGACGCCTTCGGGGGCGCCTTCGATACGGGCCAGCACCAGATGGACGATGTTGTCCGACATGTCGTGCTCACCGGCCGAGATGAAAATCTTCTGGCCTGAAATCTTGTAGGTGCCATCGCCGTTCGGCACTGCCTTGGTGCGCAGCAAGCCGAGATCGGTGCCGCAATGCGGCTCGGTCAGGTTCATGGTGCCGGTCCAGGTGCCCTCGACCATCCTGGGCAGCCAGGTCGCCTTCTGCTCGTCGGTGCCGTGGGTGATGATGGCCGCGATCGCACCCTGGGTCAGGCCGGGATACATCATCAACGACATGTTGGCCGACACCATGTATTCGGCCACCGCCGTGTGCACGGCATAGGGCAGGCCCTGGCCGCCGAACTCGACCGGAGCCGCCAGGCCCATCCAGCCGCCTTCGCGATACTGGTCGAACGCTTCCTTGAAGCCCCTGGGCGTGGTCACCGAGCCGTCGTCGTGGCGCACGCAGCCTTCCATGTCGCCGACACGGTTGAGCGGATGCATGACGTTCTCGGCGAGCTTGGCCCCTTCGGCGAGAATTGCCTCCAGTATGTCGGGCGTTGCGTCGGCGAATCCGGCAAGGTTCGAATAGCGCTGATAGCCCAGCACCTCGTTGAGCACGAACAGCGTGTCCTGGACCGGGGCCCTGTAAATCGGCATGCTTTCCTCCACCATGCGGATAAAGGCCCCGAAATCAAGCCGTGCGCGGCAAGCGGGCCAATGTCGAAGTGGCAATAGCAAACATTGACGTTTGCGTAAACGTCAATATTTTCGATGCGACAAGATTCCGTCGCCACGCGCGCGGAGCCTGGCGTTGCGGCATTGCGCAAGCCAGCGCGAAACAGCAGGCCATGACAGCGAAAAGCCGCGCAGCATGGCCACGCGGCTTTGATGGTGAAAGTCCGACAGTGTCGGAGAGTGGCTTAGCTCGCGACGCTCGCCTGCGGCGTCGAACGCTCGGCCAACATCTGGCGCACCGCCGACATCGAGCCGCCGAGCTCATTGATGGCGTCGTCGATCAGTGCCCGCTGCTTCTGCAGGCGAGCGAGCTGCTTCTCCGACTTGTCCAGCGCCAACCGCAACTGCTTGGTGTTGGAACCGGTCGGATCGTAGAGGTCCATCATCTGCTTGACGTCGCGCAGCGAGAACCCAACCTTTCGGCCGAGCAGGATCAGCTTCAGCCTGGCCTTGTCGCGGCGCGTATAGAGACGGGTCGAACCGTCGCGCTGCGGGTGGAGCAGGCCTTTGTCTTCATAGAAGCGCAGCGTGCGCAGCGTCACGCCATACTTTTTGGCCATTTCGCCGATGCGGGAGAGATCCTCGCCGACTTCTACGGATGCATTATTGGTATTGGCCGCGGTCTCGCCGGCCGAGATAAGTTTCATGGTCACTGGCTTCCCCGTCTGGTGGCGTCGCGGTCCCGGACCATGCGTCGCCTGACTGGAAGCGGGGGCGTGCTTCCAGCCGTGGTTTCAACAAACAAATCGCAAACAGCACAGTTGATGCGCCATTTACGTTTACGTCAATTCTATACCGATAGCCGCCTCATGACGCAAGGGCGTTCTGAGAACGGTGCCTTATGCCGCACCGGAAATCGCGACAGCCAACTTCCTTGCAACTTCTTAAGCTTGGTTAACGCGTTGTTTACCACGTTGGGCGAAATGTGCGCGTGTCGGCTATCCGTGGTTATCCTGTATCGAATTTTCACGGTTTTTCGGAGCGCGGGTGAAACCCGGGAAGCTTGTCTTCCACCGTGGCATGGAAGCGCGGTCGCCTCGTTCCGGCAGGGACTTGGGGAGCTGGTCGCAAGCCGGCCAATCTGAAAGACGGACGCACCGATGAACAGCAAGCGGTCCTATCTCGATACACTCAATGCCGGCAGGCAGCGCAAGCCGCAGACAACGCTCGAGCAGCTGAACCGCTCGCTGGAGACCCTGGAACAGCGCCTGGGGCAGACGCGTGAGGACGCGACGGCACGGCCCGTTCCTCGCCAATATGGCGCCGACCCGCGTTACCCCGCCGCGGAACCGCGTTATCCCGCCGCGCAGCCGACGGCCCAGCAGCGCTGGTATGAGGATCCGCAGCCGGCACCGCGTGCGCACAACCCGGCGCCCTCGCCTGCCTTCGACCAGAATTACCAGGCAATCGCGCGCGACATCGACCGCGTGCGCGGCCAGGAAGACAGCGTCGCCATGGTCGGCAAGATCGCGGGCGAGCTGCGCGGCATGCGCGAGGAACTGCGCCACCAGGTGACTTCAGGCCTGCAGCGCGAATTCGACGCGCTGCGCAAGGACATCGACCGCGCCTTCCAGGCGAACGCCAAGCCCGGCGCGACAGGCAAGGGCAGCGCCGAACTCGGCGTGGAATTCGAGCGGCTGTCCGGCGCCATCAAATCGCTGTCGGAGAAGAGTGACGACAGGAGCGTCAACCTGCTGCGACTGGAACTCGAGCAGGTCAAGGCCGCGCTCGACACGCTGGCGCGCGAGGAGAGCGTGCAGAAGGTCGACCGCCGCTGGGACGATTTCGATCGCCGCTGGACTGCCTTCGAGGACCGCGTCGACGCCGATCAGCGCAAGCGCTCCGACGATCCCGCCCTTGCGGCCCTGACCGATCGGCTGGAGCAGATCAGCAACGCCGTCAACAACCTGCCGGAATCGCTGTCGCTGCGTTCGCTGGAGGAAAAGGTCCGCACACTGGCTGGGGCGGTCGACCATTTCGCCAACCAGCAGGACAATCGCGGCGGCGGCACGCTGGCCATGATCGACGAGCGGCTGGACGAGATTTCCCGCGCCATCGTAGCCTCGACAGTCGCCGCACAGGCGAATTCAATCGACCACGAAGCCTTCGAGCGCATCGAGAAGCGGATCGACTCGCTCGCCCAGCAGATCGAGGAAGTGGCGCAGGACCGTCCCGGCAATGTCGTGGTCGACCGGTTGAACACGCTGTCGAGCCGGGTCGATGACCTCGCCGGCCGCGCCAACCTGCCCGAGCAGGCGATGGAACGGCTCGCAAAGCAGATCGCGCTGATCGCCGACAAGATCGATCAGGCGCCGGCCATGCCCGACGCCGACTACATCTTCCAGGGGCTTGAGCAGCGTTTCGACGTGCTGTCCGGCATGATGGAGCGTCGCCAGGGCGACGCCATCGAACAGGGCAACATGCTGTTTCGCGATCTCGAGCGCCGGCTGGACGAGGTTGCCGACCGGCTGGATCAGCGCAGCATGGCGCAGGTCGACAGCGCCGGCATCATGGACGCCATCGACGCCCGCTTCACCGCACTGGCCAAGCGCATGGAAACGCGCGCTCCCGATCCCGCCGGCGAGGCGGCGATCCGCGGGCTGGAAAGCAGGCTCGAGGATATTTCAAGCCGCCTGGACGCTTCGGCGGCCCAAGTCGCCGGCATCGATCCGGCGCTGATCCGCAGCCTGGAGGCGCAGGTCGCCGGCCTGTCTGCGCATCTTTCCAAGCCGAGCACGCCGCTGCCGGATTTCGAGGACATCAGCCCGCGGCTCAACGAAATCGAAAAAGCGCTGGCCGGGACCCGCGATTCCATCCTCGGCGCCGCACGCGAGGCGGCTGAGAACGCGGTGCGCTCGCTGGCCGGAACGAGCACCAATACGGCCGCGGTATCTGGCCTCGCCCAGGACCTGAAGACGCTGGAGACATTGACGCGGCGTTCCGACGAGCGCAATTCGCGCACCTTCGAGGCCATTCACGATACATTGCTCAAGATCGTCGACAGGCTGGGTTCGCTGGAAACCAGCGACCCGTCCGAAGCGGTAAGCGAACTCCTCGACGCGGCTCCGATCGAACCGAGTGGTTGGCGGGGCGCACGGCGGCCCAAGATGGCCGTGAACGCACCGTCGATGACGATGGACGAGCCGCAGCCGCTGACCGGCATGGCCGATCTGGACGCGCGTGCCGCGGCCATATTGCGCGCCGAGCCCGGCGAGCCGGCACCGCACGTTGAAACGGGCTTGTCTGCCCGGCCGGGCGCGCGCTCGCCCGCGGAAGCAGCAGCCGCCGCCGCGATGGCCGCACTCGGTTCCGACGCCACCGCCGGAGAGGGCCAGCCTGCTGGCCGCAAGTCGATGTTCGGCGGCCTGGCGCGCGCCTTCAAGGGCAAGAAGGCGGCGGATGTTCCGCCGCTGGCCGGCTCGGCGCCGAGCGTCGATATCCCGAGTGTCGATCTCGACGAGCCGCTCGACCCGAAAGTCGCCAACCGCCCGCTGGAGCCCGGCTCCGGCGCGCCCGACCTCAATGCCATCATGAAGCGCGTGCGCGACGAGCGCGGACAACCGGCAAAGCCCGGCGACAGCGACGCGGCGAAATCGGATTTCATCGCCGCTGCCCGGCGCGCGGCGCAGGCGGCCGCGGCCGAAGCCGACGCCCTGAAGCGCCAGTCGACGATGAAAGGCCCGGTCAAGGCGCTCAGGATAGGCGACCTGCTCAAGGCGCGGCGCAAGCCGATCCTGATGGCTGCGGCAGCGATCATGCTGGCGCTTGCCGGCCTGCAGCTCGGCAAGGCGTTTCTTTCGGATCCCGCCGCCCAGGTGGCAAATAACGACACGGCCCCGATCGTCGCCTCGCAGCCGGTGAAGACGGCATCTGTCGATACCGCCAGCCAGCCGAAGACCGAAGTCCAGCCGGCGACGACAGACAGCGCGCCGGCCCCTGCCGTCAGGCAGGCGGAACAATCCGCGCCGGCAAGCAAGGACGACATGGCGGCGCAGACCGTCATGGCCACGCCGTCTGATACAGACGCGATGCCGGATACCGCACCTGCCGCCGGGGCCGCTCCGGCATCGGTCGCGTCGGCCATGGCTTCCGGCCCGAGCACAGCCGCTCCCGAGGCGATGGCTTTGGCCGCGCAGGCGCCTGTTGCTCCGATGACCGCTGCTCCTACCATGACGGATCCGGCACCCGCCGCCATCGCCGGCGGTACGCAGGCAGATGCCGATGCCCAACCGGCCCCTGCTACGCCAGTCGCGACCGAGGCAACGGCCAACGACACGACTGGCGCCGTTGCGCCCATGGACAAGGCGGCAGCGACAGCCACGACCAAGTTCGACATCCCGGCAGATGCCGGCCCGGCCGCCTTGCGTGACGCCGCCGCCGGTGGCGACGCCAAGGCACTGTTCGAGGTCGGCTCGCGCTACGCCGAGTCGCGCGGCGTCAAGGAAGACATGGCTGTGGCCGCCAGATGGTATGAGAAGTCGGCGGAACTCGGCTTCGCGCCGGCCGAATACCGCATCGGCAATTTCTACGAGAAGGGCATCGGCGTCGCGCGCGACATCAAGAAGTCGAAGACCTGGTACCAACTCGCCGCCGCGCAGGGCAACGCCAGCGCCATGCACAATCTGGCCGTGCTGTTCGCCATGGCCGCCGATGGCGTGACCGACAATCAATCGGCCGCGCACTGGTTCCAGGAGGCCGCCGACCTCGGCGTCAAGGACAGCCAGTTCAATCTCGGCATCCTCGCCGCCAAGGGCGTCGGCATGAAGCAGAACCTGGAAGAATCCTACAAATGGTTCGCGCTCGTCGCCAAGACCGGCGATAAGGATGCCGCGGCCAAGCGCGACGAGATCGCGAATGCGCTGCGGCCCGAGCAGCTCGAGCGGGCGCGCGCCGCGACCGAATTGTGGAAGGCCAAGCCGCTCAACGCGACAGCCAATTCGGTGGACATTCCTGAATCCTGGCAGGAAGGCACGCCGCAGACGACCGCCGGCATCGACATGAAGAAGGCGGTCAAGAACATCCAGCTCATCCTCAACAAGAACGGCTATGACGCCGGCGGCGCCGACGGCGTGATGGGCGGGAAGACCAAGAACGCCATCATCGCTTTCCAGACCGCCAACAAGCTGCCGGCGACCGGCGCGGTCGACGAGAAACTGGTCAAGGCATTGCTGGCGCGCAAATAACGGCAGAAGCGTCGTTTCCACGACGCCCTTGCCATATATTTGCCTGTTAACTGATTGAGTTGTCTTTTTGTTTCGGCGCGGTGGCGGGATTTGATCCCGCTGCCGCGTCGTCGCAAGAGAAAATTGGCTTTTCGATGCGATACTGTCCGAAACGGCTTTATTCGCCGACAGGCAAACTGATCGAGACTGACGGGTGGGCATCTATCTCCCGATCGCGGAAATTTCCGTCAACGTCTTCGTGCTGCTGGCCATGGGCGCCGCGGTGGGCTTTCTGTCGGGCATGTTCGGGGTGGGTGGCGGCTTCCTCATCACACCGCTCTTGATCTTCTACAACATCCCCCCGGCGATCGCGGTCGCCACCGGCGCCAACCAAGTCATCGCTTCTTCCGTCTCCGGCGTCCTTTCGCACATGAAGCGAGGCACGCTCGACTTCAAGCTCGGCGGCGTGCTCCTGGCCGGCGGCATCGTCGGGTCCACCGCCGGCATCTACGTGTTCGGCTTCCTGCGCAGGCTCGGCCAGCTCGACCTGTTCATCTCGCTGCTCTACGTCGTGCTGCTCGGCAGCGTCGGCGGGCTGATGCTGGTCGAAAGCATCAACGCGCTGCGCGCCACGCGCAGCGGGGCGGCACCGGTGTTGAAGAAATCCGGCCAGCACAACTGGATCCACCGTTTGCCGCTGAAGATGCGCTTCCGCGCGTCGAAACTGTTCGTCAGCGTCATTCCGGTGCTCGGGCTTGGCGCCGGCATCGGCTTCCTGTCGTCGATCATGGGCGTCGGCGGCGGCTTCATCATGGTGCCGGCGCTGATCTATCTCTTGAAAGTGCCGACCAACGTCGTCATCGGCACCTCGCTGTTCCAGATCATCTTCACCTCCGCCTACACGACGCTGGTTCACGCCACCACCAACCAGACCGTCGATGTGATGCTGGCCTTCCTCTTGATGGCCGGCGGCGTGGCCGGGGCACAATATGGCGCCAAGGCCGGCCAGCGGCTGCGTGGCGAGCAATTGAGAGCCCTGCTGGCGCTGCTGGTGCTGGCGGTGGCGATCCGGCTCGCAACCGATCTGTTCGTCACGCCGCCCAACCTTTATTCGCTGTCCGGCGCGGGCCTCAACTGATGAATGGCCTGAAAGCGTTCGCAACCGTCGCTCTCCTGTCCCTGACCGCCGCGGCGCCGGCGAAGGCGCAGACGCCGCTGACGGAAGGTATCCAGATCGGCCTCTCCACCGACACCGTGTCGATCACCGCCGGTTTTTCCGGCGCCGACCTGACCATTTTCGGTTCGCTGGAAAATCCCGACCCGCTGGTGGCACGCCAGGGCCGTTACGACGTCATCGTCGTGCTCGAAGGGCCACCAAAACCGGTGGTAGTGCGCCGCAAGGACCGGGTGCTGGGCGTCTGGGTCAATCTGGATTCCGAGACCTTCGAGAACGTGCCGGTGTCTTATTCGGTGGCGACGACGCGGCCGTTGCAGGACATCACCGAACCCAACAGCTACAAGCAACTGTCGCTCGGCGCCTCCAACCTCTATATGCAGCCCGCCGATGCCGGTGACAGCCCGGCGACGATCGAGGAATTCACGGCGGCACTGCGCGAGCGCAAGGCCGCCGCCGGCCTCTACAGCGAGAATGTCGGCGGCGTGCAATTCCTGTCGCAGAACCTGTTTCGCGCCACCGTCAGGCTGGCGCCTAATGTGCCGGTCGGCACGCACAAGGCGCGCGCGTTCCTATTCAAGAGCGGCCTCTTCGTGAAGGAGAGTTCGGCGCAACTCGAAATCCGCAAATCAGGCTTCGAACAATCGATCTTCCGCGTCGCCCACGACTATTCGTTCCTCTACGGCGTGTTCGCCATATCGCTGGCCATGGTGACGGGCTGGCTCGGTCGGCTGGTGTTCCGCAAAGATTGATGCTGCGGGAAAAGAGGGGTTCCCCTTTTTCCCGCCATGCGATAAACCGCCGCCTCCCAGCCCAGGGGCAAACACGCACATACAATTCGCAAGAGCGGTCCCGGATGACAGCGCGATGCGCCGCCGCTGTTTTGCCGCCGTGAAACAATGACAGGAGGCTGCAATGCATCAGGCATTCGGCGGCATCGACTTCGGCACGTCCAATTCCACGGTGGGCGTGATCCGGAACGGCAAGGCGCGGCTGGTCGCGCTGGAGGGCGAACAACCCACTCTGCCAAGTGCGGTGTTCTTCAACTTGGAGGACGGCCACACCTATTTCGGCCGTCGCGCGATCGGCGATTATACCGACAGTATCGAAGGCCGCCTGATGCGCTCGTTAAAGAGCGTGCTCGGCAGTTCGCTCGCCCACGAGAAGACGCGTATCAAGGCGCGCCAGATCGGCTTCATCGACATTATCGGCCTGTTCATCGGTCATCTGAGGACGCGGCTGGAGGCGGACGCCGGCGGCGTGGTGGAGAGCGTGGTGCTCGGCCGCCCGGTGCAGTTCGTCGATGACGATGCGCAAGCCGACGCGGAGGCGCAAGGCGAACTCGAGAAGGCTGCCCGTGCCCAGGGCTTCAAGCATATCGCCTTCCAGTTCGAGCCGATCGCGGCGGCGCTCGACTACGAGCAGAAGGTGACGCGCGAGGAACTGGCGCTGATCATCGACATGGGCGGCGGCACGTCGGACTTCTCGATCGTGCGGGTCTCGCCGGAGCGCTCGCGATCGATCGACCGCAAGGACGACATCCTGGCCAGCCGCGGCATCCATATCGGCGGCACCGATTTCGACCGGCTGCTGAGCATCGCCCATGTCATGCCGCAGCTCGGCTATCTCTCCGCGACCAAGGACGGCAAACGCAATCTGCCGGCCAGCTACTTCATCGATCTCGCCACATGGCAGCGCATCAACCTGGTCTACACCGCCAAGGCGATGACGCATCTGCGCCAGATCCGCTACGAGGCCGCGCGCGCCGATCTGGTCGACCGCTTCATCCATATCGTCGAGCACCGCTACGGGCACGCGCTGGCGGCGCTGGTCGAGAAAGCCAAGATAGAGCTGACCGACAGGTCATCGGCGGACGTGGCGGTGAAGCTGCCGGACGCGAGTTTCGCCGCGGAAATCACGCGCGACGGACTGGAGGCCACGATCGCCCGGGATATCGAGCGGGTCACCGAAACGGTGGCGCAGACCATCCGCGACGCCGGAGTCAAGCCGTCCGACATCACCGCGGTGTTCCTGACCGGCGGATCGACGGCGATCCCGCTGGCAAGGCGGGAAATCCTGTCGCTGGTGCCGCAGGCTTCCGTCATCGACGGCGACATGTTCGGATCGGTCGGGCTTGGCCTGGCGCTCGACGCGCAGAGGAAGTTCGGCTGACCCTACCCTGACCCGTTCATCTCCGCAGCCAGATGCGCCTTCAGCGCCATCTGGGCCAGGCTTGCCTGACGGTCGCGATGGGTGATCATGGCGAAGTCGCGCTTCGGCAATTCGATCGGCACGGCTCTCAGGCTCCCCTCGGCGACCGCGCGCCCGACGACGAGCTCCGAAATGATGGTCGCGCCGGCGCCGGCCTCGACGGCCTGACGAACCGCCTCGTTGCTGGGCAGCACCAGGAATATCCTGAGGTCGGCAAGCGAAATCCCCTCGCGGCGCGCCAGATCCTCCAGCACCTCGCGCGTGCCGGAGCCGCCCTCGCGGATGATCCAGCGCAGGCCGGTGATGTCGGGGCGGCCCGGCGCGATTTCGACGATCTTGGGATGAGAGCTGGCAACGACCAGCATCAACCGGTCGGTATCGACTTTGGCGCGGCGCAATATGTCGGATTCGGTGCGCCCTTCGACCAGGCCGAGATCGGCGGTTCCATCGAGCACGCTGGCCTCGACCTGCCTTGTGTTGCCGATGGTGACGCTAAGCCTGACGGCCGGATGCGCCTCGTGGAAGGAGGCCAGCCGGCGCGGCAGCCAGTAGCTGGCGATGGTCAGGCTGGCGGCGATAGAGAGGCTGCCGGCGACCGTCTGCGAAACATGTTCCAGCACATTGCGGGCGGCAGCGGCCCGCTCCAGCACGGCCTTGGCCTCGGGCAGGAACCGGTGGCCGGTCTGGGCCAGCTCGATGTTGCGGCCGACGCGGTTGAACAGATGGACGCCATGCTGCTCTTCCAGCGCGCGAATAGCCGCCGACGCGGCCGATTGGGAAATGCCCAGGAGTTCGGCCGCCTTGGTCATGTGGCCGCGCTCGGCGACGGCGACGAAAATGCGCAACTGATCCAGGGTCATGCGCGCATTAAGAACCAATATCGATCGAATTTACAAGAACAACTGATTAGACGGATCGATAGCTTTATTCTACTTTTTCGGAAGAAGTTAGAAAAAATTCGCCAATGGATCGCGAAGGATAAAATGATCGGGCGGTTCAGATCCCTGCTTGCGCATTGGACCCGCGGCATCCGACGGCGGTTGGCCGGTGATCAATACCACCCGGAAGAGCATTACATGCGCGGCCCCGGGCCGAAGACGCGAGCCAAATCCGCCGGCTGCGCGAGCAGCACGGGATGATGATGCAAGGACCGCCGCGCGGCGCCAATTCAGCCCCCTCGCAACGCCAGCTTGCCGACACGCGCGCGCCCGATGAGGGCGATGGCGTCGACACCTCGCCTGACGTTTCCGACAGCATCGCCAAGACGACCTGCTACATGTGTGCCTGCCGCTGCGGCATCGACGTGCATATCAAGGACGGCAAGGTCCGCTACATCAACGGCAACAAGGATCATCCGGTCAATCGCGGCGTGATCTGCGGCAAGGGCAGCTCCGGCATCATGCAGCACTACAGCCCGGCCAGACTGAAGAAGCCATTGCTGCGCATCGGCCCACGCGGCTCGGGCGAGTTCCGCGAGATCGAATGGGAGGAAGCCTTCTCGATCGTCACCGGGCGGCTGTCGGATATCCGCCGCACCGATCCTAAAAAACTCGCCTTCTTCACCGGGCGTGACCAGTCGCAATCCTTGACAGGCTGGTGGGCGAGCCAGTTCGGCACGCCGAACTTCGCCGCCCATGGCGGCTTTTGTTCGGTGAACATGGCGGCCGGAGGCCTTTACACGATCGGCGGCTCGTTCTGGGAGTTCGGCGAGCCCGATTGGGACAACACGAAATACTTCATGCTGTTCGGCGTCGCCGAGGACCATGATTCCAACCCGATCAAGATCGGGCTGGGCAAGCTCAAGGCGCGCGGCGCCAAGGTGGTCTCGATCAATCCGTGCCGGACCGGCTACAATGCGATCGCCGACGACTGGATCGGCATCCGGCCCGGCACGGACGGCCTGTTCGTGTTCGCGCTGATCCACGAACTCTTGAAAGCCGGCCGCGTCGATCTCGATTATTTGCTGCGCTACACCAACGCGCATGTCCTGGTTATCCAGGAGCCGGGTGCGGCCGATGACGGGCTGTTCGTGCGCGACAGCGACGGCAATCCGCTGGCATGGGACAGAGTGGCGAAGCGTACGGTGAACGCCACCGATGCCGACGCCAAACCGGCACTGACCGGCAGCTGCGATGTCGATGGCCGCTACTGCGTGCCGGTGTTCCAGCTCATTGCAGACCGCTATCTCGACGAGAGCTACGCACCCGATGCGGTCGCGGAGCGTTGCGGCGTCTCCGCCGGAACGATCCGCCGGATCGCGGCCGAACTGGCCCACGTCGCCTTCGAACAGGCAATCGAATTGCCGGTCGCGTGGACCGACTGGGCGGGGCGCCGGCATGAGACGATCAAGGGACGCCCCGTTTCGATGCACGCGATGCGCGGCATCTCGGCCCATTCCAACGGCTTTCATACCTGCCGCGCCATCCACCTGCTGCAGGTTCTGCTGGGTACGGTGGACGTGCCGGGCGGCTTCCGCTTCAAGCCGCCCTACCCCAGATCCGCCCCGCCGGGTCCGAAGCCGTGCGGCAAGGACGTGAGGCCGATGACGCCGCTCGACGGCATGCCGCTCGGTTTCGTTTGCGGGCCCGATGATCTGCTGGTCGACGAAGCGGGCACGCCGCTGCGCATCGACAAAGCCTATTCCTGGGATTCGCCGCTTGCGGCGCATGGCCTGATGCACACCGTCATCCGCAACGCCTGGGCCGGCGATCCTTACCCGATCGACACGCTGATGATGTACATGTCGAACATGGCCTGGAATTCCTCGATGAACACGGTCGAGACCATGGCCATGCTCACCGATCATGATGAAGCGGGCAACTACAGGATCCCCTTCATCATCTATTCCGACGCCTACTACTCCGAGACCGTGCCGTTCGCGGACCTCGTCCTGCCCGACACCACCTATCTCGAGCGTCATGACTGTATCAGCCTGCTCGACCGGCCGATCAGCCATGCCGACGGGCCGGGCGACGCCATCCGCCATCCGGTCGTCGAGCCCGACCGCGACGTCAGGCCGTTCCAGTCGGTGCTGATCGAACTCGGCGCGCGGCTTGGCTTGCCCGGCTTCGTCGAAAACGATGGCTCGGCGAAGTACCGCGACTACGCCGACTACATCGTCAATCATGAACGCACGCCCGGCATCGGCCCGCTCGCCGGCTGGCGCGGCAAGGATGAAACCTCGATCGGCAAGGGCGAAGTCAACCCCAACCAGTTGCAACGTTACATCGACAATGGCGGTTTCTGGCACCACGACTTCACCGACGACCAGCGCTACTATAAGATGGCCAACCGCTCCTATCTCGATTTCGCGGTGCAACTGGGCTTCATCCCGAAGGCCGAGCCGATCATCTTCCAGCTCTATTCCGAACCGATACAGCGTTTTCGGCTGGCCGCGCGCGGTCATGGCCTGGTGGTGCCGCCCGAGAGCGAACGCGAGCGCGTCGAGACCTACATGGACCCGCTGCCGTTCTGGTACATGCCATTCGAGGAAGCGGCCGTCGACCTTGGAAAATATCCGCTGCACGCGCTGACGCAGCGGCCCATGCACATGTACCATTCCTGGGGTTCGCAAAACGCGTGGTTGCGGCAGATCACCAGCCAGAACCGGCTGTTCGTACATCACCGGACCGCGGCCGGCCTCGGCCTCGCCGACGACGACTGGGTGTGGATCGAGAGCATCAACGGCAAGGTGAAGGGGCAGATCAAGCTGGTCGACGGAGTGAACGAGAGCACGGTCTGGACCTGGAATGCGATCGGCAAAAGGCGCGGCAGCTGGGGGCTGAAGGACGATGCCGCCGAGAGCAATCGCGGCTTCCTGCTCAACCACATTATCGGTGACCAGACTTCTGCTGACGTCAGCGGCAAACGCTATTCGAATTCCGATCCGGTCACGGGACAAGCTGCGTGGTTCGATCTGCGCGTCCGCATCGTGAAATGCAGGGCCGAAGAGATCGGCTTCACCGAACCGCAATTCGAGCGTTTTCATCAGCCACCGCATTTCGGATCCTCGCCGGACAAGCTCACTTTCGGCACCGGGTTCCGGCAGGCAAGAGAGGCGGGCGAATGACCTGTCTTCCACATCCAGGCGGCAAGAAGCTTGGCCTCGTCATCGACCTCGACACCTGTGTCGGTTGCCAGGCCTGCGTCACCGCCTGCAAGGAGTGGAATACCGGCGGTCACATGGCGCCGCTGACCGACATCGACCCCTATGGCGGCCATGTCGACGGGGTCTGGTTCAACCGCGTACACAGTTACGAGCACATCACCGAGATGGGGGGGCGCACTGTGAACTTCCCGCGCTCCTGCCTGCATTGCGAGACGCCGGCCTGCGTCACCGTCTGCCCGACGGGCGCCTCCTACAAGCGGGCCTCCGATGGCATCGTACTGATCGATGAGGACAAGTGCATCGGCTGCAAACTGTGCAGCTGGGCCTGCCCCTACGGCGCGCGCGAATTCGACACGGATGTCGGCGTGATGAAGAAATGCACGCTCTGCGTCGACCGCATCTACAACGACAACCTGGCCGAAGGAGACCGCGTGCCGGCCTGCGTCGCCGCCTGCCCGACCAGCGCCCGGCATTTCGGCGACCTCGGCGATCCCCAATCCCCTGTTTCGGAACTGGTGGCGGAGCGGGGCGGTGTCGACCTGATGCCGGAACTCGGCTATCGCCCGACCAACAAATACCTGCCGCCGCGCGCTCACACGCAACGCGCCGCATCGGTGGCCGCTCCCGCGCTGGAGCCGGTACGGGCCGAGGGCGGTTTCCTTGGCTGGGTCGACCGCATGCTTTCAAGCTGACCATCCATGCATCCAGCTTTTTCGGTCGTCTTCTTCACCACCGCCACGGGTGCCGGCTATGGGCTGCTCGCGCTGCTCGGCGTGCTCGGTCCGCTCGGCTTCATCGCACCCGATTTCTGGCCGGGCTTCGTCGGCATGGGACTGGCGCTCGGCCTGATCGCCGCCGGCCTGTTGTCATCGACCGGTCATCTCGGCAGGCCCGAACGTGCCTGGCGGGCGTTCTCGCAATGGCGCAGTTCATGGCTGTCACGCGAGGGCGTTGCCTCGGTAACCACCTTCGTCCCGGCGGGACTGTTCGGCATCGGCTGGGTCCTTCTTGGCCGGGTCGATGGATGCGTCGCTGCTGCCGGACTTCTTGCCGCGATTGGCGCCATCGTCACCGTCTGCATGACCGGCATGATCTATGCCTCGCTGAAACCCATCGCCCAGTGGCACAGCCCCTACACCTTGCCCGGCTATCTCATCTACTCGGCGATGAGCGGCAGCGTGCTTCTGAACGCTGTGCTGCAAGCATTTTCTCTCGACTCGAAAATGCTTCTGACGGCTTCCGCGCTGCTCATCTTGCTCGGCTGGGGCTGGAAGCTGGCGACCTGGCGCCACAACGACCGGCTTGAAATCCCGACCAACGCCAACACCGCGACGGGGCTGACCGGTGGCACGGTGCAATCCCTGGAATGGCCGCATACAGAAGAAAACTACCTGCTCAAGGAAATGGGCTTTCGCATCGCGCGCAAGCACAGCGCGAAGCTGCGCCGGATCACGCAAATACTGGCCTTCGCTTTGCCCATCCTGCTGCTGATCGTCACCTTCGCGCTGCCTTGGCCCTTCGCGACGGCGTTCTCGGCGCTGGCCGCGATCGTCCAGTTCGCCGGCATGCTGGTCGAGCGCTGGCTGTTCTTCGCCGAGGCCAAGCACACGGTCATGCTCTACTACGGGCGATAGATCTCAGCCCGGCCTCAGCATCGAGCCTGAAATCGCGAAGATGCGCTCGGTGCCAAGCATGTAAGCCATCAACGACTCCAGGCGAAACAGCCCGGCATAGGCGCGGTCGAGCACATTGAGCGAGCCGGTATAGGCACCGAAGGCAGGCATGATCATGCGGCCGCCGTCGCCGGCAAAGCAGCGCCGCCGCACCGAGCGGCCTTGCTGCACAATACGGGCGCAGGGGTGGAGGTGGCCGGATATTTCGCCCTCGACCCGCACCTTCGATGGCTCATGCCGGAACAGCAGCGAGCCTATGGCCAGTTCCCGCACGGTTTCGCCGGGCAGGTCGGCGGGCGCTTCCGGATCGTGATTGCCGGCGACCCAGAACCAGTCGCGGCCTGCCATCAGCGCTTCCAGCCGTTCGCGAAAACTTTGATGCATGCGTTTGGCGCCGCCGCCGTCGTGAAAGGAGTCACCCAGGCTGATGACGATCGACGGCTGGTAATCCGATATCACCGCCTGCAGCCGCAGCAGGGTCGCGCCGGTATCGTAGGGCGGGATCAGCGTGCCGCGCCTTGCCAGCGACGACCCCTTTTCCAGATGCAGGTCCGATACTGTCAGCAGCCTGAGCTCGGGAAAATAGAGCACGCCGCGCGGATCGCAGACCGCACGTTCGCCGGCGATGCCTATCATGTCGGCCTCGGCGATCAGCGATGCGCGCGCCAGCGAAAAGTTCATTCGTCAACCATCCCAGACCCCATGGCCTCTTCGACCAGCGTCGCCGCATCCATCAGCAGCGTTTCATCGGCCTCGCCGTTCACCGGCATCTTGCCGATCTCAAGCATGATCGGCACGGCCAGCGGCGAAATCTGTTCGAGCGCCTTATGCATGATTCTACCCTGGATGCGCGAGAGCATGTCGGCAAGTCTGCTGACATCGAGCAGGCCGGTCGCCGCGTCGGCACGGGTCGCCTGAAGCAGGATGTGGTCCGGCTCATGGCTGCGCAGCACATCGTAAATCAGGTCGGTCGAAACGGTGACCTGCCTGCCGCTCTTCTCCTGGCCGGGGTGGCGTTTTTCGATCAGGCCCGAGATCAGCGCGCAATTGCGGAAAGTGCGCTTGAGAAGCCAACTGTCGGCCAGCCAGGCTTCGAGGTCGTCGCCCAGCATATCCTGGTCGAACAGCGCGCCGAGTGAAGGTTTCCTGGCTTTGAACATGGCGCCCATGTCGCCCAGCGACCATATAGCGAGCGCATAGTCGGTGGCGACAAAGCCGAGCGGCCTGGCGCCCGCCCTGTCGAGGCGACGGGTGAGCAGCATGCCAAGCGTCTGGTGCGCCAGCCTGCCCTCGAAGGGATAGGCGACCAGATAGTGGCGGTTGCCGCGCGGAAAGGTCTCGATCAGCAAATCGTCGCGCTTGGGCAGCATCGATTTGTCCGACTGGAACCGCAGCCAGTCGGCCACTTGCTCCGGCAGCTTCTTCCAGCGCTGCGGATCGTCCAGCATGATGCGGACCTGCTCGGCCAGATAGGTCGAGAGCGGGAACTTGCCGCCGCCATAATAGGGTACCTTGGCGTCGCTGCCGGGCGCGTTCGAGACGAAGCATTCATTCTCGCGGATACCTTCGAAGCGCAGTACCTTGCCGGCGAACATGAAGGTATCGCCATGCGTCAAGGTCTCGAGAAACGCCTCCTCGATCTTGCCGAGCACGCGGCCGCCGTGCGACGCCGCCCCTTTGCTGCCGGCCTTGACGTAACGCACGTTGAGCGCGGGCACCTCGATGATGGTGCCGACATTGAGCCTGTATTGCTGGGCGACGCGCGGATTGGAGACGCGCCACAGCCCGTCCTTGTTGAGGCGGATGCGGGCATAGCGCTCATAGTTCTTCAGTGCATAGCCACCGGCGGCTACGAAATCGATGACACGGTCGAAGGTCGGCCGATCGAGGCCGGCATAGGGTGCCGCCGTTCGTACCTCCTCGTATAGGTCATCGGCGCGGAACGGTGCGCCGCAGGCGCAGCCGAGCACATGCTGGGCCAGCACGTCGAGCCCGCCATTGACCAGTGGCGGCGTATCCTGCGCGCCGAGATAATTGGCGTCGAGTGCTGCCCGGCATTCCAGCACCTCGAAACGGTTGGCGGGAATCAGGATCGCCTTCGACGGCTCATCCATGCGGTGGTTGGCACGGCCGATGCGCTGCGCCAGCCGGCTGGCGCCCTTCGGCGCACCGACATGCACGACCAGATCGACATCGCCCCAGTCGATGCCGAGATCGAGCGTCGAGGTGGCGACGATGGCGCGCAGCGCGTTCTCGCCCATCGCCTTCTCCACGCGCCGGCGCTGGGCGACGTCGAGCGAACCATGGTGAAGCGCGATCGGCAACGTGTCCTCGTTGACGCGCCACAACTCCTGGAACAGCAGCTCCGCCTGGCTGCGCGTGTTGACGAACAGCAGGGTCGTCTTGTGGCGCTTGATCTCGCGGTAGATTTCCGGCGTGGCGTAGCGCGCCGAGTGCCCCGCCCACGGCACGCGCTCCTCGGAATCGAGGATCGAGATTTCGGGCTTCGCACCGCCCGTCACAGTGATCAATTCCGCCATGTCACTCCGCGGGTTCTGGCTGACCAGCCAGCGCCGCAATTCGCCCGGCTCGGCCACCGTCGCCGACAGCCCGATCGTCTGCAAGCCAGGGACAAAGCTGCGCAGCCGCGCCAGCCCAAGCGCCAGCAGATGGCCGCGCTTGGACGTCACCAGCGAATGCAATTCGTCGAGCACGACATAGCGCAGATCCTCAAAGAAGCGCCTCGCATCGCCTGCCGCGATCAGCAGCGCCAGTTGCTCCGGCGTGGTGAGCAGGATATCGGGCGGCGCAAGCTTCTGGCGCTGGCGCTTGTGGGCGGGGGTGTCGCCGGTGCGCGTTTCGATGGTGACGGGCAGACCGATCTCCTCGACCGGCTTGCCGAGATTGCGCTCGATGTCGACGGCCAATGCCTTCAGCGGCGAGATATACAGCGTGTGGATACCGCGCCGCGCCTGGCCTGGTTTTCGCCTCGGCCTGACGGCCAGTTCGGTCAGCGACGGCAGGAAGCCGGCCAGCGTCTTGCCGGCGCCGGTCGGCGCGATCAACAGCACAGATTGCCCGGCTTGGGCCTTCGCCAGGAGTTCGATCTGATGCGCGCGCGGCGACCAGCCTTTCTCGCCGAACCATTCTACGAATGGCTCGGGCAAGACGACGGCGGCATTCTGGTCTGCGAGGCGCGGCAGCTCGGTCACCCGCCAGAGGTAGCGCGGCGGCGCGCAACCGCCAAGCAGAATCGGAACAAAAGGGGATCGAAAGCCTTACGGCCGCCGGAACCCTGTCGGCGCGCCATAGAGATAACCGATGCGGGCGATGGCTTCCTTCAGCCCTTCGCGCGACGCCAGCATGGTGTGGCCGTTGGCGTGGATCATGGTCTCGGCGCCGGTCATGATGGCGACATGGCCTTTCCAGAACACAAGGTCACCACGTCGCAGCCCCGTATAATCGGGGCCGGGCTGAAGCGGCTCGCCGACCGAATTGGCCTGCATGTCGGAATCGCGCAGCACCTCCCTGCCGGCCATGCGCATTGCCAGTTGCACCAGGCCGGAGCAATCGATGCCGAAGCCGGAAACACCGCCCCAGAGATAGGGCGTGCCGAGAAACGTCTCGGCCACGGACACATAGTCGCCGGCCACTTCGCCGATCGGCTGCAGATGGCCAGCGATCAAGGCTTCACCGGAGGGCAGCAGTGCATAGTGCGTGCCGCGCGTTTCGGCGGCACCCGTCACGGTTACCGTCGATCCCATCGACAATTGCCCGGAAATCGGAAAGCGCAGATCGGGACCGGGATATAGGAACGTGCGCGGCACCGAGATGATGTGGGTGGGCGCATGGTCCCGCTCGCCCAACATGGCGTCGGCGACATAGCCGACATAGCCGTCTCGCTCGGCCTGGATCCAGGCCCAGCCCTCTCTATTCTCGAAAACCAGGACATCGTCGCCGAACAGAGCTTGCGTGTTGACGCCCGAATCCAGCGCCGGCGCCTTGCGGATATCGGCCACCGGGACCGAAATCCGCGCCGGCCGGCCCGCTACGAAACGGTCGGCAGCGACCTCTCCTTTCAACCGGGCATCGGCGAGATCGGAGCGGAAGGCGTGCAGGCGGGGGTCGTGGGCGGTCAAATCGGCAATCCAGTTAGATAGGAAAATTGTTCAGATCGGCAGGTCGTGGGCCTTGGCAATGATACCATCGCCGAAGCGCTCGACAAAGAGCGCGCCTTCGACAGTGCGCTTGATCAGGACGTTGCGCTTGTCGAGCTCGTCGCGATGACGCGACACCAGCTTCAGCGCGCCCATCGTGTCGAGGGCGCGCGTGATGACCGGCTTGGTGACGTTGAGGCGGGCGGCAAGACCGCGCACCGTATGCGGCGGCGGATCGAGATAGATGGTGAACAGAATTGCCGTCTGCCGCATGGTGAGATCAGGCGCATCCTCGCGCACCTGCGACAGCATCACTTGCTGCCACAGTCGCAAGGCCTGGCTCGGGCGCATCGCAATCGACATCGCGCCAGCATGACGGCAAATTGTTTCGGTTCCGTTTCAGTTTCTGCAATTTTCCGGCCCTGCTTGCGCATCAGCCATAGCGCGTCGACATGATCCGCTCCAACGCCCGGATGCCTTGCGCCTCGCCACCGGCAGGGCCGTAGGGGCGATCGGCGGGGTTCCAGGCGAAGATGTCGAAGTGGGCCCAGCTTGCCGTCTTCTCGACAAAGCGCTTGAGGAACAGCGCCGCCGTGATCGACCCGGCGAAACCGTCCGTGGTGACGTTGTTGATGTCGGCGATCTTCGACGACAGTTTCGCGTCGTAGGGCCGCCACAGCGGCATGCGCCACAGCGGGTCCTCGACCGCGATGGAGGCGGCCGCCAGCTCCGCGGCAAACGCCTCGTCATCGGTGTAGAAGGGCGGCAGGTCGGGACCCAGCGCGACGCGGGCTGCTCCGGTCAGAGTCGCCATGTCGACCAGGAGCTGCGGCTCCTCTTCGTCGGCAAGCGCCAGCGCGTCGCCCAGCACCAGTCTCCCTTCCGCGTCCGTATTTCCGATTTCGACTGATATGCCCTTGCGGCTCGCCAGCACGTCACCGGGGCGGAAGGCATTGCCGGCAATCGAATTCTCGACCGCGGGGATCAGCACCCGCAGCCGTACGTTGAGCCCGGCAGCCATGATCATAGAAGCCAGGCCCAGCACATTGGCCGCGCCGCCCATGTCCTTCTTCATCAGGAGCATGCCCGAAGAAGGCTTGATATCGAGGCCGCCCGTATCGAAGCAGACACCCTTGCCAACCAAAGTCACCTTCGGCGCGCCTTGCTGCCCCCATGTCATGTCGATCAGGCGCGGCGCATCGGACGACGCACGACCGACTGCGTGGATCATAGGGAAATTCTGTGTGAGCAGGTCGTCGCCCTTGATGACGGAGACTTCGGCCTTGTGGGTCCCAGCCAGGACCCGCACTGCCCTCTCCAGATCGTCCGGCCCCATATCGTTGGTCGGTGTGTTGACGAGGTCACGCGTCAGGAAAACGCCGTCGGCGATGCGGCGAACGCGCTGCGCATTGACGCCGGCCGGCAATTCGAAGCGCAGCGCCTTGCCCGGCTTCTTGCCATAGCGGGTAAAGACATAGCCGCCGAGCGCCAGCGCGACCGCCGCGAGTTCAGGCTCGGCCGGCGCCGAGGCGAAGTGCCAGTCGCCTTCCGGCAGGGTTTTCGACAGCGCGCCCAGACCGAGCGCGCCCTCACCGTCGCCAAGCCCGAACACGGCGCCGCCGAGCACTCCGTTCTCGCCCGGCACGACCAGCGTCCTGCCGGCCTCGCCGGAAAAACCGTTTGCCTTGGCCCAAGCGACAATAGATGGCGACAGACCGGCCGCGTCCAGCCCGTCCCTGGCGACCAGATGGATCGGCAGCGGGTTCTTCAGCTTGTTCTCGACCAGTTCCACGGACATCAGACGTTTCTCCTGCCGAACTCGCCCGAGTCGGCGTTTCTTAACCCTCCGTTAGGGTTAACAGAATATTTCTGCTGGAGGGAAGATGGCCACGCAATGGCCACGCGCATGAATGGAGGCCCAGGGTGCCGATGCCGACCAACCGCACGATAAACATCCGGGGAAAGCGGCTCGTCACCACGGCATTCATGCTGGCGCTTGCGGCAGGTGTCGCGGGATGCGCAACCGACAAGCTCACCACCGGCTCCATCGGACGCACCAGCGGCAAGCCGCTGGAGACGATGTCGGCGGGAGAATTGCACAACGCCAGTGCCGCTCTTGGCCAGTCCTATGCGAGGAACCCCACCGACAAGCGAATCGCCACCAATTTCGCGGCGGCGCTGCAGATGGATGGGGATGCCGACCAGTCGCTTGCCGTGATGCGCAAGCTGGCGATCGCCTATCCCAAGGACCGCGACGTACTCGCCGCCTATGGCAAGGCGCTGGCCGCCAACGGCCAGTTCGAGGCGGCGCTCGATGCGGTGCGCCGCGCACAGACGCCGGAATATCCCGACTGGAGGCTGGTGTCGGCGGAGGCGGCCATCCTCGATCAGACCGGCCAGAAGGACGAGGCGCGCCAACTCTACCGCAAGGCCCTCGAACTCAAGCCGAACGAGCCCTCGATCCTTTCCAATCTCGGCATGTCCTATGTGCTGGAAGGGGATCTGCGCACCGCCGAGACCTATATGCGGTCGGCCGCCCAGCAGTCGAACGCCGACAGCCGGGTGCGCCAGAACCTGGCGCTCGTCGTCGGCCTGCAGGGCCGTTTCGACGAAGCCGAGAAGATCGCCTCGCAGGAACTTTCCCCCGAACAGGCACAGGCCAACATCGCCTATCTCAGGCAGATGCTGGCCCAGCAGAACGCCTGGAGCCAGCTCAAGGACCAGGACAAGGCGAAACCGGCGAAAACCGCCACCAACTGATCGCCGCGAGCTTACCGCAAATCGTAAAAGCCGCGCTCGATTACAGCGCGGCTTTTTGTTTTCGCAGGCGGATTCTGCGTTGGCTACTGGCTGGTCGACGCGGCCGCCCCGGGATGATCGCCGAAGATACCGCGCTGGCTGACCTGGATGCCCGCCGGCCCCAGGATGATGGCGAACAGCACCGGCAGGAAGAACAAGATCATCGGCACGGTGAGTTTGGGCGGCAGGGCGGCCGCCTTTTTCTCGGCGGCGTTCATGCGCATGTCGCGGCTTTCGGCGGCGAGCACGCGCAGCGCGTGCGCTACCGGCGTACCGTAGCGTTCGGCCTGGACAAGCGCCTGCGACACAGACTTGACCGATTCCAGCCCCGTGCGGCTGGCCAGGTTCTCGTAAGCCTGCTTGCGCTCCTGCAGATAGGAGAGTTCGGCGTTGGTCAGGATGAATTCTTCCGCCAGGGCCACCGACTGCGCGCCGATCTCGTCGGCGACCTTGCGCAGCGCGGCTTCCACCGACATGCCGGACTCCACGCAGATGAGCATCAGGTCGAGCGCATCCGGCCACGCCATCTGGATCGACTGCTTGCGCTTGGTCGCGCGATTGTTGACGTAGAGGACCGGTGCGTAGAAGCCGCCATACGCAACCAGGACGCAGACGAACAGCCGGACCACCAATGGCTTGTCGGGCAATCCTCCGAGCACGAAAATATAGACCAGACCGAGCGCGAAGCCGACAAAAGGAAGCACCAGGCGGAAGAACAGAAAACGCGTTAGCGGATTCTGCCCGCGAAAGCCGGCAACCTTGAGCTTTTGCAAGGTGGCCTCGTCGGCCAACGCACGCCGCAGATCGAGCCGGTCGACAATGTTGCGCATGCCGACCGACTGTTGCTCGCGCAGACCCTTGCGGCGGCGATCGGCCTCGGTCGCAAGCCGCGCGCGCTGCTTGGCGCGAAGCTCATCGCGCTCCAGCGCGACCGATTTCATGCGCGCCTTGAGCTGGTTTCCGCCAAGCGCCGGGAGCAGCGTAAAGACAGTTGCGAACACGGCGATAGCGACCAGCAGCGCAATCAGGAAGCTAGGATCCGTCAGTGATTTGATGGCTTGTTCGGTCATGCCGCGGCCCTAGACTTCAAAGTTCATCATCTTGCGCATCACGAAGATGCCGATCGACATCCAGACGGCGGCGAAACCGAGTATCAAATGGCCGACGCTGGTCGTGAACAGCGGCATCAGATAGTTGGGACTGGAGAGATAGACGAGAAAGGCGACGATGAAAGGCAAGGCACCGATGATGGCGGCGGATGCTTTCGCCTCCATCGACAGTGCCGCGACCTTGGCCTTCATCTTCTTGCGGTCGCGCAACACGCGCGAAAGGTTACCTAGCGCCTCGGAGAGATTGCCACCGGCCTGCGACTGGATCTGGATGACGATGCCGAAGAAACTCGCCTCGGTGCACGGCATGGTTTCGGGCATGCGCAAGGTCGCGTCGGGGATCGACAGGCCCATCTGCTGCGAATCGACTATCCGGCGAAACTCGGCCTTCACGGGTTCAGGCGATTCATTGGCGATCAGGCGTATGGCGTCGTTCAGCGGCAGGCCGGACTTGACCGCCCGCACGATGATGTCGAGCGCGTTTGGAAATTCGTTGAGGAATGCCTTGACGCGGCGGGTACGACGAAAGGAGACGAACCAACGCGGCAGGCCGAGCGCTCCGGCGAGCAGCACACCGGGCAAGACAATCATCGGCGCTCCGGCCATGAACGCGACGATTGTCAGCGCGAGGCCGAATATGGCCGAATAGATATAGAAACGCTCGATCGGCACCTTCATCCCAGCCTGGCGAAGCTGGGCTTTCAGCGGCGGCTTCTTGACGGCGGTGTCCTTGGTCTTCTGCTTCTCGTCGAGTTCCTTCAGTGAATCCTGCACCGATTTGCGGCGCTTGGCGGCGTCCGCCGCGCGGTCACGGGTCGCCTTGACAACAGAACGGTCCGTCTCGGCGGCCTTGATCGTTTCAAGCCGCTTTCCAGCCTGTTTCTCATTGCTAATCTGGGTGAACAGGAATGCATAGGCGACCGCGCCGGCGCTGAAACCGGCGAGCACGACAAACGCCAATACGGTGCCGTCAATTCCAAACATCGACCAGAACCTTCACGCCCGCGGATGCGTCAGTCAGCACGTTTCTCCATAGCCTCGAGCGCTGTGGCGAGACGCTGCTCCTCGCCATAGTATCGGGCCCGCTCCCAGAAATGGGGGCGGCCGATGCCGGTCGAGACGTGTTCACCCAACAGCCTGCCGTTGGCGTCCTCGCCCTTGATGTTATAGAGGACAATATCCTGCGTGATGATGACGTCGCCCTCCATCCCGATTACTTCGGTGATGTGGGTGATGCGGCGCGACCCATCGCGCAGGCGCGCCGCCTGGATGATCACGTCGATGGAACCGACGACGATTTCGCGCACGGTTTTCTGCGGCAGCGAATAGCCGCCCATGGCGATCATGGACTCGATACGGTTCAGGCATTCGCGCGGGCTGTTGGAGTGGATCGTTCCCATCGAGCCGTCATGGCCGGTATTCATCGCCTGCAGAAGGTCGAAGACCTCGGGTCCGCGCACTTCGCCGACGATGATGCGTTCGGGCCGCATGCGCAGGCAGTTCTTGACCAGGTCGCGCATCGTCACCTCGCCCTCGCCCTCAAGGTTGGGCGGACGCGTTTCCAGGCGCACGACATGCGGCTGCTGCAGTTGCAGTTCGGCCGAGTCCTCGCAGGTGATGACGCGCTCATCACGGTCGATGTAGTTGGTCAGGCAGTTGAGCAATGTCGTCTTGCCGGAGCCGGTGCCGCCCGAGATGACGATGTTGCAGCGGACACGGCCGATGATCTTGAGAACTTCGGCCCCTTGCGGAGAGATGGCGCCGAACTTGACCAGTTGGTCGAGCGTCAGCTTGTCCTTCTTGAATTTGCGGATGGTGAGCGCGGTGCCGTCGATGGCCAGCGGCGGCGCAATGACGTTGACGCGCGACCCGTCGGGAAGACGGGCGTCGCAGATCGGGCTGGATTCGTCGACGCGGCGGCCGACCTGGCTGACGATGCGCTGGCAGATGTTGAGCAGCTGCTGGTTGTCGCGGAAGCGGATGTTGGTTTGTTCGACCTTGCCGTTGACTTCGATGTAGACGTTCTTGGACCCGTTGACCATGATGTCGGCGATGTCGTCGCGCGCGAGCAACGGCTCGAGCGGCCCATAACCGAGCACGTCATTGCAGATGTCCTCGAGCAGTTCTTCCTGCTCAGCGATCGACATCGCGAAGTTCTTGATCGCGATGATATCGTTGACGATGTCGCGGATTTCCTCGCGGGCGCTTTCGGGATCGAGCTTGGCGAGTTGCGACAGGTCGATCGTATCGATGAGGGCCGAGAAAACCTGGCTCTTGGTATCGTAGTAGGTTTCGCTCTTTTCGCGGCCTCTCCTCGGTTCCGGCGCCATCGGCGGCGCCTCGACCGCGCGCCTGGCCGGTGGCGCGACAGGCGCGCTCGGCTGAGGCGTGGCCGCGGGCCGGGCAAGAACCGCGGTGTCCGCCGAGACCGCGGCGGCCGGCGCGACCGGTGCCGGCTGGCGAAATTCCGGCGTGAACCGATTGCCGTCGTCGTTGCCTCTTTTACCGAACATGACCGACTACCGACCCCATTGCGTCACTTCTTGTTGCGCGAGAGCTTGCCGAGCAGACTGCCCAGGCCAGCCTTCTTTTTCGCTCTGATTTCGCTGCGGCCGGTCAGCACATGAGCAATCTCGTTGATGGTGGCCACAACCGGGTTCTTGGCATCCATCTCGCCCAGCATGCGTCCGTTGTTTGCGGCATTGCCGAACAGCAAGGGATCAAAGCCGATGACCGACATCGGTGTCAGGCCGAGCGGCTCGGCGAAATCGGATGACGATATCTCCGGCCGCTTCGGCACGCCGGCCTGGTTGATGATCAATTTCGGCGGCGGGTCGTTCGGGCGAAGCCGCTTCAACATGTCGACCAGGTTCTTGGTGTTGCGCAGATTGGCCAGTTCCGGCGTTGCCGTGATGACGATCTCGTCGGCCTTGACCAGCGTGTTCTTGGCCCATCCCGTCCAGACATGGGGAACGTCGAGCACAAGGATCGGCACGCTGCGCTGCGCGGTATCGACAAGCTGCGCGAAGGCATCGGGATCGAAGTCGTAGACGCGTTCCAGCGTCGAGGGCGCCGCGAGTAGCGACAGATGCTCGGCGCATTGGGTCAGCAGCCGGTCGAGATAGACTTCGTCGATACGCTCGGGCGAGAACACGGCCTCGGCGATGCCCTGGGCAGGATCCTGATCGAAATTGATGTTGGCGGTGCCGAAGGCGAGATCGAGGTCAGCGACAACGACCTCGGATTTGAACAGGGAGGACATTGCCCAGGCAACATTGTGGGCGATCGTGGAAGAGCCGACGCCGCCCTTGGCGCCGACGAAGGCGACCGAGCGGCCAAGCGGTTCAGCTTCCGGATCGACGAAGATCGACGACACGACGCTGACGACGTCGGCCATCGACACCGGCGCGATGACGTATTCGGAGATGCCGGAACGGATGAGTTCGCGATAGAGGCCAACATCATTGTAGTGACCGATCACCACCACTTTCGAGGATGGATCGCAGTATTCCGAGAGCTGGGCGAGTTGCTCCAGCAGTTGCTTGGGTTCGCTGCGCGATTCCAGCAGGATCAGGTTCGGTGTCGGCGCCGACTGGTAGAACTCGATGGCGGTGGGAACGCCGCCCATATGGACTTTGAGGTGCGCCTTGGTCATGCGGCGGTCCTCGCCGGCGCGCTGGACCGGATTGGCAACGCCCTCCGTCTCGCAGAATGCCTGGATCGAAATACGCGGAACCGGCCGCAACGCCTGCATCGCGGCAACGTCCTGCGGCGAGGTGTCACCGCCCTCCACGGTGGCGTCATAGGCAAGGTTGCTCATGGTCATGCTCTTTCCGTTGCCTGATCGTGGCGTCGCTTCTTTCCGAGGGCGGCTTAGTAAGTCACTTCCGAGTTGCCGAGTAATTCATCCGAAATGCCCCTGTCTTGGTAGACACCGATGGCTTTGCTGCGATTTGCCGCATCAATAGTGGTAGACTTGCGCGGCCCGAGAAGATCGCCTGGATTGGCCATCTGGGCGGCAAGATTGTTCTGATAGGAGCAGCCGAAATCGGCGTAGTGCTTGTTCTCCGACGTTTCCACCAGGTCGGCGGGCCAACGTCCGCATTTGTCGGTCTGTGCCCTCACCGCGATGTAGGAGACGCGAACCGGGGCTGATGCCTCGCTCGATCCAGCCTGATAGGAGACCACGACGACCCGGTCGCGTTTGATGCCGGCGGCGACCGCGAGCCGGGCGAAATCGCGGCCGGCCGCCGTCGCGGCGACTTCGTTGGCCGATCCGCTTGGAATCTGGATCGTCAATGCCGGAGCGGCACTCTTGTCATAGCCGTCGAGGAAACCCAGGAGCGTGTCGCGCTGCGAGCCGGTCATGCCGCGGTCGCCGGCGCCGACAGGAAGATCGATCTTCTGGTTCTTCTCCGCGATGACGATTGGATGATTGGTGCGATAGTCGTCGGGGATGGCGCCGACGGTAATGCTGTCGCGGTGGGCACAACCGGCCAGCAGAGCCGATACCGCCACCGCCATGATCGGAAGGACCCGCAGGCTTATCCGAGAACGGCCGGAGCGCATCGCCATGGTCCTTGCCTTCAATGCTGACTGAGACATGTCTGCTTTCCCGTTCACTTGTAGATGAAGCCGACAACGCCGTGATAGCGGCCATTGGGCCTGTCGGTCTGCATGGTGCCGTAGACGCGATTGACACGCCCAAGGAACATGCCCGCCCCGTCGCTCGGAGGGTTGAAATTGTCGTCCGGCTTGGCGAGATCGTTGCGTGCCACGGGTTTCACCAGATAGGGCGTGATGATGATGACGAGCTCGGTCTCGTTGCGCACGAAATCCCTGCTGCGGAAGAGCGCGCCGAGCACAGGAATCTTTGTCAGTCCAGGCAAGCCGTTGACGGCTTGCCTGACATCGTCGCGAACCAGGCCGGCGATCATCATGGAGCCGCCCGAGGGCAGTTCGACGGTCGTATCAGCAAGGCGCTTGCGCAGTGACAGGGCATTCATGCCGATACTCCGATTGTCCGTGGATGCCGAGACGGACCCCTCGGTTGTCGGCTCGGAAACCGAGGTCCTGACTTTCAGGCTTATCCGGCCGGGCGATAAAACCACCGGCTGAAATTCCAATCCGATTCCGTACTCGATCTTATCGACGGAATAGGTCTTCAAACCGGTCTGGTTGTCTTGCGATACATTCGCGGAGACGTTGGTCACCATGTTGTATTCGCCACCCACCTTGAACGTCGCCTTCTCACCAGATACGGCGGTCAGGGTCGGTTCGGCCAACGTCTTCATGACCCCCGACTGCTCCATGGCGTTTATGTATGCCTGGAGTGCGGAGGAGCCGATGCTTAGGCCAGCGTTCGACAACGGCTTTCCGAGACCAGTGAAAGGGTCACTGAGCGCGCCATAGCTGATGCCGTTGCTGCCGCCGCTGCCGACCATATTGACACCGAGCTGCTTCATCACGGAGCGGCTGACTTCGGCCACCGTCACCTTCAGCGTGACCTGATCGTCTCCGATGATCTGCAGCAGATTGACGATTTGGCTGACGCGGCGCTCCTGGTCCGGGTTGTTGATGTCGACACCGCTCTGGGCCGAGCCGCCGGCAGCGGTCTGCGAATATTGTCCCGTCGTTGCTTCACCGCCGGATACAAACATATTTGCCAGCTGTTCGGCGCGCTTAGCATCCAAGGGAGTATCGACGGTGCCGGTCAGAACCACGTTGTCGTTGAGCAGTTCCACCTTGACGGCCGAGGTCGGAATGAAGCGCCTGATATAGTCCTCCAGGCCGGCGACGTCGCGCTCGATGGCCAGGTCCAGGCTGGCGATCTGTTCGCCGTTCGGCCCAAAGACGAAGATGTTGGTTTCGCCGACCGCCTTGCCGAAGAGGTAGATACGCCTTGCGGTGCGGGTCACCGCATCGGCAACGGAGGGATTGGCGACAAGAATGTCGTAGGCATCGCTCGGCAGGTCTATAACCACCGATTTGTTGAGGCCAAGCTTGACGCGCTGGGTGGCTGTCGTGGCCGACACCTTAGTGCTCTTCGCCTCGACGCCCTGCACATTCGCTCCGACGAGCAAAAGGCCGAGTGCCATGGCCACGATTGCCGGCAGTTTAGCGCTTAGCCTCATTTCCTTGCCCCTACTTCGGAGACTTCGCCCGACTTGATCAGCCTCACCGTTCCCCGGCGGCCATTGCCGGAAACGAGATAGTCGGCCTCGTCCACATTCTTTTCCTGGGTGTCCGTGATCGCCCGCAGCGCCAGCGTCAGGCGATCCGCCATCTGTTGGGCGACGGTGATGATCTCCGCCTGTTTGGGTGTCAGCTCCAGCGTGGCGGTCTGGCCCACCCTGGTCTTCTTGCCTTCCTCGTCTTCCTGGATGGTCTGGTCGATTGCCAGGACGCGGATATTCTTCAGGATGGTCTCGGTGCTGAATCCGGCCCCGGTGTTGGCATCGGCCCTGCGGGTCATGATGACGTCGACGAAATCGTTGGGAAGGATGAAGCCGCCGGCCGAAGTGTCCGCCGATATTGTCGTTGCGACCGCCCGCATGCCGGACGGCAGGATGGACGACATGAAGCTTTGTCCCTCGCCGATCAGCTTGGAGCGCCGCACGGGCTCGCCGGCATACATCGGCACACGAGCAATCGACCCTTTCAGCTTCTCCAGGGCATCGGGGGCTGTGGCCTTGGTGATGAAATTCGCGTTGATGCCGTCAGCAGGCCAGGATTGCCAGCCTATGTTGTTCTCGAGCGCGTTGCCCATTGCGACATCGCCCGAGAGCACAAGCACGTCCTGCAGGGCCACCGCGGGGGCCTGGGGGCCAGAATCGACGACGACCTGAGGCGGCGGAGCGACCATGTTTTTCGCGACATAGCCAGCACCGCCCGCCGCGGCCACCGCCACGCTCAGAATAATCAATCGGGATGCTGGCATCTGTCCGAACCCTCGCCCTTGGCAAACCAACCTAGCCAAGCCGGACTTTGCAGCGGCAATCGTCAAAACAAGGTTAATGCAATGCTTACGATCGTGATTAATTTAAGGTTTATATAAATTAGAAAAGATTACGCCGTGAGGCGCGGAAATGCTGGGCCGCCGCTCCGCAAAGCCGGCGTGCAAGGCATATCGGCCGACGAAAATTTAATGAATTCAGCTCGCCAGCCTTGCCAGCGCCCACACCATCAAGGGGGAATCGGGATAGGTCAGCAGGCCACCCAGGCCGAGCGCGATCCCGTAGGGAACACCGGCTGATTCTTCCGCAAAATGACGCAGGAATGGATTGCGTCCGGTGAACATCGCCAGAGGCGATTTCCGGTAAAACAGGATCGCGATTGTCAGAAGGCCGCCGATGATTGTCGAAGCGACAAGATATTCGACGAGATGGACGTTGAGCCCCATCCACACGGCCGTGGCGGCCAGCAGCTTGGCGTCGCCACCGCCCATGCCACCCAAGGCGAACAGACCGAATGTCACGGCCAGGACAATGGCGCCGGCGGCGAAATGCCAGCCGTAAGCCGCCCATTCCATGCCCGTCAGCGGCGCCACCAGCGCGAAGACGGCGACAAGCAGCACCGGCACGCGATTGGCGATCGTCATCGACAGCATGTCGGAGATCGCTGCAAACAGCATGCAGAACGGAAAGACGACGAAGATCAGGGCTTCAAGCATCGGGGCTATGCCTATTGTCGGATTCCACGGGGCTCAATCTATGCATGTTCGATTAACGATTGATGAGGCCCGAACGAAAAGACGACTGGTATTGGCAGCGGCATAGAACAAGGGCCGCAACGCGGCGGCCCTTGTTCAGAATGCAGTCCGAGTGTTTAGCAATACGACAGATTAGCTGCCGCTGCCTGCGGTGTTCATCGCGGTACCGATAGTGGTAAACTTAGCATTGATTGCATTGCCGAGGGCGCCGGCGCCGGTGATGATGGCAAGCGCGATGAGAGCGGCGATCAGACCATATTCGATAGCGGTCGCGCCGGATTCGTCCTTCACGAAACGTGCGATGAGATTAGACATTCGAGAGCTCCTACTCCACGTGTTACAGCACTTCCGTCAACTTCTGTGATGGTTGATCGGATGCTGGCAATCTAGGGAGAAGCTCTTTCAATCGGCTTAATAAACAGCCTTACCGATTCCTTTCCCGGCTCGAACCGAGTGCGTGGTTAACTCCACACTAAGCGCTGGCTAATATTCCGTTTCGCGGGTCAACGCCGTAAAAGGCAAGGGCTTGGGGAAGCTTGCGAGCCCTGCACGCATCGGGCCATGCGGTAGCCATGCCGACCGCTACGTCCGGCGGCGGCAAGCCGACTTAACCGTTGGTTCACCAATCTCGTTCATGTTCCGTTGAACAGTCCGCTTGCGTGGAGCGCCTTGATGGCCGTGCCGAAATCCTCAATCCTGATTGCCGCGCTTCTTGTCGCCGCCAGCTTGATTACGCCCGCCAGGGCTGGCGCCGACATCGAGGTCACCATGAATCAGGCCAAGATCGTGAAACTGTCGCGCCCCGCCGATACGATCGTCGTGGGCAACCCGGCAATTGCCGACGCTTCCGTCCAGGATGCCTCGACGATCGTGCTCACCGGCAAGGGTTTCGGTGTCACCAATCTCGTCGTCCTCGACCCGGACGGCAGCCCGATCGTCGACGCACAGGTTACCGTGGTCCGCCAGGCAGCCTCGTCGGTTCGCATTTACCGGCGCGCGGATGTCCAGACCATGTCGTGCACACCCTATTGCGAAAGCTCCTACAAGAGCGAGGCGGAGAAATCGTCCGAAGCCGAGATGAACCTCAGCAAATAGGCTGCACCGAGTGCGCCATGGCCCAGGTTACCGCCTGGTTAAAACGCCCGCGCCGACTTTAACGATCATTCAAACCGGACCTCAATTGGTTTGCGCTAGTGGACCTGTCAGCACCGTCCAGGGATGGCAGGAACATCGCATGAGCATGGAATTCAGCTCGACAGGTCAGCACAAGATGGAGCGCACCAGATCTTTCAGGCGCTTCGTGCGCGACCGGCGCGGCAGCACTGCGCTGGAGTTCGCGCTGCTTGCAATGCCGTTCGCACTCCTGGTGTTCGCCATCCTCGAAAGCTGCATCTCGTTTGCCAGCCAGGAGGTGATGGCCAACATCACTGACGATGTCGCACGCCGGCTGCGCACCGGCCAGTTGAGGGCCGCCGACATCGCCGGAGATAGTTTGAAGAACATGATCTGCGACAAGCTGGAAATCATCGTTTCCCAGGATTGTCCCAATCAGTTGAGCGTCGATCTTCGCCAGTACACGGCGTTCGCCGACGCGGCTTTGGCCGGCTTCAGGATTCAGGGCGGTGACATCAAGCTGACGAACAGCGGCGCCGATGTGCCCTTTACCATCACGGCGGGTGCGGCGGAATCAAAGAACATGCTGCGGGTCTTTTACAAATGGCCGATCATGACCGACCTGATGGCGCAATCGATGGGGGGTAACAAAACCCTGCATTTCGCTTCAGTGACCTGGCAGAACGAGCCGTTCGACAATTGAGACTATCACGCAAGCACCAACAAGAAAAAAGGCAATGAGTATGATGCGTGCGGGGGCACATCTGGGAATTGCAGGGCTCTGGGCCAAATCGGTCAGGTTCTGGTCCAATCGCCGCGGCGTCGCGGCGGTCGAGTTCGCGCTTATCGCGCCTATCCTGCTGGTCATGTATTTCATGACCTTGGAGGCTTCGCAGGCCATCGAGACAAGCAAGAAGGTCAGCCGTGTCGGCAGCATGGTCGCCGACCTCGTGACGCAACAGCCGAGCATCGTCAAGGCGGACCTCGATGCCATCATGAAGATCGGCAGCGTAACCCTTCAACCCTACAACCGCTCGACGCCGAACATCACCATCACGGCCATACAGATCACCACCGAAGCCACGCCGAGGGTGCTGGTGGTGTGGTCGCGCAAGGTGGTCAACGGTGTGAACGGCGTCGGAGCCACCGCTGGCACCGCGACCACGGTTCCGGCAACGCTCAGGGTCGCCGGCACCTTCCTCATCCGCGTCGAGAGCAATCTCAACTATTTGCCGATCATCGGCTGGACGACGGACAGCCAGCAGAAGCTTGGAATGACCCCATCTCTCACAACGACGATCCCGATGGGCGGAACCTATTTTCTGCGCCCCCGCAGGAGCGTCACGATTCCTTGCGGCGACTGCTGAAGACCTTATCGCCGCCCACCATCGACCGACACCAGGCGCACGATGGCCTCCGCCGGGGCATAATCTTTTGAAACCACGGGCATGAAGCCGCCGGCATGCTTCGATTCCAGAAGATCGTAGACATCCGGCGTCGTCGATTTGAGGTTGGTGAGGAACACGGTCAGCCGACGCTTGGCTTCCGGATCGAGATCGCTGCGCACCGCATGGGGACCGTATCTCAGCAGACCCGACGTCCACACAACCTGGAGGGCCGACGCCGAAAGGCCTGATGCCTCGAGCCTTGCCTGCGTGCCCCCTGACAGCCGCGGCTGGCCGTCGGCCGCTGCCCTCACCCAGCCGAACATGGCGTCGGCCTCGCCGTCGACGAGCATGGTTTCGGCCGCCGACGCCGAAGGGGCATGGACAAGAAACCGTGCATCTTCGGCGATCTCGACGTGTTCGGCAGCCAACCCCGCCAAGGGCAAAAGAGAACCGCCGACGCTATCCGGCGCCGATATGGCGACCCGGTGGGTCTCCATATCGGCCAAGCCGCGCAGTTTACCATCCCTGGTCAGCAGTACCGAGCGGATGCCGGCCACACCGTCGGAATCGACCGGAGCCACGAGCGGCTCGATGCATCCGCAGCGTTGCAGCGCCGTGGCGTAGGCGGTCGCCGAATAGATGGCGTATTCGATCCGTGCATTGGCCTGTCCCTCGATCAGTGCCGCATAATCGTGGGCAACGACGAACTCGATCTTCATGCCGAGCGCATTGGTAAAGGCTTGCGTCAACACCGCCAGCCCCGGAACGGTGTTGCCGGCGCCGGGCTCGGCGACGATGCCGATGCGAAATGTGCCTATATCATCGCGCCAGTCTGCCCACGCCGGTCCGCACCAGAACGCGTTCACCGCCATCAAGGCGGTCCATGCCTTGAGCGCAGTCGACAGGACCGTCCCGCCTCTTGTTCCGTCCATGGATCCCTCGTCACAACACCCGATCGTTGTGTGAATCTCGTTGCCAAGACCGCCGGGCACATTGGGGCGACATGGAGTTGACTATCGCGCCAAGCCGTTGCCGTTTGGTTTCCGAATTGCCAAGGCCGCCGCGGAACCCTATGTCTGGGTGTCCACACTGGCAACAAATAACCCGATGGCGCGTGCTTTCCTCTTCGTCCTGGATTCCTTCGGCATCGGCGGCGCGGCCGACGCTGAAAGCTATGGCGATGCCGGCGCCAACACGCTGGCGCACATCGCCGAAGCCTGCGCCGAAGGGCGCGCGGATCGCGAAGGGCTTCGTCAGGGACCGCTGTTCGTCCCCCATATGGCATCGCTGGGACTTGGCAAGGCGGCCGAGACCGCGACAGGACTGGGGTTTACGCATTTCGGGACGGACCTGCTCGCCAATGCCTTCCACGGCGCGGCGCAAGAGATTTCGCGCGGCAAGGACACGCCTTCCGGCCATTGGGAGATCGCAGGCCTGCCGGTGCGCTTCGACTGGGGTTATTTCCCGGACACGGTTCCCGCCTTCCCGGCCGACCTGACCGAGGCGATCATCCGCGAGGGCAAGGTGCCCGGCATTCTCGGCAATTGCCATGCGCCGGGTACCGAGATCATCGAGCGGCTCGGCGAGGAACATATCCGCACCGGCAAGCCGATTTGCTACACGTCGGTCGATTCGGTCCTGCAGATCGCCGCGCATGAGGTCCATTTCGGCCTGGAGCGGCTCTATGAATTGTGTCAGGTGGTGCGCCGGCTGGTCGACCCGCTGAGGATCGGACGGGTGATCGCGCGCCCCTTCGTCGGCGAGACATCAGCCACGTTCGAGCGAACCTACAATCGCCACGACTACGCCGTGCCGCCACCCGAGCCGACATTGCTCGACCGGCTGACGGCGCGCGGCAGCCGCGTCGTCGCCGTCGGCAAGATCGGCGACATCTTCGCCCATCGCGGGATCTCGCAAGTTCGCAAGGCCGCGGGCAACATGGCCATGTTCGACCAGGCGCTGGTCGCGATGGACGAGGCCACCGACGGCGATATCGTCTTCGCCAATTTCGTCGATTTCGATACCGAATTCGGCCATCGCCGCGACGTCGCCGGTTATGCCGCCGCGCTCGAGGCCTTCGACCGGAGACTGCCGGAGGCCTTCGCGAAGCTGAAGCAGGGCGACCTTCTCATCCTGACCGCCGATCACGGCAACGATCCGACCTGGCGCGGCACCGACCATACGCGTGAACGCATTCCGGTCATCGGCACTGGACCCGGCCTCAAAGGCGGCGACATAGGGCTTAGGGCGACATTTGCCGATATCGGCGAGACCGTTGCCGAACATCTCGCGTTGACGCGCGGCCGCAACGGCATATCCTTTTATGCCTCGATTGGCGGCCATGCCTGAATTACCCGAAGTCGAAACGGTCCGGCGCGGTCTGCGGCCGGTCCTGGAAGGTGCCCACCTGGCCGAGGTCGAGATGAGACGGCCCGACCTGCGGTTCCCCTTCCCCGAACGGTTTTCGGAGCGGCTGACCGGCAGGACGATCACGGCGCTTGGACGGCGGGCCAAATATCTGACCATGCATATGCTGGGCGGTCCGGTGCTGATCTGCCATCTCGGCATGTCCGGCTCCTTTCGCATCGAGACCGGCGACGACGACGAGACACCTGGCGTGTTCCACCATGAGCGCTCGAAAAGCGCGGCACACGATCATGTCGTGTTCCATGTCGTTTCCGCGGCCGGCAGGCGGTCACGTGTGATCTTCAACGATCCGCGCCGCTTCGGTTTCATGCTGTTTGCGCAAGAGCCGCCGGAGACGCATCCGATGCTCGCCGGACTGGGCGTCGAACCGACCGGCAATGCACTGGACGGCGTTCTGCTTGCCTCGTTGCTGAAAGGCCGCAGCTCGCCGCTCAAGGCAGCGCTTCTCGACCAGAGGCTGATCGCCGGCTTAGGCAATATATATGTCTCGGAGGCGCTCTGGCGCGCCGGCCTGTCACCGCGACGTGAGGCGGGCACCATCGCCAGGCCAGGCAAGAAGGCCAGGGAACAAAGCGAACGCCTCGCCGAGGCGATCCGCTCGGTCATATCAGATGCCATCGCGGCCGGCGGGTCTTCACTGCGCGACTATATGCACACCGATGGATCGCTGGGTTATTTCCAGCATTCCTTCGCCGTCTACGACCGCGAGGGTGAGCCTTGCCCCAAGCCTGGCTGCGGCGGCCATGTCGAACGTATCGTGCAGAGCGGTCGCTCGACCTTCTATTGCCGGACCTGTCAGACGTGAGCTAGACCGGTGTCGAGCAAAGGAGGAACAGCCATGGCCTATGAGACGATCATCACCGAGAGGCGCGGTAAGGTCGGACTGATCACGCTGAACCGGCCAAAGGCGCTCAACGCATTGAATTCCCAGATCCTCGCCGAACTCGTCGCAGCCGTGAATGTTTTCTGCGCCGATCCTGGCATCGGCGCCATGGTTGTTACCGGCTCCGACAAGGCCTTTGCCGCGGGTGCCGACATCAAGGAGATGCAGGCAATCTCCTATGCGGATGCCTACAGCCAGGACTTCTTCGTCGGCTGGGAAGAGTTCACGCGGGCGCGAAAGCCGATCATAGCGGCGGTGGCCGGCTATGCGCTCGGTGGCGGGTGCGAACTGGCGATGATGTGCGATTTCATCATTGCCGCCGACACGGCCAAATTCGGCCAGCCGGAGATCACGCTCGGTGTCATTCCCGGCATGGGCGGGTCGCAGCGCCTGACCCGGTTCGTCGGTAAATCGAAAGCGATGGACATGTGCCTGACCGGACGGATGATGGATGCCGCCGAGGCCGAACGTTCGGGCCTTGTGTCGCGGGTCGTTCCGGCCGGCGAGCTGGTCGAGGAGGCCGTCAAGGCGGCGGCCAAAATCGCCGATTTCTCACTGCCGTCGGTGATGATGGCCAAGGAAGCCGTCAACCGGGCTTATGAGACGACGCTTGCCGAAGGATTGCGCTTCGAACGCCGCCTGTTCCATTCGCTTTTCGCGCTCGAAGACCAGAAGGAAGGCATGGCGGCGTTCGCCGAAAAGCGGAAGCCGAATTTCACCAACCGGTAGTGCGTCGGGGGTCAGCGACCGAAACCCGTGGCATCGGCCAAAAAGAACGCCAGGCGGCGTTGACGCGCCGGAAAAGCTGAACTATAAGCCCCACCAACCGAGGCGGCCCCGTGGCTGCCCGTTTGTTTTTTGCGCCCTGCGGCACGCCGCGTGCGCCGACCAGACCAGAAGAGAGGCATCATGGCCAACACATCCTCGGCCAAAAAGGCAACGCGCAAGATCGCCCGCCGCGCGGCGATCAACAAAAACCGCCGCTCGCGCGTCCGCACCTACGTCCGCCAGGTCGAGGAGGCACTCGCCTCGGGCGACAAGGCCGCAGCACAGGCCGCCTTCAAGGCTGCCGAGCCGGAATTGATGCGCGCCGCGACGAAAGGCGTGATCCACAAGAACACGGCGTCCCGCAAGGTATCGCGCCTCGCCCAGCGCCTCAAGGTGCTGTCGGCCTGAGATCGCCTTCTCAGGACGATCTTCTTCGAACCCGGCCGATCACGCCGGGTTTTTTCGTTTGCCGGCAAGTACTTAAAAAGAATAGCCGGAACAACTGCAAATGCAGCGTCCACAGTTTGAAATGGTTTGCCGGCACATTCATGCCCGCTGATGATCGGAACGCTTGAAAAGCGTCGACTTTAAAAACCATGTCCATCAGAAATAACCGATACTTTTCAAATATTTAGCGATGGTCATCCACAGCTTGTCCACAACGCGCCGAAGGGACGGGAGGACAACTGGCTGTCAAGTGAATTATTTCAGAAAATTTCGCGCCGGTCCGGCTTTTTCATATTCGTCGGAAAAGGGTTTGAATCACAATGGCTTTGTTAAAATACAGCACTGCGGCATGGCGCTCCAACCCGCCCGAGGTAACCAGATTCCTTAAAAATCCGTTAGACGTGGCCTTGCCCTATCCACAGCGATTTCGGTAATGTCCGATCTATCGAAGGAGACGGGCCTCTGGCCCTTAACCCAGCCTGACGCGGCCAGCTTAAATTGGCGGGATTTGCGACGCGGATCAAATCCGCGGACGGGTATGGTTTGCTCTTTTTCGATACGGTAGGGGACTGGCGTAACTAGACATGGCAGGTAGGACGGCGCGCCGGCGCTCTTTCGCCGGACGGTGTTGTATTGCCCTGACATACCCAACGCGGGCTGGCTTCCATGAGCCGGCACCGGTTCCCTTGGATGGTGGGCGACGTTCATTGCCGGCGGCGGCAACGGGCATCGTAGCGAAGACACGGTCGCTGGAAAAAGGGTGCAGGAGGCGCATCCCCAGCGAAAAACGGGTACAGAAAGGCAAGGAACTCGATCATGCAGAGCGGCATCGAAAGGGAGCTTACGGGCGACCTCCCATTTCCTGGAACTTTGATCGGAGCAAACGAGATGGCGGTCTCCAGCGACGCGGAACAGAAGTTCGACCGGGTCAAGGCCCAGTTGAAGGCGCGCCTGGGAACCGAAGTCTATTCCAGCTGGTTCGGCCGCATGAAGGTCGCGGAAGCTTCCAAGGGCATTGTCCGCATCTCCGTGCCCACCGCGTTCCTGCGCTCGTGGATCAACGGCCACTATCACGATCTCATTTCCGAGCTGTGGAAGCACGAGGATCCCGAGCTTCTCAAGATCGAGATCATCGTGCGCACCGCGACCCGTCAGGGGCGCAGCCAGCCCGAACCGGAATTGGCGCCGGCGCGCAAGATGACGCGGCAGACGCAGACGGCGCTGGCCGCCGGCACGGTCAGCCCAGGCAGGGTGGAGCGGTCTCCCGTGCCGCGTCCGGGTGTGCCGGTCGAGAGCGAGTTCCGCCACAATGTGCTGGGATCACCGCTTGATCCGCGTTACACGTTCGGCTCCTTCATCGAAGGGCCCTCGAACCGCGTCGCCTTCGCCGCCGCCAAGGCCGTGGCGGAATCTCAGTCGAGCGCGGTGCGCTTCAATCCGCTTTTCCTGCATGCCACCGTCGGGCTCGGCAAGACGCACCTCTTGCAAGCCATCGCCGCGGAATCGCTGAAGCAGAACCCGAAGTCGCGCGTCGTCTATCTCACCGCGGAGTATTTCATGTGGCGCTTCGCCACGGCGATCCGCGACAACAACGCATTGACGCTCAAGGAGCAGCTGCGCGACATCGACCTCCTGATCATCGACGACATGCAGTTCCTGCAGGGCAAGTCGATCCAGCATGAATTCTGCCATCTGATCAACATGCTGCTCGACAGCGCCAAGCAGGTCGTCGTCGCGGCCGACCGGCCACCGTCGGAGCTGGAATCGCTCGAGCCGCGGGTCCGTTCGCGCCTCAATGGCGGCGTCGCGCTCGAAATGTCGGCACCCGATTTCGCCATGCGGCTCGGCATGCTCAAACTGCGCCTAGCCACAGCCAGGATCGACGATGCATCGCTCGACATTTCCGAAGAGATCCTCAACCACGTTGCCCGCACCGTGACCGGTAGCGGACGTGAACTGGAAGGCGCCTTCAACCAGCTCTTGTTTCGCCAGTCGTTCGAGCCGCAGATCACCATCGACCGCATCGACGAGATCCTCGGCCATATCTATCGCACGGGCGAGCCGAAGCGGGTCCGCATCGAGGACATCCAGCGCATCGTCGCGCGCCACTACAACGTCTCGAAGACGGAATTGCTGTCCAACCGGCGCACGCGCACCATCGTCAAGCCGCGGCAGGTCGCCATGTACCTGTCGAAGGTGATGACGCCGCGCTCGCTGCCGGAGATCGGGCGGCGTTTCGGCGGCCGCGACCACACGACGGTGCTGCACGCCGTGCGCAAGATCGAGGACCTGTCCGGCAATGACAACACGCTGGCGCAGGAACTGGAATTGCTGAGAAGGCTGATCAACGACCAGGCCTGACCGGCCCAGAACGGCCGGCTTGCAGGGTTGGCCAGCTTTATCCCCAGAAAGCCCGCGTAACCGGCCCGAACCGGTGGCGCGGGCTTGCGCTCACTGGTTTTTTCCTGTCAGTTTGCGTAGATTCTGAAGCCTGTTCAGACCTTTTGCGGGGCGCCGGTAGCCGGAGACCCGTTCATTCATTCAAGCGAGCCTGTTTCGTCATGCGTGTTATCCTGGAACGGTCAAATCTCCTGAAGTCGCTCAACCACGTCCACCGCGTGGTCGAACGGCGCAACACCATACCGATCCTGTCCAACGTGCTGCTCAGCGCCGAAGGCGCCAGCCTCGAAATGAAGGCCACCGACCTCGACCTGGAGGTGACGGAAGCGACGCCCGCCAAGGTCGAGCGCGGCGGCGCGACGACCGTCCCCGCGCACTTGCTCTATGACATCGTGCGCAAGCTTTCAGACGGCGCCGAGGTGATGCTGAAGACGGATGAGGACGGCAACGCCATGACGGTTACGTCGGGCCGCTCCAGCTTCCGCCTGCAATGTCTGCCGCAATCCGACTTTCCCGAGCTTTCGGCGGGATCCTTCTCGCATATTTTCCGTCTCGATGCGGTGGCGTTGAAGGGCCTGATCGAGAAGACGCAGTTCGCCATCTCCACCGAGGAGACGCGCTACTATCTCAATGGTATCTACCTGCACACGCATGAAGTCGGTGGCAAGCTGAAGCTGCGCTCGGTGGCAACCGACGGCCATCGCCTGGCGCGCGCCGAGATCGACGCCCCGGCGGGTTCGGAGGGCATGCCGGGCATTATCATTCCGCGCAAGACGGTGAGTGAGTTGCAGAAGCTGGTCGATGATCCGGATGTCGCCGTGACCACCGAACTGTCCGACACCAAGATCCGCTTCACCATCGGCAGCGTCGTCCTGACCTCGAAGTTGATCGACGGCACCTTCCCGGACTATCAGCGCGTCATTCCGACCGGCAACGACAAGAAGCTAATCCTCGACCGCCAGAGCTTCGCTGCCGCGGTCGACCGCGTCTCGACCATCTCTTCCGAACGCGGCCGTGCGGTGAAGCTCTCGATCAGCGAAGGCCAGGTGACGCTTGCCGTCAACAATCCGGATTCAGGCAGCGCCACGGAAGAACTGGCTGCAGACTATTCGTCCGACCCGATCGAGATCGGCTTCAACGCGAAATATCTGCTCGATGTCGCCGCGCAGCTGACCGGCACGGAAGCCAAATTCATGCTGGCCGATGCCGGTTCGCCAACACTGATCCACGACATGGCCGACGAGACCGCGCTTTACGTGCTGATGCCGATGCGAGTATAGCCGGCCCGGCGTCGCCTGACGATACGACCGGCGGTGGATATTGGTTGCGGTGACTTCCACAGGCGGATAGCGGTTGCCGGTACAAACCCACATAAGTAAGCTTATGCTTACCAATTTTCGCAACTATGCAAGCCTGGCGATAGATGTTGCTCCTGGCGCCGTGATCTTTTCCGGCGACAATGGTGCCGGCAAGACCAATCTCCTCGAAGCGATCTCCTTTTTGACCCCGGGGCGCGGCTTGCGCCGCGCGCCTTACGCGGATGTGGCACGTGAGGGTGGCGATGGCGGCTTTGCCCTGCATGCCCGGCTCCACGGACCTGACGGCGAGGTCGAGATCGGCACCGGCATTTCCGGAGGCGACACGGCGGAGAGCGGCAGGCGGGTGCGCATAAACGGAGCCGCCGCCCGGGCCGAGGACATGCTGGAGTGGCTGCGGGTCGTGTGGCTGACGCCGGCGATGGATTCGTTGTTCACCGGACCGGCCGCGGATCGCCGGCGCTTTCTCGACCGGCTGGTGCTGGCGATCGATCCCGGACACGGCCAGCGTGCGCTCGACTACGAGAAGGCGATGCGGGGCCGTAACCGTTTGCTGACGGAAGGCTCACGCGATGCCGGCTGGTTCGAGGCGATAGAGACGCAGATGGCGGAGACCGGCGTGGCGATCGCCGCGGCGCGCGCCGAAATGGTGCGGCTGCTGGCCGCCATGATCGGCAGGCTGCCCGACACGGGGCCATTTCCGCAGGCCGATATCGGCCTTTCGGGTGACCTGGAGGCCGGGATTGCCAATGCACCAGCGGTCGATGTCGAGGAGCGGTTCCGACGGGCGCTTGCCGATGGCCGTGACCGTGACCGTGCCGCCGGACGCACCCTCGAGGGCCCGCACCGCTCGGACCTCGTGGTCCGGCACCGGCCCAAGGCCATGCCGGCCGAACTTTGCTCGACCGGCGAACAGAAGGCACTGCTGGTCGGTATCGTGCTGTCGCATGCCCGGCTGACCGGCGAAATGTCCGGCCTGACGCCGATCCTTTTGCTCGACGAGATCGCGGCGCACCTCGATGGCGGTCGCCGCGCGGCACTGTTCTCGATCCTGGAGGAACTGAACTGCCAGGCTTTCATGACGGGAACCGATGCGGCGCTGTTTTCCAGTCTGCATGGCCGCGCGCAGTTCCTGACGGTCGACCACGGCACGATTGGGCCAACCGAAGACCCCTGACAAGGTTTTTCGGCCGCTATATGGTCCTGATATGACCACTGCGCTCACCGCCGACGAGATCGAACGTTATGCCCGCCACATCGTGCTGCCGGAGGTCGGCGGCGCGGGCCAGCAGAAGCTCAAGCAGGCGCGGGTCCTGGTGATCGGCGCCGGCGGGCTCGGTGCGCCGGTGCTTGAATATCTCGCCGCGGCCGGCGTCGGCACGCTCGGCGTGATCGACGACGACACAGTTTCGCTCTCCAACCTGCAACGTCAGGTCATCCATGGCACCGATACGATCGGCATGCTGAAAACCCAGAGCGCCGAGGCGGCGATCGGCCGTATCAATCCCAACATATTAGCCGAAACGCACACATTCCGGCTGACCGCGGAGAACGCACCTGCCCTCGTGGCCAAGTACGATATCGTCGTCGATGGGTCCGACAATTTCGAGACACGTTATGTGGTGGCCGATGCCTGCGCGGCCGAAGGGAAGCCGCTGGTGCATGCAGCCGTCGGACGTTTCGACGGCTCGGTGACCGTGCTGAAGCCTTTCGAAAACGGCAGCGACGGCAAGCCAAACCCGAGCTATCGGGATCTGTTTCCCGAAGCCCCGCCGCCGGGCCTGGTGCCGTCCTGTGCGGAGGCCGGGGTGCTCGGCGCACTGACGGGGGTCATCGGCACGCTGCAGGCGATGGAGGCGATCAAGCTGGTGACCGGCATAGGCGAGCCGCTCATCGGCCGGCTGCTGCTCTATGATGCGCTGGCCGCGCGTTTCGAGACGATCCGCTACAAGAGACGCTGATCTTGGAACAATCCCGTATTTCGATCACGCAGATCCCGGCCGATTTCGGCCGCTGGGGTGATGTGCTTGCCCTCATCATGCGTGCCTTCGCCTTCATGGACGGCATCATCGACCCGCCGTCGTCGGCTCACCTGCTCACAGTCGATGCGCTACGCGCCAAGGCCCTGCGGGAGACGGGCTTTCTGGCACTCGACGGCGACGATAGAATCGTGGGCTGCGTTTTTGCCCTTGAAAGGGCTGACGGTTTTTATATCGGCAAGCTCGCCGTCGCCCCGGACCGCCAAGGGCAAGGCATTGGCCGGCGGCTGATGCAAGCGGCCGAGGATCTGGCCCGCAGCCGCGGCAAGTCCGCCATCCATCTCGAGACGAGGATCGAGCTCACCGCAAATCATGCCGCCTTTGCCCGGCTCGGCTTTCGCGAGACCGAACGGACGGCGCATGAGGGTTATGACAGGCCGACGTCCATCACCATGCGCAAAACGATCTCATAAACGGCGAGCCTACGCCTGGAGGGTTTTCAGGTTCTGAGCGGCAGCACGCGGTCTGGCGGGCGATGGCCATCGACGAAGGCGCGGATATTGATGATGACCTTCTCGCCCATGTCGATACGGCCCTCGAGCGTGGCCGAGCCCATATGCGGCAGAAGCACGACCTTGTTCCTGGCGGCGAGCTTCAAGAGCTTGCCGTTCAGGGCCGGCTCGTGCTCGTAAACGTCGAGGCCGGCGCCGGCGATCTTGCCGTCCTGGATCAGCTTGACCAGCGCTTCTTCGTCGATGATGTCGCCGCGGGCGGTGTTGACGATGTAGGCGGTGGGCTGCAGCAACGCCAGCCGCCGTGCTGACAGAAGATGGAAGGTTGCCGGCGTCGACGGACAATTGACCGAGATGATGTCCATGCGGGCGAGCATCTGGTCGAGACTCTCCCAATAGGTCGCCTCTAGCCCATCTTCGACCGCCGGCAGCACGCGATGCCGGTTGTGATAGTGGATGGACAAGCCGAAAGCCTTGGCCCGCTTGGCAACGGCGGTGCCGATGCGGCCCATGCCGACAATGCCGAGCCGTTTCCCCCAGATGCGCCGGCCAAGCATCCAGGTCGGCGACCAGCCGGCCCATTTCTTGTCGCCGGTAAGCACGCTGGCGCCTTCCGCCAGCCGGCGCGGTACGGCCAGCATCAGCGCCATCGTCATGTCGGCGGTATCTTCGGTGAGCACGTTGGGCGTGTTGGTGACGGTGATGCCCCTCTTGGCCGCCGCCGCCACGTCGATCTTGTCGACGCCATTGCCGAAATTGGCGATCAGCTTGAGGTTGTCGCCGGCCTGGGCGATCAGCGCGGCATCGATCTGGTCGGTCACGGTCGGTACCAGCACGTCGGCTTCCTTGACCGCGGCGACCAGTTCCGGCTGCGTCATCGGCCTGTCCTCGACATTCAGTCTTGCGTCGAACAGTTCGCGCATGCGGGTCTCGACCGGGTCGGGCAGCTTTCGCGTGATGACCACGAGAGGCTTCTTTTTGCCTGGCATTGTTTCCCTCGTTGAGACCTCTTTAACCAAGACCGGCGAAACTGAAAGCTGGTCGCGGTAGCCGATTTACCCATGTAACAAGCGGTGCCGCCGAAGACAAAGAAAAAGGGGTGCCGCAGCCGTCGGGCCGGCGCCGAAAGGAACGAAAGTGTCTGGTTTCGCGTCGCTTCGCCTGGCCCTCAGCGCAGCATTTCTCGGCGCTCTCCTCTATTCTCCGCTTGCCGGCGCGCAGAGCGCGGCCGCCCCAGCCCAGAGCGCCATCACGCTCGGACCGAGCGGGCTGCCGCTGCCGCGATTCGTCAGCCTGAAATCCGGCCGCGTCAACTCGCGCGTCGGCCCCGGCGCCAACTATTCCGTCGACTGGATGTATATGAAGGCTGGCCTGCCGATGGAGATCATCCAGGAGTTCGATACGTGGCGGCGGGTTCGCGACGCCGACGGCTCGGAAGGGTGGATCAACCAGTCGCTGCTTTCGGGCCGGCGCACAGCGATCGTCGCGCCCTGGCAGCGCGGCAAGGGCGGCCAGATCAATCTTCTGAAAGCTCCCGACAAGGATGCCAGGGTGGTGGCGATCGTCGAACCCGGCGTGATGGGCATGATCAAGTCCTGCGACGGCCAGTGGTGCGAAATGACGCTCGACGGCCACACCGGCTGGCTTGCCCAGTCGGTCGTCTGGGGCGCTTATCCGGGCGAGCGGGTCAAGGACTGAACGTCTCGCGTTTGCGCCCGATAGGGCCAAGATGGGTGTCCTGAAATCCTGTCGACAGCTTCAAGCCGTAACCCAGTGCACGGTCGATCGCGATATGGGCGATCCAGATCAGTGCGATGGCGCTGCCGACCGCACTGCCGGCGAGATGCCCAGCAAGCAGCAGAAGCACCGGTACGATCAGGGTGTGCAAGGCATTGTAGGCGATGGCGCCGATGCGCGGGCCACCGAGATAACCCAGCATCGAGAGGTCCGGCGCCAGGATGAGCAACGCTAAGAGCCACCAGGAGACGCCTGTCGCGCCATAGAAGACGACCGCAACCGCCGCCACGACAGCCCATTCGAGCCGGACTATCCAATCGAGGGGCTTCATCCCAGACCGATTATTCGGGCCAGACCGATTATTCGGGCCTGACGGATTGTTCTGGCCCTGGCCCATTATTCCGGCCTCGCCGGTCATTCCGGACGCTTGGGACGCAGCCTCACCACGATATCGACATTGGCGATTTCCATGCCTTCGGGCGGATCCGGCAGGTTGGTGACCGTGACCGGGCCGTTGGCGATGTCGAAAATCCTGTTTTCGCCTTCGATGTAGAAATGGTGGTGGTCGGAGGTATTGGTGTCGAAATAGGTCTTGGAACCCTCGACGGCGAGGATGCGCAGCAGCCCCGCCTGGGTAAACTGGTGAAGCGCGTTGTAGACGGTGGCCAGCGACACCGGCACGCCGGCGGCCTGCGCCTCCTCGTGCAGTTCCTCAGCCGACAGATGGCGGTCGCCCTTGGCGAAAAGCAGGTCGGCCAGCGCAATGCGCTGACGCGTCGGCCTCAGGCCGGCTTCACGTACCCGCTTGTCCACAGCGACATTTTCCTTCCGGCAGCCCCGGTCCATCTGGTCTTCCAAACTCACAGTCCCGCTTCAAGACACGCCCAGAATGGCAAAAAAATGAATGTCTGCCGAAACCGGACCCCTGTTGAGATATATTCTGTCGCCCGAATGCGATCAATAGCGCGCATTGACCCGGGCGGACTGGCGGGTTAAGCGCAAACGCCGGTTTCCGGCCTGAAACAGATTGTGTTAGGACACCAACGACAAGGGCACGCTACCGCCCGGACGATATGGGGACGAAATTGATGGCGGGTTCGAAATCCAGCTACGACTACGAAGAATTGCTGGCCTGCGCCCGCGGCGAGCTGTTCGGAGAGGGCAATGCCCAGCTGCCCTACCCGCCGATGCTGATGTTCGATCGTATCACCGAGGTCAGCGAGACCGGCGGCGCCTTCGATAAGGGTTTCATCCGCGCGGAATTCGATATCAAGCCCGACCTGTGGTTCTTTGCCTGTCATTTCATCGGCAATCCGATCATGCCTGGGTGTCTCGGCCTGGACGCCCTGTGGCAATTGACGGGTTTTTACCTCGGCTGGCTTGGCGAACCCGGCAGGGGAATGGCGCTGTCGACCGGAGAGGTCAAGTTCAAGGGCATGGTCACGCCATCGGTCAAGAAGGTCGAGTATGGCGTGGATTTCAAGCGTGTGATGCGCGGCCGGCTGGTGCTCGGCATCGCTGATGGCTGGATGAAGGCGGATGGCGAGCCCATATATGCGGCGACGGACCTGAAGGTCGGCCTGTCAAAGCAGTCGGCGGTCGCTTGACCGCAGCCCTGGCCCGCCCATTGGCCAGCATCCCTGGAAGGAGTTGCGAATGAGACGTGTCGTAGTCACAGGCCTCGGCATCGTGTCGTCGATCGGCAACAATGCCAACGAGGTGCAGACCTCGCTGCATGATGCCAGATCCGGCATCAGCTTTTCCGATTCCTTTGCCGAGCATGGCTTCCGCTGCCAGGTCTGGGGCGCGCCGACGCTCGACCCTTCCGCCATGATCGACCGCCGCGCGATGCGCTTCCTGAGCCAGGGCGCGGCCTGGAATCACGTCGCCATGGACCAGGCGATCGCGGATGCCGGTCTCGGCGAGAGCGACATCACCAATGAGCGCACCGGCATCGTCATGGGTTCGGGCGGCCCCTCCACCCGCACCATCGTCGAGGCGGCCGAAACCACGCTCAAGAACGGCAGTCCCAAGCGCATCGGTCCCTTCGCGGTGCCGAAGGCGATGTCGTCGACCGCGTCGGCGACGCTGGCCACGTGGTTCAAAATCCATGGCGTCAACTATTCGATCTCCTCGGCCTGCTCGACCTCGGCGCATTGCATCGGCAATGGTTACGAGCTGATCCAGTGGGGCAAGCAGGACATGGTCTTTGCCGGCGGCCACGAGGATCTCGACTGGACGATGTCGGACCTGTTCGACGCCATGGGCGCCATGTCATCGAAGTTCAACGACAGGGCCTCGACCGCATCGCGCGCCTATGACGCCAATCGCGACGGCTTCGTCATTGCCGGCGGCGCCGGCGTGCTGGTGCTGGAAGAGTTGGAACATGCCAAGGCGCGCGGCGCCAAGATCTACGCAGAGATCGTCGGCTATGGCGCGACCTCGGACGGTTTCGACATGGTCGCGCCCTCGGGCGAAGGCGCGGTCCGCTGCATGCGCCAGGCGCTGGCGACGGTTTCCACGCCGGTCGACTACATCAACACCCACGGCACCTCGACGCCGGTCGGGGATTCCAAGGAAATGGGCGCGATCCGTGAAGTGTTCGGCGAGAAGATGCCGTTCATCACGTCGACGAAGTCGCTGACCGGCCATTCGCTGGGCGCGGCAGGCGTGCAGGAATCCATCTATTCGATCCTGATGATGCAAGGCGGCTTCATCGGCGAAAGCGCCCATATCGAGACGCTCGATCCGGAATTCGAGGGCATGCCGATCGTGCGCAAGCGCATCGACAACGCAGGGATCGACACCGTTCTGTCGAATTCCTTCGGTTTCGGCGGCACCAACGCAACGCTCGTTTTCCAGCGCTATTCCGCATAAGGCCAAGTTTTTTTATATAAGGATTTGCCGGCCATGGACGGATTGATGAAGGGCAAGCGTGGGCTTGTCATGGGTGTCGCCAACGATCATTCGATTGCTTGGGGCATCGCCCGGAAATTGTCCGAACATGGGGCGGAACTCGCCTTCACCTATCAGGGCGAGGCTTTCGGCCGCCGCGTCAAGCCGCTCGCCGACAAGCTCGGCGCTTCGCTGGTCGTTCCCTGCGACGTCGAGGACAGCGCTTCGGTCGCCGCCACGTTCGAGACGCTCGGCAAGGCGTGGGGCGGACTGGACTTCGTCGTCCATGCCATCGGCTTTTCAGACAAGAACGAATTGAAAGGCCTCTATGCCGACACCAGCCGGGACAATTTCGTCCGCACCATGGTGATCTCCTGCTATTCCTTCACCGAAGTGGCGCGCAACGCAGCGCCGCTGATGACTGCCGGCGGCTCGATGATCACGCTGACTTATGCCGGCTCGGTCCGCGTCATGCCGAACTACAATGTCATGGGGGTCGCCAAGGCTGGGCTCGAGGCCAGCGTGCGCTACCTCGCCAACGACTACGGCCCACGCGGCATCCGGGTCAACGGCATCTCGGCCGGTCCGGTGCGCACACTGGCCGGCGCCGGCATTTCTGACGCGCGCCACATGTTCTCCTACCAGCAGCGCAACTCGCCGTTGCGCCGGACGGTGACGATCGACGAGGTCGGCGGCTCCTCGCTCTATCTCCTGTCCGACCTTGCTTCCGGTGTCACCGGCGAGATCCACTATGTCGATTCCGGCTATCATATCGTCTCGATGCCGACACTCGATGAGTTGAAGCAGACGGATGGCGGGCGTGACTGAAGCGTCCCCAAGTGGGGTCCTTTGCCAGTAAAGAAAATAATCCTCTCCAGTAAAATTGGATTCATTCGCGGAAACTCATTTTAAGGGGATTTCCGCTATAGAGCTCCCCATCTGGGGACCTTCTCATGCCTGGCATCAGCAACCCGAAGCGAACACCCGTGTTCCGACTGCTCACGATAGCAAGTTCGGGCATTGGCAGTTTCGTCCTCGGCATCTGGGGCCTGAAGCACGGCCTCGGCGACGGGTTTGCCGGCATATCGGCTGATATGATGGTCTCGGTGATGGCCGCGCTTTGCGCGCTGGCGGCATCGGTGGCGGCAATGTCCTTCTTCGCCGGCATCGATGAATCGGCCGATTTCGTCTTCAACGAAACCCATTTCGACAAGCTGACCGGACTGCTGGCGCGCTCGGCCATGGTCGGCAAGATCGCCGAGGCGGCATGCGCGACAAGCCGCACCGGGGAACCGGTGTTCCTGATCGACATCGACATTGACCGGTTCAAGCAGATCAACGACGCTATCGGCTACACCCAGGGCGATGAACTGATCCGCGCCTTCACCAGGCGGCTGCACGACTGCGTGCCCGCGCGCGCCCTGATCGGCCGCATCGGGGCCGGCGAGTTCGCGGTGCTGCTCCCGGACCATCTGATCCGGGGAACCCTGGAAAGCATGGTCGAGAGGCTCATCGACGAGATGATGGAGCCGTATGAACTCGGCAGCCACCAGCAATCGGTGAGCCTGTCGGTCGGCATCGTGGCGATGCCCAAGGACGGTATCGATCCGGTCCTTATCCTGCGGCGCTCCAACCTGGCGCTGCAGAATGCGCGTGCCAGAGGGGTTGGCAACTGGTCGGTCTTCGACAGCGAGATGGGACGCGTGGCCGACCATCGCCAATGGGTCGAATCCGAGCTGCATAGCGCCTTTGAACGCGGCGATTTCGACCTGCACTATCAGCCGCAGCTCGACCTCCCGACCGGCCGCATCGTCGGCTACGAGGCATTGATCCGCTGGAAGCATCCCGAACGCGGCATGATCCCGCCGATGGAGTTCATCCAGATCGCCGAGGAGACCGGCATGATCAACCCGATCGGCGAATGGGTTCTGCGCAAGGCCTGCAGCGATGCCCGCCATCTGCCTGACGACTGTTTCGTCGCCGTCAACATCTCGCCGGTCCAGTTCATGACCAAGGACTTCGTCGGCATTGTGCGCGACACGATGCGGGCCACCGGCATCAAGCCGTCACGGCTGGAACTGGAAGTCACCGAGACGGCGATGATGCAGGACCGCGACCGCGCGGCCATCATCTTGAAAGAACTTGCCGAGATGGGAATCTCGGTCGCCGTCGATGATTTCGGCACCGGCTATTCCAATCTCAGCTATCTGATCGACTTCTCGTTCGGCAAGCTGAAGATCGACCGTTCCTTCGTCAACCGCATCGATACCGATGCCAGCTCCGGCGCGGTCGTGTCGACCATTGTCGGGCTGTCGCGGGCGCTCGGCGTCAGCATCATCGCCGAAGGCGTCGAGACCGAAAGCCAGGCGACGCTGCTGCGGGCCGCCGGCTGCGAGGTGGTGCAAGGCTACCTGTTCGGCCGGCCAGCACCGCTCAAGATCAGCGTTGGCGACGGGCATGTCGCCGACGACATGAGGCGCGTCGCCAACCTGCATTGATAACCCCCCGCTCCGCATTACCTGCGCGCGGCAAACACCTTGAACATGCCGTCGCGGGCAAGCTCCGCATGACTGGCAAAGGCGGCCGACAGCACCGGCTCGTAAGGAAGCTGCCGGTTGGCGACCATGAACAGGCGTCCACCGGGCTTCAGGGCCTTGGCTGCCGCGCGGATCATGCCGGCACCAATCTCCGGCTCCGCCGCACGGCTGCGATGGAAGGGCGGGTTCATGGCGATGACGTCGTAACGGCGCTCGACAGGCTCGGCGAGCAGATCCATCCAGAAGAAGCCCTGCGCCACGGTGTTGCCGAGATTGCCCCTGGCCGCCTCCAGCGCATCGAAATCGGCCTCGTAAAGATCGAGGGCCGACAAGCCCCGCGAGCGGGCAGCCATCTCCGCCGCCACGTAGCCCCAGCCGGCGCAGAAATCGGCCGCACTGCCACGCAGATCGCCGGGCAAGTTCTCGACCAGCAGTTTCGAACCGGCATCGACGCGATCGAAGGAGAACATGCCGGGTGCGGTGTGGAACCGCTCGCCAACCAGCAAGGCGGGATTGGCAGCGCGTAGCGCGGCGGCGGCTTGCGTGTCGGCCGGGCGGCGCAGCCAGAAGGCAATGCCGTGATATTTCGGCATGTGGCCATCAAGCGGCGCGAGATCGCCGACGCGCTTGCGCAGGCTGGCGATGCCATCCTCCTTGCCGCCGGCAATGACGATCAATCCACCCTCGTCCACGCGCTCGAAAGCCTCGGCGATGCGCAGTTCGTTCTGACCGCGATGGCGGCCGGCGAGCACGAGCGCGGCATCAAAACGGTCGCCGGTCGATTGCGGCGTGACCGTGAAGCCCGCCGCCTGCAACGCACGGAAATACGGCCGGAAGCCCTGTACGAGATGCATCGTAGCCTCGAAAGCCGGCGGCAAGCGCAGGCCAGGTTCGGCGCCAATGAAGAGGATGTGCTCGCCCTTGCGCGGTGGGGAAAGAGCCTCGGCAGCGAACGGATGAAAAAGCGTCTTCAGCGCTTCAGCGGACATAGCCGTGCTCCATAAACAAAAACGGGCGCGACCTAAGCCGCGCCCGCCTCATTTGCCGTCAGATCGCTCAGGCGGCGTCTTCTTCGCCTTCTGTCTTCTTCTCGCGCGCGATTTCCTTGCCGGTGGCCTGGTCGACGACTTTCATCGACAGGCGGACCTTGCCGCGCTCGTCGAAGCCCATCAGCTTGACCCACACCTTGTCGCCTTCCTTGACGACGTCCGAGGTCTTGGCGACCCGGTCGTTGGCAAGCTGCGAGATGTGGACGAGGCCGTCACGCGGACCGAAGAAGTTGACGAAGGCGCCGAAGTCGGCGGTCTTGACGACCGTACCTTCGTAGATTTCGCCGACTTCCGGCTCGGCAACGATGGTGTGAATCCACTTCTTCGCCGCCTCGATCTCCTTGGCGTTCGAGGAAGCGATCTTGACCGTGCCGTCGTCCTCGATGTTGATCTTGGCGCCGGTCTTCTCGACGATCTCGCGGATGACCTTGCCGCCCGAACCGATGACGTCGCGGATCTTGTCGGTCGGGATGTGCATGACCTCGATGCGCGGCGCGAACTCGCCGAGTTCGGGGCGGGCGCCGGTCAGAGCATGGGCCATCTCGCCGAGAATATGCAGGCGGCCGTCCTTGGCCTGGCCGAGGGCGATCTTCATGATCTCTTCGGTGATGCCATCGATCTTGATGTCCATCTGCAGCGAGGTGATGCCGCCTTCGGTGCCGGCAACCTTGAAGTCCATGTCGCCGAGATGATCCTCGTCGCCAAGGATGTCGGAGAGCACGGCGAAGCGCTCGCCTTCCTTGATCAGGCCCATGGCGATGCCGGCAACCGGCTTGGCCAGCGGCACGCCGGCATCCATCAGCGCCAGCGAGGTACCGCAGACGGTAGCCATCGACGACGAACCGTTGGACTCGGTGATCTCCGAGACGACGCGCAGCGTGTAGGGGAACTGGTCAGCGCTCGGCAGCATCGGACGGATGGCGCGCCAGGCGAGCTTGCCGTGACCGATTTCGCGGCGGCCGGGCGACCCCATGCGGCCGGTCTCACCGACTGAGTAGGGAGGGAAGTTGTAGTGAAGGAGGAACTTCTCCTTGTACATGCCGGTCAAGGAATCGACATACTGCTCGTCCTCGCCGGTGCCGAGCGTGGCAACGACCAGCGCCTGGGTCTCGCCGCGGGTGAACAGCGCCGAGCCGTGGGTGCGCGGCAGGACGCCGACTTCGGAGACGATCTTGCGCACGGTCTTGAGGTCGCGGCCATCGATGCGCGAGCCGGTGTCGAGAATGTTCCAGCGCACGACCTTGGCCTGGAGCTCCTTAAACACCGAGCCGATCTGTTCGGAGGTGTACTTGGCGTCTTCGCCTTCGGCGGGGGCAAACGCTGCCTTGACCTTCGCCTTGACGGCGTCGACGGCGGCATAACGCTTCTGCTTGTCGACGTTCTTGTAGGCATCGCTGAGCTCGTCGCCGACGATCTTCAGCATCGCGGCCTCAAGCGCGGAATAATCCGGCGCGGTGAAGTCGCGCGGCTCCTTGGCGGCAACTTCGGCCAGCTTGATGATGGCGTCGATGACCGGCTGGAAACCCTTGTGGCCGAACATGACGGCGCCGAGCATCAGCTCTTCGCCAAGTTCCCTGGCTTCCGACTCGACCATCAGCACGGCGTCGGCGGTGCCGGCGACAACGAGGTCGAGCTTGGATTCCTGCATCTCGTCGACATGCGGGTTCAGCACATATTCGCCGTTGATGTAACCGACGCGGGCGCCGCCGACCGGGCCCATGAACGGAACGCCGGAGAGCGTCAGAGCGGCCGAGGTGGCAACAATCGACAGGATGTCCGGATCGTTTTCGAGGTCATGCTGGACGACGGTGACGACGATCTGGGTGTCGTTCTTGTAGCCGGCGGCGAAGAGCGGGCGGATCGGGCGGTCGATGAGTCGGGAAACCAGCGTTTCCTTTTCGCTCGGACGGCCTTCGCGCTTGAAATAGCCGCCCGGGATCTTGCCGGCGGCATAGGTCTTTTCCTGGTAGTTGACGGTCAGCGGAAAGAAGTCGAGGCCGGGCTTCGGCTCCTTCATCGAAACGACGGTGGCGAGAACCTTGGTCTCGCCGTAGGTGGCGAGCACCGCGCCGTCAGCCTGGCGCGCGATCTTGCCGGTTTCCAGGATGAGCGGACGGCCGCCCCATTCGATTTCTACTTTGTGGTGATTGAACATGTCTTGTCCTTAATAAGCGGAAAGGGGCGCGCCGTTTCACGGTGCGCGGATGCCCTTTCCCTGGCTTCCTTTCTCGGGCAGCCACGGGCAAGACAACGGGAAGCTCGGATGATTTAAGCGCGACGAGCGCGCACGAGCGTCCTGCAATCCTGCCCCATGACCGTCCATGGGCGGTTTCGAGTGGCCCTCTGCACGCTCGAAACCGGGTCTGGCCAGCCGATACGACTGGCAGAATGCGTGACCGGCGGACTTCCCCGGGAAAGTCCGCCGGTCAATTCGTCAACGGCGCAGACCGAGCTTCTCGATCAGTGTCTGATAGCGCGTGTCGTCCTTACGCTTGAGATAATCAAGCAGGCTGCGGCGCTGGGACACGAGAGCGAGCAGACCACGGCGGGAATGGTTATCCTTCTTGTGGTCCTTGAAATGGTCGGTCAGGTTCTTGATGCGCTCGGAAAGGATGGCTACCTGGACTTCCGGAGAACCGGTATCGCCCTTGGCGGTTGCGAATTCACCCATCAATTCCTGTTTGCGCTCGGCAGTAATCGACATCGTGTTTTTCCTTATCTGTTTGAGGAAACGGGTCGCCCACAGCCGGGATGTCGTCCAGCAGGGGCCGTGCATGCAAGGCGTCAAGGCGCTATGCTGCGGCGCATATAGTGCAATTTCCCGAAAAACACCAGCCCAATTCACAAGCCGGCTTTTGACGCTCAAATGGCAGGTTTAATCCCAGTCAAAGCCATTTCTTCCATTTGAAGAATGCAATCAGCCCGACAGCGACGGCAGCCATGAACAGCAGCGACAACGGATATCCGTAGTACGCCTTCAGCTCCGGCATGTTCCATGGCGAGCTCGCGGGGTCGAAATTCATGCCCCAGATGCCAACTAGGAAGGTGAGCGGCATGAAGATGACCGAGACGATGGTGAGATAGGAGATGACGTCGTTGGTGCGGGCCTGGCTCAGCGACAAGTGCATTTCGATCAGGCCGGTCAGCATGTCGCGCTGGGTCTCGACCAGTTCAATCAGCCTGAGCGAATGGTCGAGCGTGTCGTTGAGGAAGACCTTGGTCTCGGCTCCGACATAGGCCACGTCGTTACGGATCAGGGTGGCCAGCGCATCGCGCATGGGCCACAGCACGCCTTTCAGGACGTTGGCATCGCGCCGCAATTCGTGCAACTGCCGCATTTGGTGCTTGTGCGTCGAATGCAACATCTGGTCCTCGATGCTGTCGACAAGGTCGCCGGCAGCCTCGATCGGCGGAAAATAGCTGTCGACGATGGCGTCGATCAGCGCGTAGGCGAGATAGTCGGCGCCGCGTGTGCGCAACCGGTTGGGCGCCGAACTCTCGATGCGCTTGCGCACCGGATTAAACGGATCGCCCTCGCGTTCCTGGAAGGTGACGACGAAGTTCTCGCCGAGGAAGAGAGCGATCTGTTCGTAGCGATGCGACGTGACATCGTCGATCATGCGCATGACGACGAAGGCGTGATCCTCGAAGAAGTCGACTTTCGGCCGCTGGCCGGTATTGACGACATCCTCCAGCGCCAGCGGATGCAGGCTGAAGATGCGGCCGATCTCCTCGATCAACTGGATGTTGGCGAGGCCGGTGCAGTCAAGCCAGATGACCGGCCATTTCCGGCAATTGGCCCCGACATCGTCGATGCTGGCATTGTCGATCGTCTTGAACTTCTGCGGCGAGATCAGGGTCAGCCGCAATTCGGAGCGCCGCGCCGCTGGATCGGCGATCAATGTGCCCGGCGAGGCGCCGACAGGCGGCCGCCTCGTCTTCACCGGCGCGCGCTTCTTGACCGTGTCAGCCTTTGCCATGGAGCCCCCTGCCGCGATGTCGCACCGACATTAGATGTGTGGCATCACCCGGCAAAGACCCGCTTGGGCTTGAACATGCCTTGCTCGATGGCGCCGATGGCGACCAGCTTGCCACGTGACGTCGCGCAGGCCTCTTCCGCCTCCACCGGTGCGTCACGGCCACGGATGATGACCGGATTGCCGAGGCGGATCTTTGTCGCCGCGTCATCGCTGATGGCGATCTGCGGCAGACAGTCGAGCGCCGCTGACGTGTCGACGAGAAGCCCGTCAATGGCGCCGAAGTCGATCGGCACTTCCACCGCGCCAGCAGAATCTGCCTCTGGGTCCGATTTGTCCTCGCCTTGCGCGCCGAAGCGGGCGGCCTCGAGTTCGGCGATGGTGACGAAGTCCTCCGGCGTGAACGGCTCAACCTCGACCCGGCGCAGCTCGCTGATATGGCCGAAGCAGCCGAGGTCGCGGCCCATGTCGCGGGCCAGCGAACGCACATACGTGCCCTTGCCGCATTCGACTTCGAAAATCGTCTGGTCCGGCTTATGCTCGACAATATCGAGCCGGCCGATCTCGATCTCGCGCGCGGGTATGTCGACCGTCCCGCCTTCGCGGGCGAGGTCGTAGGCGCGCTCGCCCGCAATCTTGATGGCCGAGAATTGCGGCGGCGTCTGCATGATGACGCCGGTGTATTTCGGCAGCAGCGTCCGCACCTCGGCTTCCGCCGGACGCAGCTCGGAGCTCTTCGTCACCGGCCCTTCAAGATCGTCGGTGGAACGCTCATCGCCCCAGGCAACGGTGAAACGGTAGACCTTGGCGCCGTCCTGCACGTAGGGCACGGTCTTGGTGGCTTCGCCTAGCGCGATCGGCAGCATGCCGGAGGCAAGAGGGTCGAGCGTGCCGGCATGGCCGGCCTTTTCGGCCTGGAACAGCCATTTGATCTTGGACACGGCCTCGGTCGAGCCCATACCGACCGGCTTGTCCAGGACCACCCAGCCGGAGACCGGCCGGCCCTTTTTCTTGCCGCGACGCGCCATTATTCTTCTTCCTTATTGTCGTCGCTATCCAGATCGCGCGCCACTTCGGGCGATTTCAGCAGATCGTTGATCCTGGCGAAATTGTCGAAGGACGTATCCAGCCGGAAGCGGAATTCCGGCATGTACTTCATCTGCCTGAGCGCGCCGGAGACGCGGCCGCGCACGAACTTGGCATGCTTGTTCAGCGCCTCGATCACCGCGTCGGCGTCCTTGGCGCCGAGCGGAGAAACAAAGGCGGTGGCGATCTTGAGATCGGGCGACATGCGCACTTCGGAGACCGAAACAACCGAGTTTTCAATCAACGGGTCGATGATCTCGCCACGCTGCAGAGTTTCGGAGAGCGCATGGCGCACCTGCTCGCCGACGCGCAGCATGCGCTGGGATGGACTTGATGTCGTGGAACGCGGCATTTTTCTCAATCCTGAAAGCGTGAGGCGCGGGATGGGACCGTGCCGCATGTCTCAAACGGTCATTCTCAATAGCACTGAGGCGGCGGTCTTTCGACCACCGCCCGGTATCGACAAGCCACTCGAACTCAGAGTGTGCGGGTCACCATCTCGACGCGGAAGCACTCGATGACGTCGCCGACGCGCATGTCCTCGTAGTTCTGGAAGGCCATACCGCACTCCTGGCCGCCAGGGACTTCCGAAACCTCGTCCTTGAAGCGCTTCAGGGTCTTCAGCGTGCCTTCGTGGATGACGACGTTGTCGCGGATCAGGCGTACGCCCGCGCCACGTTCGACCTTGCCTTCGGTGACACGGCAGCCGGCGATCTTGCCGACCTTGGTGATGTCGAAGATTTCGAGGATCTCGGCATTGCCGATGAAGGTCTCGCGACGCTCCGGCGACAACAGGCCCGACAGAGCCGCTTTCACATCATCCACCAGGTTGTAGATGATCGAGTAGTAGCGGATCTCGATGCCCGCGGCCGCGGCCGCGGCACGCGCCTGCACATTGGCGCGCACGTTGAAGCCGATGATCGCCGCGCCCGACGTTTCCGCCAGCGAGACGTCGCTTTCGGTGATGGCGCCGGCGCCGGAATGAACGATGCGCGCACGCACTTCATCGGTGCCGAGCTTGTCCAGGGCAGCATTGATCGCTTCGATCGAACCCTGCACGTCGCCCTTGATGACCAGCGGGAATTCCTTCAACCCGCTCGTCTGCAGCTGCGACATCATCTGTTCGAGCGAGCCGCGCTGGCCGGCATGCCTGGCCACCGCCTTCTCGCGCGCCAGACGCTGGCGGTATTCGGTGATCTCGCGGGCACGGGCTTCGTTGTTGACCACGGCGAAGCGGTCGCCGGCCTGTGGGGTTCCCTGAAGGCCGAGCACCTCGACCGGCATTGCCGGCGGCGCTTCCTTGATCTGATCGCCGCGATCGTTGACCAGCGCGCGCACGCGACCCCATTCGTTGCCGGCGACAAGGATGTCGCCCGGCATCAAGGTGCCGGTCTGCACCAGCACGGTGGCGACGGGACCACGGCCCTTGTCGAGCTGCGCTTCGATGACGACACCCTCGGCGGTGCGGTCGGGGTTGGCCTTGAGGTCGAGGATTTCGGCCTGCAGCAGGATCGCTTCGAGCAACTTGTCGAGATTGGTGCCCTTGGTCGCCGACACCTCGACGTCCAGCACTTCACCGCCCATCGATTCGACGAAGACTTCATGACGCAAGAGTTCCGAGCGCACTTTCTGCGGATCGGCATCATGCTTGTCGATCTTGTTGATCGCCACGATGATCGGAACGCCGGCAGCCTTGGCATGGCTGATCGATTCGATCGTCTGCGGCATGACGCTGTCGTCGGCCGCCACCACCAGGATGGCGATGTCGGTGGCCTGGGCGCCACGGGCGCGCATCGCCGTGAAAGCGGCGTGGCCGGGCGTGTCGATGAAGGTGATCTTCTGACCGTTCTTCTCGACCTGATAGGCGCCGATATGCTGGGTGATGCCGCCGGCCTCGCCGGAAACGACATTGGCGTTGCGGATCGCATCGAGCAGCGACGTCTTGCCGTGGTCGACGTGGCCCATGATGGTGACGACCGGCGGACGCGACACGAGGTCTTCCGGACGATCGGCGATGTTGAACAGGCCTTCCTCGATATCGGACTCGGCGACGCGGCGGACCGTGTGGCCGAATTCGGTAGCCACCAGCTCGGCCGTATCGGCGTCGATGACGTCGCCCGGCTTCAGAATCTGGCCCTGCTTCATGAAGTACTTGACGAGGTCGACAGCACGCTCGGACATGCGCTGCGCCAATTCCTGGATGGTGATGGTTTCGGGCAGGATCACTTCGCGCATGACCTTCTCGCGCGGCTCATTGTGCATTGCGCGCTTGAATTTTTCCTGGCGGCGACGCATCGACGACAGCGAACGGGCCCGCGCGTCCTCGTCGGACAACGCGGAATTCAGTGTCAGCTTGCCACGGCGGCGATCTTCCTCGCTCTTGGTGGGTTTGGCCGGGCGTGCCACTTCGGGCGTGACCAGGCGGCGCACCGGTGCACCGGCGGTCGCCCGCTTCGGCTTGGCCCCTTCCTCCTCGTCGGCGGTCGCCAACTCAGCGGCTTGCGGTGCGCGGCGGCGTGCTTCTTCCTCGGCGCGACGGCGCGATTCGGCCTCGGTCTGCAACCGGGCCTCTTCCTCGGCCTGGCGGCGTGCGGAGTCCTCGCGTTCGCGCTTGCGGCGCTCTTCGTCCTCGGCGCGGCGCTTGGCCTCGTCGGCTGCGCGCTGACGGTCTTCGACCTCGCGGACCTTCGAGCCCTCGAGCGCCCTGCGGCGCGCTTCCATTTCGCTGCGCGACAGTTCGTTCAGCACCATGCCGCTGCGCTCGACCGGAGGCGGCGGCGGGGGCGGTGCCTTGGGCGCTTCCTGCACGACAGGTGCCGCCACGACTGCCGGCTTCGGCGTGAAGACGGGCGCAGACGCAGGCGGAGCCGCAGCCGGCTCCGGCTTGTCGCCGGGCAGCGAGAACTTGCGCTTCTTGGTCTCGACCACGACCGACTTGGTACGGCCGTGCGAGAAGTTCTGGCGCACAGTGCCCTGTTCCATGCCGGGGCGCTTCAGCGTCAAGGTCTTCTTCGGTGTAACACTCAACGTCTTGTCGTCGCCCGATTTCGTATCGCTCATTCCATATCCTCTGCGGCATCATCTTCGTCAGCAACGGCCGCAAGCATTGCAAGATCGTCCGGGGTTCCGCCCCGATATCGGTCGAGCGCAACCATGCGCTTCTGGACCGCCTTACCCGCGTCTCCCGCGAGGACGGCAGCATGTATCACATTTGTACCCCCCAATGCCAAGCTCAACTCGGCCTCGGAGAAAAGTTTGTAGGCAAGGATGGAAGGGCCGCCGATATGGACGGTCGCCCGCCGCGCCTGACTGATCTTGCGTACGCCATCGTCGGACGCTTCGGTGGCGTGGAGCACGAAAAGCGCCAGCCCACCGCGCACCGCGCTCTCGACTTTGGTAGCACCGAGCGAAATCGCGCCTGCCTTGCGGGCAAGGCCCAGCATGCCCAGAGCGAATCTGGAGAGCAACCCGTCGACCATGCCACCGAGATCGGGCGGCACGACCACCTGTGCCTTAAAGGCGCGGGCAAAAAGGTTCTTGGCCGCCGCCTTCTCGATATGTAGGCGGTCGGCACTCACCCAGCAACCACGGCCGGGTAGATTTCTCTTGAGATCGGGAACGACGGCCGAATCCGGGCCGACGACGAACCGGATCAGTTCATCCGGTTCGGCCTGTTTTCGGGTGACGATGCAGGTGCGATCGTTCATCTCGTCCAAGGGCGGGTTGTGTGCGATGCGGTTTCACCTCACGCACCAACGGCTTCGTCAGCCGTTTCTTCTTCGGCCGCAAGCTCGTCTTCGGTGATCCAGCCGGCCTTGAGGCGAGCGGCCAGAACCATCTGCTCGGCATCGGCGCGCGAAACGCCGTGATTGGCCAGCACGCCGGGATAGACCTTGGTCTCGCCGTCCTTGCGTTCCTTCCAGCCGGTGAGGTCGTCGGCGGCATAGCCGGCGAAATCCTCGATCGTCTTCACGCCGTCCTCGCCGAGCGTCACCATCATGGCGGTGGTGACGCCGGGGATTTCGCGCAGATCATCCGAAACGCCCAGCGCCTTGCGCTTCTCGTCGTGCTCGGCCTCAATCTTCTCCAGATACTCGCGGGCGCGGGTCTGGATTTCAGAGGCGGTATCCTCATCGAAACCGTCGATCGAGGCGATCTCGCCGGCATCGACATAGGCGACTTCCTCGACGCTGGTGAAGCCTTCGGAAGCCAGCACCTGGCCGACCATCTCGTCGACATCGAGTGCTTCCATGAACAGCGCCGAGCGCTCGACGAATTCCTTCTGACGGCGCTCGGATTCCTCGGCCTCGGTCAGGATGTCGATGTCCCAGCCGGTGAGCTGCGAGGCAAGGCGCACGTTCTGGCCGCGGCGGCCGATGGCCAGCGACAGCTGATCGTCGGGAACCACCACTTCGATGCGCTCCGCATCCTCGTCGAGCACGACTTTGGCGACTTCCGCCGGCTGCAATGCGTTGACGATGAAGGAGGCGGCCGAAGGCGACCACGGAATGATGTCGATCTTCTCGCCCTGCAATTCGCCGACGACGGCTTGGACGCGGCTGCCGCGCATACCGACGCAGGCGCCGACCGGGTCGATCGAGCTATCACGCGAGATGACGGCGATCTTGGCGCGCGAGCCCGGGTCGCGGGCGACCGACTTGATCTCGATGATGCCGTCATAGATCTCCGGCACTTCCATGGTGAAGAGCTTGGCCATGAACTGCGGATGGGTGCGCGACAGGAAGATCTGCGGGCCGCGCTGCTCGCGGCGCACGTCGTAAACATAGGCACGGACGCGATCGCCGTATTTGTAGTTTTCGCGTGGGATCAGCTCGTCGCGGCGGATGATCGCCTCGCCACGGCCGAGATCGACGATGACGTTGCCGTACTCGACGCGCTTGACGGTGCCGTTGACGATCTCACCGATACGGTCCTTGTACTCATCATACTGGCGGTCGCGTTCGGCCTCGCGCACCTTCTGTACGATGACCTGCTTGGCCGACTGGGCGGCGATACGGCCGAAATCCATTGGCGGCAGCTGTTCGGCGATGAAATCGCCGAGCTGGGCATCGGGATTACGCTCACGGGCCGAGGAAATGGCGATCTGGGTGGCGTAGTCGTCCACTTTCTCGACCACCTCCATCAGCCGCTGCAGCTTCATCTCGCCGGTGTTCGGGTTGATGTCGGCGCGGATGTTGGTCTCCTGGCCATAACGCGAGCGTGCCGCCTTCTGGATCGCATCGGCCATGGCGGCGATGACGATCGACTTGTCGATCGACTTCTCACGCGCGACCGCATCGGCAATCTGCAGCAGTTCAAGTCTGTTGGCGCTTACAACCATGTTCTTTCTCCCGAGCCTGTTCGCCGGACCTTTGCGCCCGGCAGCTCAATCAAATTTCCTGTTCGTGTTCTTCCGTGGCGTCCGGTTCCGCACCCTCGGACACATCGTCGTCCGGTTCACCGCGGCGTCTCTTGGCTTCCTTGCGCGCCCTGTTGTCCTTCGACAACGCTTCGCGAATGAGGTCGTCGGTCAGGATCAGCCGGACATCGGCAATGGTGTCATAGGGCACGCGCACCGTCGGCTCCTCACCATAGGCCGCCTTGTCGCGCTCGATCAGCACGTCGTTCTCACCGGCCTCGGCGATCTTGCCCTTGAAACGCTTGCGGTCAGCGACGACGACCGATGTCTCCATCTTCACCAGATGACCGGTCCAGGTCACGAAATCCGATTTGCGCACCAAGGGCCGGTCGATGCCGGGCGAGGAAACTTCGAGATGATATGCCTTTTCGATCGGATCATCGACGTCGAGCGCCGGCGACACCGCGCGGCTGACCTCTTCGCAATCCTCGACGGTCATGGTGCCGTCCTCACGCTCGGCCATGATCTGCAGCGTCAGCCCGTTCTGGCCGGACAGATGCACGCGCACGAGGCGAAAACCGATGCCGCGCAGCACCGGCTGGACGATCACCGCAATGCGCGCATCGATGCCGCTTTCGCGGATGATGCGGTCGTCACCTTCGCTTGCCGTTGCAGTCATCAATTGCCTGTTGTTCGTTTCGAACCTATCGGCAGGTAATAAAAAAGAGCGGGACCGGGTGGACCCACTCTTCGTCATCCCGACCAAGAATTTGAGGTCGATATAAACGATCCGGGCTGGTGTTTCAAGCCCGCAGTGCCGGCCTGTCGTAAGCACATGAGTTGTCCGGATTAGGTAGCACATGAGTTGTCCGGTTTTCATCCCCAGCCAATGGAGCTGGGGATGGCACGGACAGCATGGCTACAGGGCCGGAGAATGCAGAAGTTAGGGATGTATCGAGCCGCTGGGATCGCGGCGATTTATCGATGATCCCGGCTCCCGGCAAGTTGCCGCAGCCGTTGCCGCTCGGGCGGGCTTACGTCCTGATGAAGGTAAGATAGGCCGGCCGGCGACCCTCGCGAATGGCCTTGGCCTCATAGCGCGTGCCGGGCCAGCCCTCATAGGAGCGATGCCAGTCCGCCGCCTCATCCGCCTGCCATGTGAAGGCGCCATGCGCCCGGCAATGCAGCAAGGTCCAGTTCACATAAGTGTCGATATCCGACGCAAAGCGGAATTTCGAGCCCGGCTTCAGGACGCGCGCGAAACGGTCGAGATTGACCGGGCTGACGAAACGCCGCTTCCAGTGCTTCTTCTTCGGCCAGGGATCGGGATAGAGAAGGTCGATGCCGTCGAGCGAGGCCGGCGGCAGCCAGTCAAGCAACTGGGTGGCGTCGTCGTCGTAGACCCTGAGATTGGCCAGCGGCGCTGCCCGCACCGCCATCATCATCTTGGCCATGCCGTTGACGAAGGGTTCTACGCCGATGAAGCCGATCGTCGGCGCCTCGGTCGCGCGATGCAGAAGATGTTCGCCGCCACCAAAGCCGATCTCGAGCCGAACCTCCGAAACCTCGGTTTTGAACAAGGTACGCAATTCCGACGGCGCTTCAGCCGTCAGATCGAGCCGGTAGGCGCCGAGGCCGCTTTCCAGGGCCGCCGCCTGCTGCGGGCGAACGGGCTTGCCGCGCCGACGGCCGAAGAAGGCTTCGGTCGTACGGCTTGGCCTGTCTTGCTGGCTCATCAGGTCGCGTGGTCTGTCGTGGCGATCAGGCCGCGACAGCATCCTTGAGCGCCTTGGCGAGATCGGTCTTTTCCCAGGAGAAAGAACCGTCACGGCCGGCCTTGCGGCCAAAATGGCCGTAAGACGACGTCTTGGCGTAGATCGGCTTGTTGAGATCGAGGTGACGGCGAATGCCTGACGGCGACAGGTCCATCACGGTGCGCAGCGCGTCCTCGAGCTTTGCCTCATCGACCTTGCCGGTGCCGTGCAGGTCGACATAGACCGACAGCGGCTGGGCGACGCCGATGGCATAGGAAAGCTGGATGGTGCAGCGGTCGGCGAGCTTCGCCGCCACGACGTTCTTGGCCAGGTAGCGCGCCGCATAGGCGGCCGACCGGTCGACCTTGGTGGTGTCCTTGCCGGAGAAGGCGCCGCCGCCATGAGGAGCCGCGCCGCCATAGGTGTCGACGATGATCTTGCGGCCGGTCAGGCCGGCATCGCCGTCCGGACCGCCAATGACGAACTTGCCGGTCGGGTTGATGTACCACATGCAGTCGTCAGCGATCTTGAGGTCACCCAATGCCTCGCGGATATAGGGTTCCACGACCTTGCGGACCTTCTTGGAATCCCAGCTCGAATCGAGATGCTGGGTCGACAGCACGATCTGCGTCGCCTCCGCGGCCTTGCCGTCGACATAGCGGACTGTAACCTGGCTCTTGGCGTCCGGCCCGAGCTTGCCAGCCTCGCCGTTGTTTTCGTGACGGGCGGCGGCCAGAAGCTCAAGGATCTTGTGGCTGTAGTAGATCGGCGCCGGCATCAGGTCCGGCGTCTCGCGGCAGGCATAGCCGAACATGATGCCCTGGTCGCCGGCACCTTCCTCGCCCTGACGGTCGGCGGCGTTGTCCACGCCCTGGCCGATATCAGGCGACTGGCCATGCAGCAGGACCTCGATCTTGGCCGTCTTCCAGTGGAAGCCGGCCTGCTCGTAGCCGATCTCGCGGATCGCCTTGCGGGCGACGGATTTGAACTTCGCCGGATTGACGACCGGATGGCCCGCGGCGTCCTTGAGGACGTTGCCGGCTTTGTCCTTCTTCAAGAGTGTCTCGGGAACGCGCACCTCGCCGGCGATGACGACACGGTTGGTGGTCGCTAGCGTCTCGCAGGCGACACGGACTTTCCACGGGTCCATGCCGGTCTTCTTGGCTTCACGATAGACCAGATCGACAATTTCGTCGGAGATCCTATCACAGACTTTATCGGGATGGCCCTCGGCAACGGATTCCGAGGTAAAGAAGTAGTTCTGCCGCGTCACGGGTGTCCCCTCTTGAAAAACGATCGGCAGGCTGCCGATTTTGGCGCGCCACGTGTTAGCGGGGCAAAGCGCTGCTCGTCAAGCGTTGCCGCGGGTCTGGCCTGAATGTCGGAAGCGATATCTTGTGCCACCGGCGGTGCACGCCGCCGGTCCGAAGCGCATCGCCGATCAGTCGAGATCGCCCTCGGCGAGCGATTTCACCAAGTCTATGATCCTGCGGCGCACCTTGACGTCGGCGATCTTGACAAAGGCCCGGTTGAGCTGAAGCCCTTCGGGACTGCCGCAGAATTCGACCGCGAAAGCCATCGAGCTATCCTCGGCGAAGCCGCGGTTGGCCGTCAACTCCTGGCCCGGCGCATCCTCGAAAAAGAAGGCGACGGGCACGCCGAGTATCGAAGCTATCGCCTGCAGACGGCTGGCACCGACGCGATTGGTGCCCTTTTCATATTTCTGGATTTGCTGAAACGTGATGCCGAGATTCTCGCCCAGCTTTTCCTGGCTCATTCCGAGCATATTGCGGCGAAGCCGAACCCGACTTCCAACGTGAATATCGATGGGATTGGGTTTCTTCTTGTTTTCTTCTGTCATTTTTTCCTCGCCGAATTTTTTCGGCTTTGTGTTTTTCCTGCCCAAACAAAGCCGGAGGCGACTGCCCCAACAGAACGATCCACCGGCTTCGAGAAATTTTCAGGCCGTACAGTATGAGTTTCTAATGTGCCAACTGTCAATTCACCCGTAGCTTTTGCCTTACGTTCAACAGCAGCCCTACCAGCGCAAACAGCAACATGATCAGCATTGCGTTAATGCGCCGCTGGTTGGGCGAAATCACCGTCTGTTCGGAAACAGGCACCTTCACATCGATGACCCCGCGCGCGTTGATCGCCAGCGCATCGACGACGCGGCCATGCATGTCGACAACGGCCGAGATGCCGTTGTTGGCAGCACGCAACAAGGGCAATCCGTTCTCCACCGCGCGAATCTGGGCCTGCCTGAAATGCTGATACGGTCCCGGCGTGTCGCCGAACCACGCATCATTGGTAACGTTCACAATAAGCTGCGCTGACGTTGCGTCAACTGCCACCAGATCGGGAAAGATCACCTCATAACAGATAAATGGCAGGGCACGAATGCCGCCCGGCAGCGCGATGGGATGGCGCTCGTTGCCGGCCGTGAACGTCAGCGGCCCGGCGACGAGCTGTTCGATGCCGAAACGGCCGAGCAGGTCGGCAAAAGGCAGGTACTCGCCGAACGGCACCAGATGGACCTTGTCCACGGCATCGGCGATTTCGCCCTTGTCGTTGATCGCCACAACGGAGTTGTAGTAGCGGCTCTCGGCGCTGGCGGCCGAGCCGCCCTCTTCACGCACGACGCCGGCGATCAGCATCTGGCCGTCGCCCAGCATGTCGCCCAGCGCCGTCAAGGCATCGGGGCGCTCGGTGAAAAGGAACGGCACCGAGGTTTCCGGCCAGAGAATCAGTTGCGGTTTTTCGTGACCTGGGTCCGGAGCCTTGGCGGACAGGCCTAGCAAGGTGGCGAAGATGCGGTCGCGCACCGAGGCGTCCCACTTTTCCGACAGGTCGACGGCCGGCTGGACGATGCGGACATCGAGACTGCGCGTCGCCGGCTTTTCGGGGGCCGTGAGCCTGACATAGCCAAAGCCGACATGGAGTGCGGCGAGTATGACAAACAGCGTGGCGCCCAGCCGAAGATGCCGGCGCGTCGCCAGCAGCGCCGGCAGTGCGAAAAGGAAGACCGCGAGCGCGTTCATGCCGGTCATGCCGGTTACCGAGACGCTCTGCATCAAAATAGGTACCGGCATCGCCGCGTAACCGACGGCATTCCAGGGAAAGCCGGTGAACAGGAAGCCGCGCAGCCACTCCGCCAGCGCAAAACCGAAGGCAAGGGCGGCGATACGGCCGATATCGCTGCTCCACAGGAGCCGGGCGACCATCGTTGCGAAGCCATAGAAGAATGCGAGCGCGAAAGGAATGCCGACCACAGCGAAGGGAAGCGCCCAGGCAAAGTCGTCGGCCTCGACCAGCAGCGCCGAGCCGATCCACCAGAGGCCGGCGAGGAAATAGCCGAAGCCGAACCACCAGCCGACGGCGAAGGCCGGCCGCAGGCGGCGCAACAGGCTGCCGGAGGCTTCGCCAGTCGCGCCGTCGAGCAGCCAGACCAGCACCGGAAACGAAATGAAACAGGCGGCGAAGAAATCGTAGGGCGCCTGGCCCAGCACCGCCAGCGCTCCGGCGAAAAAGGCCGCCAGCGCGCGGCGCCAGCCCCAGAGCAGAATTATCCGACCGGCAAGGCGCACCATGAATACTTCCGAGTCGCGAGAATCAGGACGCAAGATTTATCAGGCCGCGGCCTGCAATCCAAACGCCGGCGCCACCACCCGGCTGCGCTCTACCGGTGCCAGCCTTCGATGCGCAAGCCACCCAACCGCTCGGCCTCTTCACGGGAAACAGAACGGATTGATTGCGTAAACGTCCAGATATGGCTTTCAGGATCGCGCGCCCGATACTGGCGTTCGCCGTAAAACTGGTCCGCCGGCTCCTGGATTATGGCAGCACCGGCCGCGCGGGCCTGCTCGCAATGTGCATCCAGGCCGTCTCTCAGCCTGATATAGACCGACTGCGTGTTCTTGCCGCCGACCGATGCGGGGCTCGCGACGTGATCGGCCCATTCGGAATCGACGATGATGTAGCCATCCCCGAACCGCATCTCGGCATGGACCAGTTTTCCATCGGCATCGCTGACCATCATGCTGCGCTCGAACCCGAGGCCGCTTCGAGCCAATCCAGCGCCGCACGCGGGTCGCGGTAGAATACGCCAGAACCGAGGACCAGATGCTTGAACGGATCCTCGACCGTCATGGCGCGGAGCTTTTCAGGCCTGTTCGGTGCGCGCCGTGGCGCGCCGGCGGCGCTCGCCCTTCTGGCTCTGCACGATGCGGACACGCTTGACGCGGCGCGGATCGGCGTCAAGCACATGGAACTCGAAGCCGGGAATGGCCTGCACCACCTCGCCGCGCGCCGGCACGCGGCCGAGCGTGTTGAAGATCATGCCGCCAATGGTGTCGACATATTCGCCATGTTCACCCGCGGCGAAATCCTCGCCGATCATCTTGGCGACCTCGTCGATCTCGGCCTTGCCGTCGACGATGAACACGCCGTCACCGGTCTGGGTGATCATCGGCTCGTCATCGTCGTGCTCGTCCTCGATGTCGCCGACCACCATCTCGACGATGTCCTCGAGCGAGACGAGGCCGTCCGTGCCGCCATATTCATCGATGACCAGGGCCATTTGCGTGCGCGTCGTCTGCATGCGGCCCATCAGGTCGGAAGCAAGCATCGACGGCGGCACGAACAGGACCTGGCGGATCAGGTTGAGCTCCCCGATGGTGCGCGCGAGGTCGACCTGGGCAAGATCGAGAACCGTGGCGACGGGCGTTTTGCGGGTCGTGCGGCCCTTCCTGACGCGCGCAATCTTGGTGATATGGGCCAGCACGTCGCGGATATGGACCATGCCGCGCGGGTCGTCGAGCGTCTCGGAATAGACCGGCATGCGGGAGTGGCCGGATTGCTCGAACATGCCAAGCAAGTCACCAAGCGTCGTGGCGATCTCGACCGCCTCGATATCGGCGCGCGGCACCATGACGTCCTCGACGCGCACTTCGCGCAGGCGCAGGATGTTGTTGAGCATGGCACGCTCGCCAGGCGAGAAGGATTCGACATCGCTTGTCGTTTCGGCGAGCGCGCCGGCGATCTCCTCGCGCAAGCTGGTGCCGTTGCGTTGCCGGAACAGGCCCAGCACGCGGTTGAACAGGGAGGGACCGGCAGGCGACGGGCCGGTGGCGGCGCTGCCGGTGTTGGCAACACCAGCGGTAACGGTACTGGGACTTGATCCCTCTTCCGACGTATCGGAAGCCTTGATCGCACTGCCGGCATCGGGGCGGGCGGCAGTCTCTGGTTTGTCGTTCATCGTCGTCCGGTCAATTGATCTTTTTAGTTACGCGTAGGGATCGCGAATGGCAAGCCTTGCAAGCGCGGCGCGCTCGACGGCTTCCATCTCCTCGGCCTCGGCGTCAGTCTCGTGATCATGACCCATGAGATGCAGCAGGCCATGGATAACGAGATGGCAGATATGGTTCTCCAGCGGCTTGTCTTCCAGTGCCGCCTCGCGCGCCACGGTTTCGGCGGCAAGCACGATGTCGCCGAGCATCGGCGGCAGCGGACCACCTTTCACATGCGGAAAAGCCGGGAAAGACAAGACGTTGGTGGGCTTGTCCTTGCCGCGCCAGTCCGCATTCAAGGTACGGACATGGGCATCGTCGGAAAAAACAATGCTGAGTTCGGAACGACCCGTCACACCGGTCTCGGCGAAGGCGGCGTCAACCGCGCGATCGACCAGCCGCGTCAGGCTTGCTTCATCGGGCCAGTTGCCCGCTTCAACCGATATATCGATCTCGACGGGAACCGGAAAGCTCCCGCCGCCGGATGTGCTGTCCTCAGGCATGAGGCCGCATCGTCACATCAATTCTCGGCGCCAAGGCCACGAGCCAGCTTGGTGTCCCGGTCATAGGCCCTGACGATTTCGGCCACCAGCGGATGGCGAACGACGTCGACGTCGTTGAAGCGCACGGTTACCGCGCCTGCCACACCGTCGAGCACACGCAAGGCTTCGACCAGGCCTGATTTGGTGCTCGGGGGAAGATCGATCTGGGTGGGATCGCCGGTGACGATCATGCGCGAGTTCTCGCCGAGACGGGTGAGAAACATCTTCATCTGCATCGGCGTGGTGTTCTGCGCCTCGTCGAGAATGACGGCGGCGTGCGCCAGCGTACGGCCGCGCATGAAGGCAAGCGGCGCGATTTCGATCACTTCGGCGGCAATCGCACGCTCGACCTTGTCGGCCGGCATCATGTCGTAGAGCGCGTCATAGAGCGGGCGCAGATACGGATCGACCTTCTCCTTCATGTCACCCGGCAGGAAGCCCAGCCGTTCGCCGGCCTCGACGGCCGGTCGCGACAAAATGATGCGTTCGACCATGCCGCGCTCGAGCAGCATCGCCGCATGCGCCACCGCCAGATAGGTCTTGCCGGTGCCGGCCGGACCGATGCCGAACACCAGTTCGGACCGCTCCAGCGCCCGCATATAGGCATCCTGGTTCAGCGAGCGGGCATAGATGGTCTTCTTGCGGGTAGCGATCTGGGCGGCGGAGACCTTGCCCTTGCGCTCCAATGTCGGCAGCGTGAGCTGATCATCGGCGGCGACAGCCATGCGCACGGCGCCGTCGACATCGGACTGGCCGATATCGACGCCCTTCTGCAGGATGCCGTAGAGATTGTCCAAGGCGCGGCGCGCCTGTTCGGCGGCAGAAGCGGACCCCTTGATGGTCAACTGGTTGCCGCGCGAGCGGATGTCGACGCCGAGCTTCTGCTCCAACCGGGCGAGGTTCTCGTCGAACTGGCCGTAAAGGGCGCTGGCAAGCTTGTTGTTGTCGAAAGTCAGAACGATGTGCGCCATGTCAGAAGCCCCGGATGCCGGTACCGGGGGCAGATTCTTCAGCTCCGCTGCGCTCAACCGTCTCTCCTCATCTGCCGAGACCCTCAGGCCAATTCGGCGAACAGGCTGTTGTAGCCCGTCTTCGTGATTCGCACCTTGATAATGTCACCGATTTCGCCGGCCATTTCATCAACAATAACCGGCTGCAGCCAAGGCGAGCGACCAACCTTCTGGCCGGCCTGGCGGCCGGGCTTCTCGATCAATGTATCTATGGTGCTGCCGACCAAACTCAAGCCGAAATCCTGCTGTTGTTTCAACAGCAGTGCCTGCAGGCGCTGCAGGCGCTCATCCTTGACCGCTTCCGGCACGTGGTCGGGCATGTCGGCGCCCGGCGTTCCGGGGCGCGGCGAATATTTGAACGAGAAGGCCGAGGCGTAGTTCACCTGGCGCACCAGTTCCATCGTCGCCTCGAAATCGGTTTCCGTTTCGCCGGGGAAACCGACGATGAAGTCGCCCGACAGCGCGATATCGGGGCGCGCGGCGCGGATGCGGTCGAGCAGCGCCAGATAGTCGTTCGCCGTATGCCTGCGGTTCATCGTCTTCAGAATGCGATCCGAGCCGGATTGCACCGGCAGATGCAGATAGGGCATCAGCGACGGCAGGTCCCGGTGCGCCGCGATCAATTCGTCGTCCATGTCGCGCGGATGGCTGGTGGTATAGCGCAGCCGCGCCAGGCCGGGGATTTCAGACAACCTGAACAGCAGGCGGCCGAGACCCCATTCCTGACCGTTCTCGCCCTCGCCATGCCAGGCGTTGACGTTCTGGCCGAGCAGCGTCACCTCGCGCACCCCGGCCTCGGCCAGGCGCTCGGCCTCCGCGACGATCTGCGCCACCGGCCGCGACACTTCCGAGCCTCTCGTATAGGGCACGACGCAGAAGGTGCAGAACTTGTCGCAGCCTTCCTGGACGGTGAGGAAGGCGGTGACGCCGCGCTTGATCACCTCGGCACGCTTGGGCTGCGGCAGATGCTCGAATTTGTCCTCGATGGCGTATTCGGTCTCGACGATCTTCTCGCCGCCGCGCACTCTCGCCAGCACGTCGGGCAGACGGTGATAGGTCTGCGGCCCGATGACCAGGTCGACGGCCGGCGACCGGCGGATGATCTCGGCGCCCTCGGCCTGCGCCACGCAGCCAGCGACGCCGATCAGCATCTCGCGGCCGGCGCTGGCGCGCTCGGCCTTCATGTCACGGATGCGGCCAAGTTCCGAATAGACCTTTTCGGCGGCTTTTTCCCTGATATGGCAGGTGTTGAGCAGCACCAGATCGGCCTCGCCGATGGCATCGGTCGCGGTATAGCCGTCGGCGACCAGCGCATCGGTCATGCGCTGTGAATCATAGACGTTCATCTGGCAGCCATAGGTCTTGATGAAGACCTTCTTCGCTGCCGTGGTGCGCACCGCCGGCTGTCCGGCCACGGTGCCGATGTCGTCGCTTTCAGTCGTGTTCAAGTCCATCCGGCGGCTTCTAACGCCTTTCCGTGACAAAAAACAGACGATTCTGGCATGCGTCAGCTGGCGCATGCCGGCGGCTAACGGCTCGGGAGCGGATCGGCGAGGGCCGCCTGCATCATCTCGCGCACCCGGCCTTCCATCAGCTTGGCCGTTTCCTTGCGGTTGGAACCCTTGGCAAAGGCGATCGGTTCGCCAAAATGCACCTCCACGTCGAGCGCGCCCTCGGCCATCAGCACCTTGAGATGCGGCATCAGGTCTTCGTCGCCGATCCAGGCGGCGATCGGGCGGTGGCGGCGGCCGAGTGGCACGCCGTGCAGCCGCGTGTAGGCGATCGCCACGGGCTGGATGAACACTTCCTGCGCGGCACCTTCCGAGATCGCCATCGAGGCGGCGCCGAACAGCGTGCTCTTGAAGGGCAGGACGACATTGCCGTCACCGGTCGACCCCTCCGCGAACAGCACCATGGCATCGCCCTTGGCCATGCGGTTGGCGATCTCGCTGGCCTGGTCGCCCGAGGAGCGCTTGCGCTCGCGCTCGATGAAGACGGTGCGCTGCAGCTTCGACAGCATGCCGATCAGCGGCCAGCCTTCCATGTCGGCCCTGGCGATGAACTTCACATCGGCAAAAGAGCCCAGCACCATGATGTCGGTCCAGGAAATGTGATTGGAGGCCACCAGCAAGGGCCGCTTGGCCGACAGCGTTCCCCTGACATGAATGCGCATGCCGAGCGCCCGGATGATCAGCCGGTGCCAGATCTTGAGGACGAAGGCTTCCGGCCACCAGCCCGTCTTCATCGACAGTATCTGCAGCGGCACGAGAACCAGCGACCCGGCGACGACAAGGCCCAGCGCCAGGAAAATCCTGATTTTTCCGATCATATGTCCTGGCCCTACCCGATCCCTCGCTAGCGAAGATCGCGGCGCATGACAAGCGCGCCGGTCGGCCCGCGATCAGGCGACTTGTAGTAATCCGGGCGCTTGCCGACTTCCCGAAAACCCAGCCGACGATAGAGGGCGATCGCGGCGGCATTGGTCTCATCGACCTCGAGGAACAGGGCTTCGGCACGCTGCGAATGCAGTTCGCGCAGCACCGCGTCCATCAACTGCCAGCCCAGGCCCTGGCGGCGATGCGATCGCGCCACCGCGACGGTCAGGATTTCACCCTCGCCCGCGGCCAGCCGGGCGAGGACGAAGCCAACAGGCGGCTTGTCGCCCTGCCCGGTTTCGCGCGCGGCATAGCCAAAGACGGTGTCCTGTTCGAGCAAGGCAGCGAACTCGCCGTCGGTCCATGGGCGGACAAAGTCCTCGCGGTGCAGCACCGAGACAGCGGGGCTGTCGGTGACCCTGAGCGGCTCGAGCGCGTAGTCCCGGCGACGCGATTGGAGAAAGGGTATACGCATCAATTCTCGTTTTCTCGCCTGACCATGATCTCTGGACAAACAGGGCCGTTTGTCCGCGAAAACCGGCTTCCACTTTTCGGGATCATGGTCTTTGCCTCGAAAGTATAAATCCGGCCTGTGGCTTGGCATCGGCACCGCGCAGATAAAGCGGCTTCGGCCTTTCGCCCTGTCCCTTTGCGGCAGCCAGCCGGGCGTAGGTGAGGATGTCGGCGGTTGCTGTCCGAGGCCCGATGTCGAAGGTGCGGCCGGCCGCTTCAGCGATCAGCGTCGCTGCCGTACCGGCGAGCACCGCGGAATGCTCCGACGCCATGGCTACCGCGTTCGCAAGCGTGCTCACCGCCGGACCGTAAGTCAACACTAACATTTCATCATAGAGCGCGGCATGGATTTCCTCGCGTCCGGCATCGAGCGCCGCCAGCACGGCACGGCCTGGAAATGCGGTGGCCGCCTCGGCGGCCAGCGCCTCGAGGGTCGTCACCCCGATTGCCGGCACCTTGAGCGCCAGCGCCAGGCCGCGCGCGGTCGACACACCGACGCGCAGGCCGGTGAAGGAGCCGGGGCCAACGGAAACGGCAATGGCGCCAAGGCCGGCGTAGTCGGTCGCACCGGCTTTCAACGCTTCGGCGATGACGGCCATCAGGTGCTCGGCATGGCCTTTGCCCAGATCGAGCACCGAACGGCCGAGCTCCCGCCCGACCGCCGCGTCGTAGACGCAGGCGGCGCAGAGGCTGGCGGCACAGTCGATGGCGAGAACTTTCATGAAACGACCGGTTCGAGAAACAATTCCCTGTGCCCGCCATAGCGCGCAACCGCAAGGGTATAGTGCACAATTTGTTAAGCGGCTTCGGTTTGGCCTGGCAGAAGAGCTTATGCCGCCTGCTCTATGCGCAGCACGTGGTTGTCCCAGACATAGGCCGGTTCCGACCGCGTGCCACCATTGCCCTCGATGATCTCGCCGGCGCCCGTGGTGGCCATGAAGCCGGCCCGGTCGGGCGCCACGCCGCAGACCTCGACCAGCGCGCTGGAGGAGACGACCCGGCCCCTGCCCGCATCGATCACGACCAGCGAATTACCTTCCGGCGAGGAGACGGCGACGGTACCGGCAACAGGATTGGCGGCGACCGAGCCGATATAGTTGCGGAAACCTGACAGCACGTCCTGCGGCATGTCGAGCAGCCGCAACTCCTTGCCCCGCGCCGCCCGTCCAACCAGAAGCGGACGATCGGTGCCGGGGCCTCGGTACTGGCAACCGAACCAGACGGCGCCAGTCTGGTCGGTATCCATGTGGCGGATCGACAATTGGTGCAATGCAGCCGGCAATTCATGCTTTTCGATCAGGTCGCCGGTGACGCGGTCGACCAGCACATAGGAGGGTTTCATGGTGGCAATGTTAAGCTCGGCGCGGCCATAGTCGGGATGGGTCTCGATGCCGCCATTGGCGACCGCGATCGTCTTGCCGTCGCCCAGCAGCAGAAGTTCGTGCGGCCCCATGCCGTAGGTCGGGAATTCGCCGATGCGACTGAATTTCGCCCGCGCATCGTAGACGCCGACCACGCCCGCCGCGTTGTCGAAATCGTTCTCGGTGGCGTAGAGCAGAGCGCCGTCGGGCGAGAACACGCCGTGACCGAAGAAGTGCCGGCCGGTGATGCTGGCGATGGTTTGCGGAGCGTCGCGCCCCGTGTGATCGAAAACGACGGCGAAGGTGCCGGGCTGGCGGGCGAAGACCACCGAACGCTTCGATATGGGATCGAAGGTGACGTCATGGCCGCGATCGGGCAAGTCGATCGCATGCAGAAGCTTGCCGGCCTCGGACAGGACGGCAGCGCCAAAACTGCCGTCGCGCTTGACGAAGGCGGTGGCGAAGACCGCGTCAGCAGCAAGCGTGTTTGCCCAGACGGAGGGCGTCACGGCGGCGGCGAAGCCGATGCCGGCGGCCCTCAAGAAATCGCGGCGGTCGATGAGCAATCTCTTCATGCTCAGTCCCCATCCAGCGACGAGAAGCCGGCGGTCAGGCTGAATTCGGCGGTCAGCCTGGTGCCGATCAAGGTCGACAGGCTGGAGGTGATCAGGGCGAAATGCTCGAGTTTTTCACGCAGCGCCGGATCGGCGAGCGCCTTGTCGATCGGGCCCTGGACGGCCTTGGCGGTCGCCACGCCGTTGACCAGTTGGATGTGGATCGATTCCGCCATCCAATGCGCATCCGGCGGCAGCGCGTCGCCAAGCTTCGACAGCTGGAACAGCGCATCGACGCCGGCCAGATTTCCAGCCAGCGCATTGGCGGTGTTTTGCGAACGCCAGTAGATCGCCTGTTTTGGCTTGTCGGCATCGGGTCTAGCGCCCAGAAAACCCTTCAGGCGCACATCGCGGACCATTTCCAGCTCGTTGATGAAGACGCCGACCAGTTCGGTGACCGCCTCGTCGCCATCGCGATAGAGCGCATTTTGCGGCCCCGGATTGGCCCAGAGTGCGGCGAAACCGTCCGGTTTGCTCCAGGCCGCGCTGACGTCGGCGGCGATGATTTCGATGTTGCCGGCAACGGCCGCACCATAGGCGCAGCGATAGGGTTCGTCCTTGCCCGTCAAGACATCGGCGCCGTCGCCGTAAAGCACGAATTCCAGCGCGCCGAGCCCCTGCATGGCAACGCTCTTGCCGGCGAGCTGGACAGGGTCGGTGGCGGCTGGATCCTCGTCCGACAACGCCGCCTGAACCTGTTTCAGACCGATGCTCTTGCGGTCCGGCCAGAACAGCATGCGCTCCAGCCTGTTGTTCTCCTTGATCGGCCCAAAACCGATGATCTCGGCCGATGACCAGGCATGGATGGTGGCCGAAAATTCGGCCCGCGCCGCATCAAGCTCCCCTTGCGACGGCGCCTCGCAGAGCTTGTGCATCGCTTTCACGAGGGCTTCCGTATGCTGGTGCAGGTCCTCATAGGCCGGTCGGACAAAGCCGTCGATCGCACGCTGGATGACGTCAGAGGCTTTCACCGCGGCCGATGCGGGCAAGGCCCCCAGCAGGGCCAATGGGAGAACGAGGACCAGCGCGAAACGCTTCGGCATCAAAGTGACTCCAGGAATTTGACCAATGCATCGCGCTCGGTGGCGCCGGTGGCGGCAAAGCGGTCGCGCGCCTTCTGCGCCTCGCCACCATGCCACAGGATAGCCTCGACCAAAGAGCGCGCACGGCCATCGTGCAGATAGAAGGAATTGCCGTTGACCGTTTCGGTGAGGCCGATGCCCCATAGCGGCGGGGTGCGCCACTCATTGCCGGTCGCCTCGCCCACGGCCTGGCCATCGGCAAGATCCGGCCCCATGTCGTGCAGCAGGAAATCGGAATAAGGCCAGATCAACTGGAACGCCTGCGCCTTGTCAGGCGCATCGCGACGGGTGACGAATTTCGGCGTGTGACAGGCGACGCAGCCGATTTCGTAAAAGACCTTCTTGCCGGCGAGCACATCAGGCGAAGCGAGGCCGCGCCGCGCCGGCACAGCCAGGTTCTGTGAATAGAAGGTGACGAGATCCATTACCGGCGCCGGCGCCTCGGCCGGGCCGAGGCGCGCCTGCACGCCGTTGGGCATTGCGAGGCATCTTTCCTGCGCGGCGGTGCAATCACCCCAGTGTTTCGGCTCTTCCGGCGTCGAGATGCCGATATCGCCGGCAAAGGCATCCGCGGCCTGCTGGCGGATCGACGCCGCCTGCGCCTTCCAGCCGAAACGGCCAAGCGTCAGCTCGCCGCTTAGGTCATCACGCACGATGTTCGGCTTGCCGGAGATGCCATCGCCGTCCCTGTCGTCCGGGTCGGCATGGGCCACAATGTCGGCCGGCGCAATCTGTTCGATCAGGCCAAGGCCAATCATCGGCGGAGTCAGGCGCGGCGACAGCGTGGTGCGCGGATCGAGCGGCCCATAGGCAAGATCGTCGACCGCGTAGGTGGGTTTGCGCAGGGAAATGACGGTGCCGTCCGTCAGTTCCACCTTACGTTCCTTATAGCCGACTCGCATCCTGCCTTCACCCTTGAGGCCAGGGACGGCCAGTTCCTGCAACTGCGTGCCATAGACCGGGTCCGGAAGATTGAGCAGCCTGTGGTCGGCGAGCGCCGCCTTCTCTTCCGCGCTGCTTGCGTCACGCGCCAGCCGCAGGAACATCGAGGTGGTGCCGGCATCGCCTTGCGGCGGTCGGCCGCGGCCATCCTTCAGATGGCAGTTCTGGCAGGCGCGTTCGTTGAACAGGGGCCCAAGCCCATCCGAGGCCTGCGTCGAGGATGGCGACGACACCCAGTTCTTGCGGAAAAGCGCGTTGCCGAGCTTGAAGGTGCCTTCTTCCTCGAAGCTGATGTTGGCTGAGGATTGCGAGAAGGAATCACGGCTGACGTCCTTCCGCGAGGTGCCGGCGCCACCTTGCATCAGTTCGAAAGGCTCGGGTTTGGAGAAATCCGTGGTCGGCCTGCTGACGGCGGTGACGCGCGCCTGATCCTTGGCATTGAGATCGGTGCGCGTGGTGGCGAGGCCGGCCGGTTGAAGGTCGCCGGCGATCGCGGAGGGTGTCAGCGCCAGCACCAGAATAAGGCCACGCCGACCAGCCGGTATCGCTGGCGTTTTCCGAAGGCGCAGCGGACCCTTGGCCCGCCGCAAGCGGCGCAGGACGTCTAAGAGGCGCCGCATTCCCGCATATCCTTAGTCCGCCTCGTCCGCCGATGCGGCGTTGAGCTGGCCGTACTTCTCCTCGCCGATCGAGGCAAGGAGGTCGAGCTGCGTCTCGAGGAAGTCGATGTGGCCTTCCTCGTCGGTCAGCAGTTCCTCGAACAGTTTCATCGATACGTAGTCGCCCGCTTCATCGCAAATTTCGCGCGAGCGCTTGTAGGCAGTGCGCGCGTCATATTCACCGGCAAGATCGGATTCGAGCACTTCCTTGACGTTCTGGCCGATGCGCAGCGGCGCCACGGACTGAAGGTTGGGATGGCCTTCAAGGAAGATGATGCGGGCCACGAGCTTGTCGGCGTGGTGCATCTCCTCGATCGATTCCGCACGCTCCTTCTTGGCCAGCTTGGCGTATCCCCAATCCTCGAGCAGACGGAAATGCACCCAATATTGGTTGACGGCGCCGAGTTCCAGAAAAAGAGCCTCGTTAAGCCGCTCGATGACCTGTGGTTCGCCTTTCATGGGTTCTGCTCCCGTATTGAACGCGCAGGCCTCTGACGCGATCCAGATGTGAAACGATGTCCACGCCGCTCGCCTGCGAGCGGGCGTGGTAGTTCTCGGTGACCCGAATGATCGTTTCGACCACATTTGGGAAGCAGCCGCAACACCGACCCCGTTTGTGCATGGCGTGATAGACTTTTGCCGGCACGATGAGTTGCCAGGGATCCTGATCCAGCAGGCCGATGATCGTCTGCTCGATCTCCTTCTCGGTGATGATGTTGCAATGGCAGATCAGCATTTCGTCGCTCTGGCTGACGGTGCCGGTGCGGCGCCGTTTGGCTTGGGGTAGGCCTACTTGAACACCTTGTCGGGTGCGTCGAGGCTGTCGGAACCTTCGAAGGCAATGGCGTTCAACTTCAATGAACCGACCGCGCGCTCGATCGACTTGGTCTGGTCGATCAACGCGTCGATCGCCGCCTGAACGGTGGCATTGCCCGCCGTATTGCCTTCGGCGATCTGCTGGTCATAGGCCTCGCCGGCCTCGGCGCGCGCCTTGATCGCCTCCATCCTGGCGACGGTGACATCGAGTTTATCAGTCAATTCCTTGTCGATCGCCGGATCGGCGACCTTGACCATATCGGACACCGAGGGACCTGAAACGACGGTGCCATCAAGCCTGGTATAGCTGGCATGGTAAGCGGCGCGGATGCCGACGGCATCATAGAGATGGGAATTGTAAGTGTTGTCGGAGAAGCAGTCATGCTCCTCTTCCGGGTCATGCAGCAGCAGGCCGAGCTTCATGCGTTCACCCGCCAGTTCGCCGTAGGAGAGCGAGCCCATGCCCGTGAAGATGACCGAGATGGCGGTGTTCGGCTCGCCATCGAGCAGGTTCTTGCGCGCGGCGCCGTCTTCCTTCCAGTCGTCGACCATCTTCTGCAGATCGGAGACCAGGAGGCCTGTCGCCGACTTCAGGTACTCTGCGCGGCGGTCGCAATTGCCGCCGGTGCAATTCTTGAGATCGTAGTCGGTGTAGGGGCGCTCGCCGGCGCCCGGGCCGGTGCCGTGCAGGTCCTGACCCCAGAGCAGGAATTCGATCGCGTGATAGCCGGTGGCGACATTGGCTTCGACGCCGCCGGCCTGTTGGAGCGTGCCGGACAGGAATTCCGGCGAAAGCTTCGACGCATCGACCTTCTTGCCGTTGATCTCAATCTCCTTATTGGCGATCACATTGGCGGTATAGAGAGAATTCGCATCGGACTCGGTGCCGTAGCTCTTGGCGACATAGTCGATCAGGCCTTCGTCCAGCGGCCAGGAATTCACCTCACCTTCCCAGTCATCGACAATCTTGTTGCCGAAGCGGTAGACCTCGGTCTGCTGGTAGGGCACGCGCGCCGCCTTCCAGGCGTCGCGGGCAGCATGAAGCGTTTCCGCCGACGGGTTGGCAAGCAGTGCGTCAACCGCCTTGTCGAGCGCCTGCGCCGTGGTCAGCGAATCCTCATATTTGGCAAGCCCGATATCCGCGTAAGTCTTGATGACCGCCTTCGCGTCGGTTTCCGCCCTGGCAGGCAGCACGAATACCGCTGCCGTCAGCAGCGCCGTGGCGCCGATCGCCGCCAGCCTGCCGCCATATCGTGCTGTCATTATCGCTCTCCAGTTCCTCGGAAATTTTCTAAGCGGCGCGCGCGCCAACCCACGCCAGGCCACATTCATGCCATTGGGCGCAAGACATGCCGCGTGATCACGCGGCTCAGGGAAGAAAGACACCAAAATGCCTCCAATCGAACGGGTTCAAGGCCCAGACATCAAAGGAATGCGCCAATGCGCGAGCTTCCTTAAAGCTTCGAGTCCGATGAAAGTCAATGGGAATTGCTGGAAAACATAATCGAAACAATAGTTTAGAATTATTCTAAACTGCAATAGTCAACTTTATGCGCCCGTTGCGCCGGCATTGCACCGAACTGTACGATTGACAGTCGCCGTCCCGGGTGCGACCCGCAAACCCTCTCTTGCGGCGGCGCCAGACAATTGCCACTTGGCAAGACGTCCTAGGATCGAGCGGGATCGGAATGCGATGAAGAACGGCGTGGTCATTGTCGGTGCGGGTCACGCGGGCGTGCAGGCGGCCGCCAGTCTGCGCGAGGATGGCTATGACGGGCCGGTGATCCTGGTCGGCGACGAGAACGAACTGCCCTACCACAAGCCGCCGCTGTCGAAGACCTTCATCAAGGATGCCGGAGCCAAGCCTCAACCGCTTCGGGGCGAGACGTTCTACACCGGCAGCGCCATTGACTACCGGCCGGGGATGCGGATCGAGCGCATCGATGCCGGCCGCCATAGTCTCGACATTGCCGGCGGCGGCGTACTTGCCTTCGACCATCTGATCCTGGCGACCGGATCGCGCCCGCGCGCCCTGCCGCTGCCCGGCGCGGATCTGTCTGGTGTGGTGTCGCTGCGCTCGCTGGCCGATGCGCGGCTGATCCGGGAGTTGAGCGCGCGGAGCGAAGACATCGTTATCCTCGGCGGCGGCTTCATCGGGCTGGAGATCGCCGCGACGCTGCGGGCGGCCGGCCGCACCGTGACGGTCGTCGAAGCCGTCGACCGGCTGCTCGGCCGCGCCGTGGCGCCGATGGTGGCGAGCCATGTCCGGCAAAGGCTGGAAGCGACAGGCGTGCGCATCCTCACCGGAACCTCGATTTCAAGGCTCGAAGGCGAAAACGGCCATGTCACGGCCGCGATCACCTCGTCAGGCGAAAGGCTGCCGGCGCGCATGGTCGTGGTCGGCATCGGCGCCGTGCCGAATGTCGAACTGGCGCAAGCCGCGGGCCTTGCCGTCGCCAACGGCATCCGCGTCGATCACCAGATGCGCAGCTCGGCGCCGGAGATTCTGGCCATCGGCGATGCCGCCTCCTACCGGCACTGGTTCACCGGCGGTGAGGTGCGGCTGGAATCGGTGCAGAACGCCACCGACCAGGCGCGGCTTGCCGCCCGGACAATTACCGGTCACACCGACGCCTACTCGGCGGTGCCATGGTTCTGGTCCGACATCGGGGACATGAAGCTGCAGATGGTCGGCCTGACCGCCGGCGGCGACAGCCATGTCGTGCTGGGCGACCTGCCCGACAACAAATTCTCGATCTACCACTATGCCGGCGACCGGCTGCTCGGCATCGAATCCGTCAACCGCCCCGGCGACCACATGCTTGGCCGCAAGATGCTCGGCGCCGGTTTTTCGCCAACGCCGCGGACGGTGGCAGTGGGTCCCGAGGGGTTGAAGGCGGCTCTGGCTGCCTTTCAGCAGAATGAGCCGGCAACAGCTGCGGGATAGCCGCCCTCCCCTTGTTGTGGGAGGGTCGCTGCGAAGCAGCGGCGGGGTGGGGTCGGCGCCAAGCCCCCCACCCGGACCTGCGGTCCGACCTCCCCACGAGGGGGAGGTAACGTGGTTCAGGCGGCGCAGACTTCGCGGATCGAGCTTTCCAGAATGTCGAGCGCTTCGTTCATGACCTCGTCCTGGATGGTGATCGGCGCCAGGAAGCGGATGACGTTGCCGTAGACGCCGCAGGTCAACAGGATCAGACCCTTGTCGAGCGCCTTCAGGCGGATCGCATTGGCGATCTCGGCCGACGGCAGGCCCTTCTTGGCGTCGTTGAACTCCACCGCGTTCATGAAGCCCAAACCCCTGATGTCGACAATCTCGGGCACGTCGTCACGGATCGACTGCAGACGCTGCTTCAGCCTCGCACCCAGCGTGTTGGCGCGGTCGCAGAGCTTTTCGTCCTCGATGACGTCAAGCACGGCATGTGCCGCGGCGACGCCGATCGGGCTGCCGCCATAGGTGCCGCCGAGGCCGCCGGGGCTGGGCGCATCCATGATCTCGGCGCGGCCGGTTACCGCCGACAGCGGGAAGCCGCCGGCGAGGCTCTTGGCCATGGTGGTGATGTCGGCCGCCACCTCATGGTGGTCCATGGCGAACATCTTGCCGGTGCGGGCAAAGCCGGTCTGCACTTCGTCGGCGATGAGCAGCATGCCGTGCTGGTCGCAGAGCTTGCGCAGCGCCGTCAGGAGTTCACGCGGCGCGTCGTAGAAGCCGCCCTCGCCCTGAACCGGCTCGATGATGATCGCGGCGACGCGGGCCGGATCGACATCCGCCTTGAACAGCTTGTCGAGCGCGGCCAGCGAATCGGCGACCGAGACACCATGCAGTTGCACGGGGAACGGCACGTGGTAGACGTCGCCCGGCATGGCTCCGAAGCCAACCTTGTAGGGCACGACCTTGCCGGTCAGCGCCATGCCCATGAAGGTGCGGCCGTGGAAGCCGCCGCCAAAGGCGATGACGGCCTGGCGGCCGGTGGCGTTGCGAGCGATCTTGATGGCATTCTCCACCGCCTCGGCGCCGGTGGTGACGAAGATGGTCTTCTTCTCGAACTTGCCGGGCAGCATGGCGTTCAGCCGTTCGGCCAGCCGCACATAGCTTTCATAAGGCACGACCTGGTGGCAGGTGTGGGTGAAGCGGTCGAGCTGCGCCTTGACTGCCTCGATCACCCTGGGATGGCGGTGGCCGGTGTTGACGACGGCGATGCCCGAGGAGAAGTCGATATAGCGGCGGCCCTCGACATCCCAGATTTCCGAATTTTCAGCCCGATCGGCGTAGATCTGCGTGGTCATGCCGACGCCGCGCGAGATCGACTGGTTCTTGCGTTCGGAAATGGCGGAGTTCTTCATGATGTCCCTTACCGGGCCGGCGCCCGTTCTGTTTGATGTCGTTGAATTCCCCTTCTGGCCTTATTTCAGATTTTCCTCAAGTCGGCACCGTCACCGGGTCGATTGGGCCTGACTTAACCAGTCCGGCGATTCACCGGTTTCCTTTTCTTCGGGATCGATTATCCTCCTGATATCCGGGAGGGGATCGCGATCAGCGACCGGCGCGCGACCGAGGGAATCATGAGCAGGAACGCGACATCGTCCATCTCGCCGCGATCCGCCAAAACTCCCCCTTTGTCTTGTCCAGCCGCTTCGATTCTCGCCTGCACGGCCCTGGTGCTGCTCGCCGGTTGCCAGAAGCAGGAGGCGGCGGAAAAAAAGCTGCCGGTCATGGTGCGCACCGAGACGGTGGCGATGGCCGATTATGCGCCGAGAACCTCGCTGACCGGGGTGATCGCGGCGCGTACGTTGAACAATCTTTCGTTCCGGGTTGGCGGACGCGTCGCGGAGCGGCTTGTCGATGTCGGCCAGCATGTCGATCAGGGGACAGTGCTTGCCCGCATCGATCCGCAGGAGCAGGAATCCGATCTGCGTTCGGCGCAGGCCGATCTCGATGCCGCGCAGGCGCAATTGACACAGGCCGCGGCCACTTTCGAGCGGCAAAAGACGCTGCTTGCCCAGGGCTTCACCACCAGGCGCGACTATGACGTGGCCGACCAGACGCTGAAGGTGGCGCAAGGCAGCGTCGATGCCGCGCGGAGCGCGCTCACCAATGCCCAGCAGAACCTGTCCTTCACCGAACTCAAGGCCGGTGCGGCCGGCGTGATCACCGCCCGGCAGGTCGAAACCGGCCAGGTGGTGCAGGCGGCGCAGACCGTCTTCACCGTCGCCGAGGATGGCGACCGCGACGCGGTGTTCAATGTGCAGGAGACGCTGGTCGCCAGGACGCCGGACTCTCCGGCGGTGACGATCACGCTGTTGTCCGACCCGCAGGTCAGGGCAACAGGCAAGGTGCGCGAAATCTCGCCGGCGGTCGACCCGGCTTCAGGCTCGATAAGGGTCAAGGTCGCCATTCCCGACACGCCCGCCGGCATGCCGCTCGGGGCAGCCGTGATCGGCTCGGTCGGCGCCAAGCCGGCGAAGGCGATCCTGTTGCCTTGGCAGGCCCTGACATCCAGTGCCGGCAAGCCGGCGGTCTGGATCGTCGATCCCGCGTCCAAGGCAGTCGCGACGACGCCGGTGGAGGTGCTGGCGTTCGATTCGGGTACCGTCGTCATCGCCAAGGGACTGAACGAAGGCCAGAGCGTCGTTACATCAGGCGGGCAATTGCTCAGCCCCGGCCAGACGGTCGAGATATCGGGAGCGGCGCAATGAAGCGGCTGCTACCCGTCCTGCTTGGCCTTGCCGCGCTTGCCGCCTGTTCGAAATCGGACGAGAAGCCGCCGGAGATCGTCCGGCCGGTGCTGTCGGTGGTGGTCGAGCCGCGCACCACGCAAACCTTCGGTTTCGCCGGCTCGGTCGAACCGCAAGTCAGCGCCGATCTTGCCTTCCGCCTGCTCGGTCGCGTCGTCTCGCGCGACGTCAAGGTCGGCGACATCGTCAGCAAGGGCACGACGATCGCGGCACTCGACCCAACCGCGCTGGAGTTGGCCGTCCAGGCGGCCAAGGCCGAACTCTCCAATGCCGAGGCGCAATTCGCCAATGCCGCCGCCAGCGAGGAGCGCCAGCGCCAGTTGCTCACGTCCGCCAATACGTCGCAATCGGTCTTCGATGCCGCGCAGCAGGCACGCAAAGCCGCGGAAGCCAGTGTCGAGCGGGCCAAGGCTTCGCTGGCCAAATCCCAGGAGCAACTCGGCTATGCCAGGCTGTTCTCGGATTTCGATGGCGTCGTCACCGCCGTCGGTGCCGAGGTCGGCCAGACGGTCTCACCCGGGCAGACGGTCGTCACTGTGGCGCGCTCGGACCCGCGCGAGGCAGTCGTCGACATTCCCGACCAGTTGACCGGCGATCTAACGGCCGGCACGCCGTTCCATGTCATCCTGCAGTCGCTGCCGACAATTCAGACCGAGGCCAAGCTGCGCGAGATCGCGCCCCAGGCCGAGGGCTCGACCCGAACGCGCCGCGTCAAGCTGACGCTGACCGATCCGCCGCAGGCCTTCAGGCTCGGCTCGACGGTAACGGCGATCCGCATGACCAAGGTCGGACCAAGGATCGAGCTGCCCATCTCGGCTTTGCTCGACAAGAATGGTTCCGAAAAAGTGTGGATCGTCGACCCGCAGACCTCCAGCGTGAGCATGCGCGATATCAAGGTCGCGTCGAAGGCCGGCGGCACCTTCACGGTGGCCGAAGGGCTCGAAGCCGGGATGCGCGTCGTCACGGCGGGCGTCCACAACCTGAGCGAGGGCCAGAAGGTCAAAGTGCCAGAGGGAGGGGCCTCATGAAAGGCTTCAATCTCTCCGACTGGGCGCTCAACCACCGCTCGCTGGTCTGGTATTTCATGCTGGTCTTCGTGGTGGCTGGCGTGTTTTCCTATCTCAATCTCGGCCGCGAGGAAGATCCGGCCTTCACCATCAAGACCATGATCATCCAGGCCAACTGGCCGGGCGCATCGGTCAATGAAACGGTGCGGCAGGTGACCGACCGCATCGAGAAGAAGCTCGAGGAACTCGACAGCCTCGACTACACCAAATCAGTCACCACAGCCGGCCAGACTGTCATCTTCGTCAACCTGAAGGACACCACCAGGGCGCGCGACGTCGTGCCGAACTGGCTTCAGGTGCGCAACATGGTCAACGACATCAAGGCGCAATTTCCGCAAGGCGTGCAAGGCCCGTTCTTCAACGACCGCTTCGGCGATGTCTACGGCAACATCTATGCCTTCACCGCAGACGGGCTGACACAACGTCAATTGCGCGACTATGTGGAGGATATCAGGACAAAAATCCTGACCGTGCCCAATGCCGGCAAGGTCGATCTGGTCGGCGCGCAGGACGAGGCCATCTATCTCGAATTCTCGACGCGCCAGATAGCGGCGCTTGGCCTCAACCAGCAGCAAATCGTCGCCAGCCTGCAGGCGCAGAATGCGATCACGCCGTCCGGCGTGATCCAGTCCGGGCCGGAGCGCATCAGCGTGCGCGTCGGCGGCCAATTCACTTCCGAGGAGAGCCTGCGCGCCATCAATCTGCGCGTCAACGATCGGTTCTTCCGGCTGAGCGACGTGGCGACGATCACCCGCGGTTACGTCGACCCGCCGACGGCCTTGTTCCGCTTCAACGGCCAAAACGCGATCGGGCTTGCCATCGGCATGAAGCCCAATGCCAATCTGCTCAAATTCGGCGAGGCACTGCACGAGGAGATGAACAAGGTGCTGGCCGACTTGCCGGTCGGCGTCGGCGTGCATCTGGTCGCCGACCAGCCTGTCATCGTCGAGGAGGCGGTCTCGGGTTTCACGCGTGCGCTGTTCGAGGCGGTGGCCATCGTGCTCGCTGTGTCGTTCATCAGCCTCGGCATGCGCGCCGGCTTCGTCGTGGCGCTGTCGATCCCGCTGGTGCTGGCCATCACCTTCACGGTCATGGAGTATCTGGGGATATCGCTGCAGCGCATTTCACTGGGCGCGCTGATCATCGCGCTCGGACTGCTGGTCGACGATGCGATGATCGCGGTCGAAATGATGGTGGCGCGGCTGGAGGTTGGTGACAATCTGCGCAAGGCGGCGACCTATGTCTACACCTCGACCGCCTTCCCGATGCTGACCGGCACGCTGGTGACGGTCGCAGGCTTCATCCCGATCGGGCTCAACTCGAGTGCTGCCGGCGAATACACCTTCACGCTGTTCGTCGTCATCGCCGTATCGCTGCTGGTGTCATGGATCGTGGCGGTGCTGTTCGCGCCGCTGCTCGGTGTCACCATCCTGCCGGCGACAATGAAGACCAAGCATCACGACCGGCCGGGCCGCTTCACGTCGCTGTTCCGGCGCGTGCTTGTCGGCTCGGTGCGCCGGCATTGGCTGACGATCATCGTGACCGTGCTTCTGTTCGCTGCCTCGATCGCCGGCTTCGGCCTAGTGCAACAGCAGTTCTTCCCGCCTTCCGACCGGCCGGAGCTGATCGTCGACTGGAACCTGCCTCAGAACTCCTCGATTGCCGAAACACGCGACCAGGTGGAGCGCTTCGAACAGCGGGCGCTGGTCGGCAATCCCGACATCGACCATTTTTCCTCCTATATCGGTCAGGGCGCGGTGCGCTTCGTGCTGGCCTATGACGTGCAGCCGGCCAACCCCTATTTCGGCCAGACGGTGATTGTCACCAAGAGCATTGAGGCGCGCAACCGGGTGAAGCCGGCGCTGGAGAAGTTGCTGCGCGCGGAGTTTGTCGGCACCGACGCCTTCGTCAAGCCGCTTGAGCTCGGACCACCGGTTGGACGGCCTGTACAGTACCGCGTCGGCGGCCCTGACATCCAGACGGTTCGAGAACTGGCGCAGCAATTCGCCGGCGTGATCTCAGCCAATCCGAAGCTCGCAGCACCGACCTTCGACTGGAACGAACCGCAGCGTGTGCTGAGGGTCGACGTACTGCAGGACAAGGCGCGCCAGCTCGGCATCACCTCGTCCGACATCGCCAGCACGCTGAACAGCACGGTGGGCGGCGCGACCATCACACAGGTGCGTGACGCGACATACCTCATCAACGTCGTGGCACGTTCGCGCGAAGCCGAGCGCGGCTCGATCGAGACGCTGCAGAACATCCAGCTGCCGACCGGCAATGGCGAGGCGATCCCCCTCGCCGCGGTCGCCAATTTTCGCTACGATCTGGAGCAGCCCACCGTCTGGCGGCGCGACCGCATCCCGACTATCACGGTGCGCGCCGGCTTGGTTGGCGACGTACTGCCGGCGACCGTCGTCAACGAGTTGAAGCCGTCGGTCGACGCCTTCATCGCCAAGCTGCCGCCTGGCTATTCGGTCGAGACCGCCGGCTCGGTCGAGGAAAGCGCCAAGAGCCAGGGACCAATCGCGGCCGTGGTGCCGCTGATGCTGTTCGTCATGGCGACCATCCTGATGGTGCAGTTGCAGAGCTTCCAGCGCCTGTTCCTGGTGGTGGCGGTGGCGCCGCTGGGCCTGATTGGCGTTGTGGCGGCCCTGGTGCCAAGCGGCGCGCCGCTCGGCTTCGTCGCCATCCTCGGCGTGCTGGCGCTGATCGGCATCCTGATCCGCAACTCGGTCATCCTGATCGTCCAGATCGAGGACCTTGTCGCCGGGGGCAGGGATCGCTGGGCCGCGGTCATCGAAGCGACAGAGCACCGCATGCGGCCGATCGCGCTGACCGCCGCCGCGGCCAGCCTGGCCCTGATCCCGATCGCCCGCGAAGTGTTCTGGGGGCCGATGGCCTACGCGATGATGGGCGGCATCATTGCGGGTACCGCAATCACGCTGCTGTTCCTGCCGGCGCTTTATGTGACGTGGTTCAGGATCAAGGAGCCGAAAGACGCGGCGGAAGGCGAAGCGCAGCAGGATGAGGTCCTGCCGGAGAGCGGAGCGGCCTGAGGCGGGAAATACACTTTGCGTCGGACAACTATCGTCGCGTCGGACAACTATCGTCAAACTTGATCGGAGGCGGTTCTCACAAACCCGTCGCTCGCCCTGAGCAAGTTGCGCGTATAGTCCTTCGTCACGCGGCGCTCGACGAGGTCGTTCGCCACCAGATTCTCCACCGCCTCGCCGCCCTGCATCACCATCAGCCGCTCGCACATGTGGGTGATGATGGCGAGGTCGTGGCTGACCATCAGGAAGGTCAGCTTGCGCCGCCGGCGGACTTCCTCCAGCAGGTTGAGCACTTCGGCCTGAACCGAGGCGTCGAGCGCCGAGGTCGGCTCGTCGAGCAGCAGGATCGAGGGCTCGAGGATGAGCGCGCGCGCGATCGCCACGCGCTGGCGCTGGCCGCCCGACAATTGGTGCGCATAACGGAAGCGAAAACCGTTGCCGAGGCCGACCTCGTCGAGTGCGCGTTCAATCCGCTTTTCGCCATCGGCAAAGCCGTGGATGGCAAGCGGCTCCTGCAGCAGGCGGTCGACGGTCTGGCGCGGATGCAGCGAGCCATACGGATCCTGAAAAACCATCTGCACTTCGCGGTAAAAAGCCTTGTCGCGGCGCGTGCCGAGCGTCTTGCCGTTGACGGTGATGCTGCCCGAGGCGACCGGCGCAAGGCCGGCTATGGCTCGCAGCAGTGTCGATTTGCCTGAGCCGGATTCACCGACCAGGCCGAAGGATTCACCGGGCTGCACATCGAGGCTGACGCCCTTCAACGCGCGGAAGCGGTCGAAGATCACCTCCAGCCTGTCGACGGCAATCGCGGAAGTCATGCCGCCCACTCCGGCTTGCGGTCGAGCACCGGCAGCGGGTGACGGTCGGCGCCGATCTTGGGCATGCAGTTGAGAAGGCCGCGCGTGTAGGGATGCTGCGCCTGGCTGAGTTCCGAAGCCTTGAGCTGCTCGACCACTTTGCCGGCATACATGACGATGACGCGGTCGCAGAAGGACGAGACCAGACGCAGATCGTGCGAGATGAAGATCAGCCCCATGCCGCGCTCTGCGACCAGCCTGTCGAGAATGCCGAGCACGTCGAGCTGCACCGTGACATCAAGCGCCGAGGTCGGCTCGTCGGCGATCATCATTTCCGGCCCGGCGATCAGCATCATGGCGATCATGGCACGCTGGCCCATGCCGCCGGACACTTCGTGCGGATGCAGGTCGAAGACACGTTTGGGATCGCGGATCTGCACCGCCTCCAGCATGGCCAGCGCGCGCTCGCGCGCCTCGGCCTTGCCGACCTTTTCATGGGTGCGCAAAGTCTCGACGATCTGGCGGCCGATGCTCATCACCGGGTCGAGCGAATATTTCGGATCCTGCAGGATCATGGCGATGCGGTTGCCGCGCAGCGCCCGGCGTTGGCGTGGCGAGACGCCGAGCAGGTCGATGCCGTCGAAGGTCAATTTGCTGGCTGATATCCGGGCCTGCGGCGGTGTCAGGCCCATGATGGCGCGGCCCGTCTGCGACTTGCCCGAGCCGGACTCGCCGACAATGCCGAGCCGTTCGCGGCCGAGCGAAAAGGAGACGCCGCGCACCGCCTCGATCATGCCGGTACGGGTCGGAAAGGTGACGCGCAGATCATCTACCTCAAGCAGTGTCCCCGTCTGGCCGCTCATTGGTCACTGCTCCGGGGATCGAGTGCGTCGCGCAGGCCGTCGCCAAGCAGGTTGAAGCCGAGGCTGACGATGAGGATGGCGAAGCCCGGCGCACCGGCCACCCACCATTGGTCGAGCACGAAGCGGCGCCCCGACGCGATCATCGTGCCCCATTCGGGCAGTGGCGGCTGCGCGCCAAGGCCGAGGAAGCCGAGGCCGGCGGCGGTCAGGATAATGCCGGCCATGTCGAGCGTGACGCGGATGATCAGCGAGGAGATGCAGAGCGGCATGATGTGGCGCAGCACGATACGGAAGGGCGAGGCGCCCATCAGTTGCACCGCCTTGATGTAATCCGAATTGCGCACGGTCAGCGTTTCCGCGCGGGCAATTCGGGCATAGGGCGGCCAGGAGGTGATGGCGATGGCGAGCACCGCGTTCTCGATGCCGGGACCGAGGGCGGCGACAAAGGCCAGCGCCAGGATCAGCTTGGGGAAAGCGAGGAAGATGTCGGTGATGCGCATCAGGATGGCATCGGTCCAGCCGCCGGCGTAGCCGGCGACGGTGCCGACCAGAAGACCGATGGGAGCCGCGATGATGGCGACCAGAATGACCACATAGAGGGTCCAACGCGAACCGTAGAGAATGCGCGAAAGGATGTCGCGGCCGAGGTCGTCGGTGCCGAACCAGTGTTGCGCACTCGGCGCCAGCAGCCGCGCGTTCTTCAAGTCACCGAAGGTCGGCGAATACGGCGCCAGCACACCGGCAAGGGCGGCGACGAGCAGCAGGGCGATGATGATCAGCAGACCGACAAAGGCCAGACGATTGGCGGAAAAGCGCCGCCACGCGACATAGGCGCGACCGAGCCTTGCCTGCATGCGCGATGCCGGCCGCTCCGACAGCAACCATGCGCGACGGGAGAAGGGGCGGGCGTCGGAGACGGTCATGACGATGCCCCTTGAAGCTGTCGACCCCCGCTCCGGTCTGCTTCGCAGACCACCTCTCCCCGGTTCGACGGGGGAAAGGAAAGGCGCCAAGCATGCGGCCGCCTTTTCCTCTCTCCCTGGCAGGGGGAGAGGTGGCCCGAAGGGCCGGAGTGGGGGTGACTAGACGCAGCCAAGCCCGAAATACCTCTACTCATCCTGTCTTGGTCCTCGGATCGAGCACACGGTAGAGCAGGTCGGACAGAAGGTTGATGCCGATGAACACCGAGCCGATGACGATGGTACCGCCGAGCACCGCGTTCATGTCGGCGTTCTGCAGCGAGTTGGTGATGTAGAGGCCGATGCCCGGCCAGGAGAAGACGGTCTCGGTGAGTACCGAGCCCTCGAGCAGCCCGGCATAGGACAGCGCGATCACGGTCACCATCGGCACGGCGGCATTGCGCAACGCGTGGCCCCAGATGATGCGCGTTTCCGACAGGCCCTTGGCGCGCGCCGCGACGACATATTCCTGGGCGAGCTCATTGAGCATGAACGAGCGCGTCATGCGGCTGATATAGGCGAGCGAGAAATAGCCGAGCAGCGAGGCCGGCAGGATGATGTGGCGGAAGGCATCGTAAAAGACGTCCCACTGTCCCTGCATCGCGGAGTCGAGCAGGTAGAAACCGGTGATCGGCGTGAAAGTGTATTCGTAGACGATGTCGAGCCGTGCAGGGAAGGCCACCCACTGCAGCTTGGCGTAGAACAGCACCAAAGCCAGCAGACCCAGCCAGAAGATGGGTACGGAATAGCCGATCAGGCCTATGATGCGCACGATCTGATCGATGAGACTGCCGCGTTTGACCGCGGCCAGCACCCCGAGCGGCACACCGAACAGCGCGCCGATCAGTGTCCCCAATGTCGCAAGTTCCGTCGTTGCGGGAAGAGCGCGGCGGATGTCGGTCATGACGGGGTTTGTGGTCAGCACCGAGATACCGAAATCGCCGCTCAGCGCGTGTTTCACATAGATATAGAACTGCTCGATCAACGGCAGGTCGAGGCCCATCTCGCGGCGCGTGCGCTCCACGACATTGGCGGGTGCCCGGTCGCCCAGAACGGCGAGCACCGGGTCGATCGGGATGACGCGGCCAATGAAGAAGGTGACCGCGAGAAGACCAAGATAGGTGGTCACCGCAATGACCAGGAAACGGCCGAGCGATGATGCAAGGGCGACGGCGCGGGCGCTGCCGCGCCCGCCCTCGTTTTCAATCGCGCTCATGCGGCGTGTCCGCGAACACTATTCCTTGGAAACCGGCCCGACGAAGTTGGTGTCGAAGCTCGGACCGAGCGCGAAGCCTTTGAGGTTCTTGCGCAGACCCGCGACTTCCAGCTGCTGGTGGATGATGACGAAGGGGCTGGTGTCGAGAATCTTTTTCTCAAGATCCTTGTACATATCGGCGCGCTTGCCTGAATCCTTCTCCAGGAGTGCCGCTTCCGTTTCCTTGGTCAGATCCGGAATGTCCCAGCTATTGCGCCAGGCGAGCGTGTGGGACTTGCCTGCATCCGAATTGTCCGGATTCGAGGCAAAGGTCTGCGCGTTGGAGTTCGGATCGAAATAGTCCTGGCCCCAATTGCCTATATAAATGTCGTGGTTGCGGGCGCGGTATTTGGTCAGCGTCTGCTTGCCGTCACCCGGAATGATCTCCAGCTTGATGCCAGCCTGGCCGAGCGTCTGCTGGATCGATTCCGCCATGCCGGTGGTCGGCTGGCCGGTGCGTACATCCATCGTGACGCTGAAGCCGTCGGGCAGGTCTGCCTTGGCCAGCAGTTCCTTGGCCTTGGCGACGTCGAGCTTGAACGGGTTTTCGTCCAGTTCGCCGAGCACGCCCTTGGGCAGGAAAGTTTGGTGGATTTCGCCAATGCCCTTGAGGATGGTCGAGCTCAAGGCATCATAGTCGACAAGGTATTTGAAGGCCTGACGGACCTCGGGTTTGGCGAGGTTCGGGTTCTTCTGGTTGAGGCTGATGTAGTAGACGGTGCCTTTCGGCGCGCTGGTGGTGGTGAGGTCGGCGTTCTTGGCGATGGCGTCGAGGTCATTCGGCTCGAGATTGCGGGCAACGTCGATGTCGCCGGCTTCAAGCGCCAGGCGCTGGGCCGAGCTTTCCTTCATGTTGCGGTAGATGACGCGGGCGAGCTTGGCCTTTTCGCCGTAATAATTGTCGTTGCGCTCCATGACGACCGCCTCGTTGGCACGCCATTCACGCAGCTTGTAGGCGCCCGAGCCGGCATAGCCTGTCTTCAGCCAGGCATTGCCGAAGTCATTATCCCATTTGTAGTCGGCGCTCGGTGTCACCGCCGCGACATGTTCCTTGACCAGCTTGGCGTCGACAACGGAGGCGACGGTGGCCGACAGGCAGTTCAGGACGAAACTTGGCGCGTAAGCCTTGTCGACGGTGAACTGGAAGGTGGTGTCGTCGACCGCCTTGGCCTTTTCAGTGACGTTGTCGCCGCTGATGCCGAACTGATCGATGATGAAGGCCGGGCTCTTGTCCAGCTTGACGGCACGCTCGAACGACCAGGCGACGTCGGCGGCGGTAATCGGGTTGCCGGAAGCGAATTTCAGGCCCGGCTTGAGCTTGAACGTATAGGTCAGGCCATCGTCGGAGACGGTCCAGCTTGCGGCGAGGTCGGGCTTGACCTTGGAGGTGTCGCTGAGGTCGAGGCGGACAAGAAGGTCATAGGTGTTGCCGGTGACTTCGGCGGTCGACAGCTCGAACGCCTCGCCCGGATCCATCGAGATGATGTCGTCGATGGCAAAACCTTCGACAAGCGTGTCGGCGGGCGTGACCGCGCCAGCCGGCGCGCCGGCCAGAAGCAGCGCCGACACCGCGGCGCCCGCAAGCAAGGTGCGGGATCGTAGAGCAAGCTTTTCCATCATCATGATGATTGTTCCCTGTTTTGTTGTTTGTTGACCTGAGTTCCCGGCTCAGGGTTGCGGTGTTCTTTCAAGGCTCGACGAGAGCCTCTGAGCCACCAACGTCGTGGTTTTTGTCCAGTTGGTCAATACCTTATCCGGCGACACCCGGCCCGGCAACGAGGATTTGCGAGACAGCCTCAGTGGAGCAGAATGCACGGCGGCGTGTCGACGCATGCGCGGCCAAATGACGCCGCGGATCGTGAAAAATCTGCTAAAATTTCGAAGCTATTTCAGCGCGGCGACCAGACCGGCATCAGGAAAACAGGTGGCCGCCTGACCATTCTTTTCCTGCCATCTGCCGATCGAGCGGCGGGTCTTGAAGCCCGGCAGGCCGTCGGCGCTGCCAACATCATAGCCCTTGGCTTCAAGGGTCCGCTGCAAGGCGGCGATATCGGAGCGGTGGAGATCGCCGACCGGACCCCAGTTACCGGAAAAATTCTGATCGCCATGGGCAATGCGGTCGGCGCCGTGGCCGATGAACAGCGCATAGAGGTCGCTGGTGTTGTATTCCTTCAGCACGTAGAAATTGGGGGTGGCGATGAAGGCCGGGCCGCTGCGGCCGGCCGGCATCAGCAGGAAGCCTTCCGTCTTCAGCTCGCTCGCCGGGAACGCTTTGCCGCCCACGCGCTTGATGCCCATGGCGGCCCATTGCGAAATCTTTTTGCCCTGGTCCGGGCCTTCCAGCGAACAGGAGACGCTCTCGGGAACGGTCACCTCGAAACCCCAACCGCGTCCCCTCACCCAGCCATAATGGACAAGGTAATTTGCGATCGAGGCCAGCACGTCAGGCGTCGAATTCCAGATGTCGACGCGGCCGTCGCCGTCGAAATCCACAGCATGTTTCAGGAAAGAGGTCGGCATGAATTGCGGCTGGCCGAGCGCGCCGGCCCAGGACGATTTCATCGCGCCGACCGGGGCCAGCCCGCGTTCGACGATTTCCAGCGCCGCCAGCAGCTCGGTGCGGAAGAAATCCTTTTTCGTCGACATGAACGCCTTGGTGCCCAGCACCTCGAAGGCGTCGTAGGGCATCTTCGCCGCGCCGAATCCGGTCTCGCGGCCCCAGATCGCCAGAAGGATTTCACCCGGCACGCCGTAACGCTTTTCGATCGCGGCAAGCGTGCGGGCATTGGCGGCTTCGCGGGTGCGTCCACCCGATGTCACCGCACGAACCGTCTTCTCGGCAAAATAGGCGCCGGGCGAACCGAACTCGGCCTGGTGCTGCTTTTGCGGCGTCTTCGGCTTCTCGCCTGGCAAGACAAGGTCAGGGAGATCGAGATTGGGCTCGATGCCGGTGAACGCGGCGTCGAACGTGCTTTTGGAAATGCCTTTCGCCTTGGCGTCGGGCCAGAGGTCGGATTGGAGCCATGCGCGGAACTGGTCGTCGATCTTGGCGGCGGATGCGGGGATGGTGAGGAGGACGGCGAGGAGTGCGGCCAGAAAGGAAAGGAAAGCCAACCTGAGAGGTTGGCGGGCGTGCACCACCTGCCTCGAAAGATGCGTGACGGTCATCGTGCGCATCCTCTCCGCCGATCTGGTCAAAACGCCGTGCGCGAGCGCAGCGCGGCGGCCAGAGTACCTTCGTCGAGATAGTCGAGTTCACCGCCGACCGGCACGCCGTGCGCCAGACGCGTTATCTTGACCTCGAAGCCGGAGAGCTGATCGGTGAGATAGTGCGCGGTGGTCTGGCCCTCGACCGTCGCGTTGACGGCGAGGATGACCTCCTTGACCTCGCCGCCGGCTATGCGGTCGACCAGCGAACGGATGTTGAGCTGATCGGGGCCGATGCCGTCGAGCGGCGAAAGCGTGCCGCCGAGCACATGGTAGCGCACATTCATCGCCGCCGCCCGCTCCAGCGCCCAGAGATCCGAGACGTCCTCGACGACGATCAGGGTGGCGGCATCGCGGCGTGGGTCCGTGCAGATCATGCAGGGGTCCGAGGTGTCGACATTGCCGCAGGTCGAGCAGATGCGCACCTTGTCGGCGGCCTCGCCCATGGCGGCGGCGAGCGGCGACAGCAATTGTTCCTTCTTCTTGATCAGGTGCAGCGCCGCGCGCCTAGCTGAACGGGGGCCAAGCCCCGGCACCTTGGCCAGAAGCTGGATCAGGCGTTCAATCTCGGGACCGGCGATTCGCTTGGACATCGCACTGATCTAGGATTTTTCAGAGCGGTTTGAAACATCCCTGTCGACGCACGGTCCGCCATGCTGCCATGCGAGAATCAGTTGGTTTCGAGCGGGCGACCCTGGCTGACGATCATCGCGCCTATGGCGTCGGTGTTCTCAGGCGTCGACTGGAATCCCATCGATGCTTCCTGCGGAGCGTCCTGGACCGAGGAGATGACCCTTTTGTTCGAGGTTCCGCTGTTCAAGGTTCCGCCAAAACGGGCGGCGTCCGGCTCTTCCATCGGCTCCTGCATCGCAATTTCGATTGGCTTCGCCTGGACTCGCGCGGACTTTGCCGACGGCGCCGCGGATGCGGTCAGATAGGTCTGCTGCGCGGGGGCAGTGCGAGCGGGCGCCGGCTTGGCCGGTTCCGCCGCTGCGGTCATGTAGACCTGTTCTGCCGGGGCATTGCGGGCGGTCGCCTTGGCCGGGCGCACCATCTCGACGGACGCGACACGCGTCGCGGGTACTCCCGGCAACGCGGCTGGCGACTCGGCCGACGCGACCATCGGCTCATCCGGCAGCGGCTGCCAGTTGCGGCCGCGCTTTTCGTAGAAGGCATTGCCGCCGGCAACCATGGTGTAGTGCATGTTCTTGTAGGGGAAGCGCAGGCCGGCGGTGTGGAAATACATCGTGTTCTTGAGCTTGGCCTTGCGCTCGCCCTTGAGCACGGCGTCGGCGGCCTCCTCCACATCGGGCATTGCACTTGAATTCATCGCCCTGGTCATGACGCCCGGCGCGAACTGCCCGGGCTCGCCCACCACCTGGCAGATGGTGCTGCCATGATTGCCCGAGCGCAGCCGGTTCATCACCACCGTGCCGACGGCGATCATGCCATCGCGGCTCGACCGGTTGGATTCGAAGAACATCGCCCGTTCCAGGCATTCCCTGTCCTTCGGCGTATGGCTGTAGGCGCGCGAACTCAGGAAGCTCGGCGTGATGGCGTCGGTCAGGCTGGCGACCGACATGCCGTGCGAGGTGGTCTGGCTGCAAGCGGCCAAGAAAAGGGGAGACGTGACGACGCCGAGCAATAGCGGCGTCTTCCATCGCGTGGCTATCAACAGGTAACCCTCTCACTTCAATGCCCGCCCCCAGGCTGCGGCAAGAATGAGACACTTTCGGGCAAAATGATGGCCAAAACGTTATTAACGGCGGACTGTTGCCTAATTGACACAAATCGAGGCTTTCCAGATGGATCGGGCCGTCGTTTCACACGGACGATGACCGCCTTTTCTTCGTTTTGCCGCAATTCCGCTGGGATAAACGCCATACGCTTTTTGCCGGGAAGAGCGCGCCACGGCTTCCCAGAACAGTCTATCGCCCGGCGGCGATTGCTGCCGGCCAACCGGGTTCGATCTCTTCGATCGTGTCTGAAAACAGGCCCCGCCTGAGAAACAGCGCCCGCGCCTCCCTGGCCGTCGGCGCGATCTTGCCCGGCCAGTCGCTGTCGATGAACTCGGCCTTGGTGAAATCAGGATTTGTTTCGGAGGCCGCCTCCAGGAACTCGGCGATTTCCAGCACGATGGCGCGTTCATCCTTCGAAAGCGCCGACGTGCCGGCCTCGATCGACGGGCGGTGCACGAAATCCTCGAAGAGATTGAAGTAGCCCTTGATGCCGACGAGATCGACACCTGCATCGCAGTCGGCGAGGATCTCCAGAATCTCGTAGATCCTGTTGCGGATACGCTGCTCGATCAGTCTTTCTGACGGCTCGCCGATCATGGGCGCACCGAACGCCTAAAAAGGCAGTTTCATTCCCGGCGGGATGGGCAGGCCGGCGGTCAACGCCTTGGTTTTTTCCTGCATGATCTGCTCGACCTTGGCCTTGGCGTCATTGTGCGCGGCAAGAATCAAATCCTCGAGGATTTCGACCTCGTCTTCCCTGAACAAAGAGGGGTCGATCTTCAGCGACTTGATGTCGAACTTTCCGCTCAACGTGATGCTGACCAGGCCGCCGCCGGCCTGGCCGACGGCTTCGACCGTGGCGATCTCATCCTGCATGGCCTGGAACTTGGCCTGCATTTCCTTCGCCTTGCCCATCAGGCCGAGAAGATCTTTCATGGTCCGATCCTTTGCGGATTAGTGCTGGATATCAGGGTTCGTCGTCATCGGCCGGCGGCTCGACCGGCATTTCGGCCTCGGTCGCGTCGGCGTCCGGCGTATCTGGAATTCGCACATCGATGATCTTGGCGCCGGGAAAGCGGGCCAGGATGGCGGCCACGGTCGGGTCGTTCCTGGCGTCGAGGAAGGCGTTTTCACGCTTCGTCGATTCCATTTCGGCCAACGTCTGGCCGCCGTTTTCCTTCGACAGCGACACCAGCCAGCTGCGGCCGGTCCAGGCGCGCAGTTTCGTCGTCAGCTCGTTGAGTAGCATCTTGGGCGCGTCATCGGTCAGGCTGACGTCGATGCGGCCGGGCTCGATGTGCACCAGACGGATGCAGCGCTTGACCAGCACCTTGAAGGCGATGTCGCGCTGCGCGTCGGCGAGGGCAACGATGTCGGCCAGCGATTTCAGCGGTAAGGCTTGCGTCTCCGGCGCAGGTTGCGGGGGCGCTACGAAGGCGGCCGGAGCGGGCGTGGCCTCGACCAGCCGCATGGTCTGCGCGCCGCCCGACCCGCCAGGAATGCGCGCCTGCGCCACGGCGCTGGCGCCATTGCCGCCTGCACCGCCATTGCCGGGGTTCACGGGCGCGCCGTTCGGGCGCGGCGCGGCGCCAGTCGTCGAAGCACCGCTCTCCAGCGATCTCAGCGCCTCGTCCAATGTCGGCAGGTCGGCGGCGTGCGCCAGCCGGATCAACACCATTTCGGCGGCACTGACCGGCCGGTTGGAGGACTGCACTTCGGGAATGCCCTTGAGCAGCATCTGCCAGGTCCGTGACAGCACGCGGACCGACAGCGCCCTGGCGAAATCGGCGCCGCGCTGGCGCTCGTCCTGCGACAGCGAGGCATCGTCCATGGCGGTCGGCACGAAGCGCAAACGGGTGACGAGGTGGTTGAACTCGGCCAGATCGGTGAGCACGGCGGCCGGATCGGCACCGGTGTCGTATTGCGCGCGGAATTCGCCGAGTGCTGCCGCCACATCTCCCTTCATCACATATTCGAACAGATCGACGATGCGGGCGCGGTCGGCCAGGCCAAGCATGGCGCGAACGGCCTCGGCCCTGACGGAGCCGGCGCCATGGGCGATCGCCTGGTCGAGAATGGAGAGCGAATCGCGGGCGGAACCTTCCGCAGCGCGCGCGATCATGGCCAGCGCGTCGTCGTCGACTGAAATGCCTTCCTTGCCGGCGATCGAGGAGAGATGCGCGACCAGCGCGCCGGCGTCGATGCGCCGCAGGTCGAAACGCTGGCAGCGCGACAGGACGGTGATCGGAACCTTGCGGATCTCGGTGGTGGCGAAGATGAACTTGACGTGCGGCGGCGGTTCTTCCAGCGTCTTCAGCAAGCCGTTGAAGGCCTGCGTGGACAGCATGTGCACTTCATCGATGATGTAGACCTTGTAGCGAGCCGAGACGGGCGCATAGCGCACGCGCTCGATGATGTCCCTAATGTCGTCGATACCGGTGTGCGAGGCGGCGTCCATCTCGATGACGTCGACATGGCGGCCTTCCATGATCGCCTGGCAATGCTCGCCAAGCACGGCGAGGTCGACCGAGGGCTGGTCAACGGTGGCGGTTTTATAATTCAGGGCACGCGCCAGTATGCGCGCCGTCGTGGTCTTGCCGACGCCACGCACGCCGGTCAGCATCCAGGCCTGGGCAATGCGGCCAGTGGCAAAGGCGTTGGTGAGGGTGCGCACCATCGGCTCCTGGCCGACGAGCTCGGAGAAATTCGACGGACGGTATTTGCGCGCCAGCACGCGATAGGCAGCGGCCTTGCCCGTCGCCAGACTATCGGGCCCCGAATTTCCGGCTTCGCTCATTCGCCCGTTAAGCTCCAAAAGGCCGCCCAAAGGCGCCGATTCCTGCGCATAGTCTCGCCCGCGCTGCAATGCGTCGTCAATGTCGCGAGGAGGGCCGATGAGGTGGGAGGCTGGAACAATGACCCGTTCCGGGCTCGTTAGGGCTGCTTCCTTCCGGACCTGACCCGGTTGGCGAGTGGATCGTCCACCACCAACCTCCCGCTGTCCATATCGGCAATTGCGCGACGAAATGCAAGTGCGCAGGCAAATCGGCACCGCGAACCACGAGATTCGCTTGCAGCCCCGGTGCAGCCGCTTTAGCGTTCAGGGTTTGAGGAAGCCAAGAAAAGCAAGGGAAACGCCGATGCTGCCGGGCCTGAAGGCCGGATTCACGCTGGATGCCCGGCTGGAGGCTGACAGCGAGCAGTTGATGTGGCTTGGGCTGTGCGAATTGCGGGTGATGAACGACCGCCGCTGGCCATGGCTGCTCCTCGTGCCGCAGCGCCCGGGCGCGGAGGAAATCCACGACATGACGCCGCTCGACCAGGCGATGCTGACCTTCGAGACCAACATGGTGGCGCAGGCGCTGAAGAAGGTGAGCGGCTGCACCAAGATCAACACCGGCGCGCTCGGCAACATCGTGCGCCAACTGCATGTCCACATCGTCGCACGGTCCGAGGGCGACCCCGGCTGGCCCGGCCCGGTGTGGGGACATGGCCTGCGAGAGCCGTATGAGCGTTCCGACCTGCGCCGGTTTGCCGAAACGATAAGGGCAGCGCTATAAGCCTTCCCCGTGTCCATCCCAAGCATGTCCATCCCAAAGCAGCAGAGTCCCTATGAGCTTCCGTCTGTTTGACGCGCCCCTGCGCGAGCCAAGCCAGTTCGTCGGCTTTGCCGGCAACACGATCGACCGGCAATCCGAGAACCGCGCAGACGATTCGGTCGACAAGGCGCTGGCCGATCCGACGACACGGCTGCTTTTGATGAATGGCGGCCGGCTCCACCTGAAACTGGCGGATGGCGGTTTCGACCCTTGGTACCGCGTCGCCGAGAGCGAGCCCTTCCGCCCTTCCTTCGACCAAAGTGTCCTGCTCGGGTTTTCCGAACAGGGGCCGGTACTGGCGGTCTTGGCCGGCATCGATGCCGAACAGTTGCCTGAAACCGTCAAGGCGATCGATTACCGCTCGGTCTATATGCAAGGGCTGATCGACGAGGCCGCCGCCGGCGCGATGGCGCAAGGGGCGGCCCTGCTGGCTTGGCACGCCAGCCACCGCTTCTGCAGCAAATGCGGCACCGAATCGCAGATGCGGGCGGGTGGCTACAAACGCCATTGCCCCAATTGCGGCACCGAGCATTTTCCGCGCACCGACCCGGTGGCGATCATGCTGACGGCGACGCGGGAGAAATGCCTGCTCGGGCGCGGCCGGCATTTCGGGCCGGGCATGTATTCGGCGCTTGCCGGCTTCATCGAGCCGGGCGAGACGATCGAGGCGGCGGTGCGCCGCGAAACGCTGGAGGAAGCCGGAATACGGCTCGGCCGCGTCGTCTACCACGCCAGCCAACCCTGGCCGTTTCCCTATTCGCTGATGATCGGCTGCTTCGGCGAGCCGCTCAACGACGACATCCAGGCCGATCTCGACGAGTTGGAGGACTGCCGCTGGTTTTTGCGCGACGAGGTGCGCCTGATGCTGGACCGTGCGCACCCCCACGCCCTGGTCACGCCGCCGAAAGGCGCCATCGCGCATCACCTCATCCGTGCCTGGGTCAACAGCGAATTGTGAATATCGAAGTCATTGCAGGAGAGACAAATGATCCGTCACACCGTCGTCTTCACGCTGAAGCACCCGCCGCATTCGCTGGAGGAAAAGCGATTTCTCGTCGACGCCAGGAAAATCCTCTCGGCGATCGGGGGCGTCACGCATTTCGAGCAATTGCGGCAGATCAGCCCCAAGAAAGATTATCGGTTCGGCTTCTCGATGGAGTTCGCCGACCAGGCCGCCTACACCAGGTACAACGACCATCCCGATCATGTCGCCTTCGTGCGCGACCGCTGGGTACCCGAGGTCGAGACCTTCATGGAGATCGACTACGTGCCGCTGGGCTGGTAGCTCAATCCGCCACCTTCCACTGCTCGCGTGACTCGCTGGCCGGATAGACGCCGAGGATCCGCACTTCCCGCGAGAAGAAGCGAAGCTCGTCCAGCGCCAGCTTGACCAGCGGATCGTCTGGGTGGCCCTCGATGTCGGCGTAGAACAGCGTCGCCGTGAAGGCGCCGAGCTGATAGCTCTCCAGCTTGGTCATGTTGATGCCGTTGGTGGCGAAGCCGCCCATGGCCTTGTAGAGCGCGGCCGGCACGTTGCGGACGCGAAAGATGAAGGTCGTCATCATCTTGACGTCGGGTGCCGGGCGCTCGGCCCATTGCTTGCTCTTGGTCAGGACCACGAAGCGGGTGACGTTGCTGTCGGTGTCCTCGACATTCTCCTCGATGACGTCGAGCCCGTAGAGCGTCGCGGCCAGCGCCGGGGCCAGCGCGGCCATGGTGCGGTCCTTGACCTCGGAGACCATCTTGGCGGCGCCCGCCGTGTCCCCCGCGACTACTCCCTTCCAGCCGTTCTTGCGAATGTATTTGCGGCACTGGCCGAGGGCGTGGATGTGGGTGTGCACGGTCTTGATCTCGTCGCGCCTGACGCCGGGCAGCACCATCAGCTGGAAATGGATCGGCAGGAAATATTCGCCGACAATGTGCATCCTCGATTCCGGCAGAAGATGGTGGATGTCGGCGACGCGTCCGGCGATGGTGTTTTCGATCGGGATCATGGCGAGATCGGCCTTGCCGGTCTCGACGGCATTGAACGCGTCCTCGAAGGTCGGGCAAGGCAACGGCTCCATCGAGGGATAGACGTTGCGGCAGGCGGTGTCGGAATTGGCGCCCGGCTCGCCCTGGAAGGATATTCTGTTGGTCTTTTCAGGCATGCGGATATCTCAGTTTGAAAGAATTTCCCTGGCGCGTTCCAGGTCATGCGGCGTGTCGACGCCGAGCGGCAGCGACTGCACGATCTCGGCGTCGATCCGCATGCCGGCCTCCAGTGCCCGCAGCTGCTCCAGCCGCTCGCGGCGTTCCAGCGGCGACGGCTTCAGCGCGACGAAACGCTCGAGCGCGGCGCGGCGATAGGCGTAGAGACCGATATGGTGATAGAGCGGCCCCTCGCCCCACGGTGCCGTGGCCCGGGTGAAATAGAGCGCCCGCAACCGCGTGCCGGAGAGCGGCGAGCCGACGATCTTGACGACGTTGGAATTGGTCTTTTCCTCCTCGCGGACGATCTCGACGCCGAGCGTGGCGATATCCACCGTGGCGTCCTCGAACGGCCTGAGCGAGGCGGCGATGATGGCGGGATCGATGGTCGGCAGGTCGCCCTGCACATTGACGATCGTTTCGACCTTGCCCAGGGGATCAAGAGCAACCAACGCCTCGTGGATGCGATCCGAGCCGGACTCATGATCCACGCGCGTCATCACCGCCTCGAAACCATGCGCGCGCACCGCCTCGGCCACGCTCTGCGTGTCGGTCGCGACCACCACCCGGCCAAGGCCGGCTTCGGCCGCGCGGCGGGCGACATGCACGATCATCGGCGCGCCTGATATATCGGCCAGCGGCTTGCCCGGCAGGCGGGTCGAGGCCATGCGGGCCGGTATCAGGATCAAGGTGGACATCGGTCTGGCAAGGCGTCCGAAACGAGGAGGGGAAAAGTGGCAAAAGGTCTCACTGGCAGCGCCCTTATAGGTGTTGCAACGCCCGAGCAAAAGACCTAGTTTCCGCCCGATTTGACCGGCTCTGGAGGGCAGGTCTCGATACCGACGGACGGAGTGGACGGATCAGTCCGCCGGAAAAGGGAGCAAGGGGCGAATGGATTCCAACGAAGTCAACAAACTGCTCGCCGGATTGCTTGGAACTGTCTTCGTCGTTTTCTCGGTCGGCCTGGTGTCGGACGCGCTGTTTGCCTCGCCCGCGCCGGAAAAGCCCGGCTTCGCCATCGAGGCGACCGAACCTGCCGAAGGCGGCGCGGCTGCGCCGGCAGCAGCCGAAAAGCCGATCGCCGACCTCCTGGCCAGTGCCAGCGTCGACCAGGGCGCTGCCATCTTCAAGAAGTGCCAGGCCTGCCATTCCGGCGAAAAGGGCGGCCCAAACAAGGTCGGCCCCGATCTTTGGGATCTCGTCGACCGCCCGGTCGCCGAGCATGAAGGCTTCGCGTATTCGGCCGGCATGAAGGAATTCTCCAAGGGCGGCTCCGAGAAGTGGACCTACGACAACATCAACCACTTCATCACTTCGCCGAAGAAATTCGTGAAGGGCACGGCGATGGGCTTTGCTGGCCTGCCGAAGGAAGAAGACCGCGCCAACGTCATCGCCTATCTGCGCACGCTGTCGGACAACCCCAAGCCGCTGCCGGCGCCGGGCGCCGCCGCGGACGCCTCCGCGCCCGCCAAGCCAGCTGATGGAGCCGCCCCGGCAAAGCCTGCGGCGCCTGCCGCTCCGGCAGCGCCTGCGCCGGCCGCACCGGCAAAATAACCGGAAATACCGTGGTCATCTTGAAAAAGCCGGGTTCTGCCCGGCTTTTTCGTTAGGGAAAACGCATGGTGCGGCGACAAAGCCGCGCATGGCGGTTTTCACGAGCGCCAAATCATCTAGATTGCGTCTGGATGATCCGCAGGCATGGCGAAGAGGATAGTGCATGACCGTTGGCCGAACGCTTCTAAGGTCGTTGCTGGCGGCGGCCCTGCTGGCGGCGGGGTTGCAGGCAACCCGGGCCGACGAGTGGCGGACCACCTCATCTCTGATCGGCGAATCCAAATACGGCGACAATTTCCAGCACTATGACTACGTCAATCCGAACGCGCCGAAGGGCGGCACGCTGAATTCGGTGCTGCTTGGCACCTATGACAGCTTCAATCCCTATATCGTCCAGGGATCGCCGGCGGCGGGCCTCGTCGGATACGGCGGCGGCCTGCTCTACGACACGCTGATGGAGCAGGCGACCGATGAGGGCAGCGTCAGCCATCCCCTGATCGCCGACGCCTACAAATACCCGGCTGACTATTCCTCGGCGACGTACCGGCTCGATCCGCGCGCCAAATGGCATGATGGCCAGCCGATCACCGTCGACGACGTGATCTGGTCGTTCAAGGTGCTGAAGGCGAACAGCCCGCAATACAGCCGCTATTTCGAGAACGTCACCGATGCGGTGGCAATCTCCGACCGCGAGGTCGAATTCCATTTCAACCAGAAGGGCAACCGCGAACTGCCCAAGATCATGGGCGACCTTGCCGTGCTGCCGAAACACTGGTGGGAAGGCACGGACGCCAGCGGCAAGAAGCGCGACGTCACCAGGCCGACGTTGGAAATCCCGCTCGGCTCGGCCGCCTACAAGATCGCCAGCTTCAAGCCGGGTTCGGAGATCGTCTGGCAGCGCGTACCGGACTATTGGGCGGCCAAGCTGCCGGTGAAGGTAGGCCGCGAGAATTTCGACACGCGCCGATACACCTATATCCTCGACGACAATGCCGCCTGGCTTGCCTTCACCAAGGGCGGGCTGGAAGACATCAACCGTGAATACAGTTCCCGCAAATGGGCGACGGCCTATAATTTCCCGGCCATCCAGGCCGGCGACGTCATCAAGAAGGATTTCCAGACCCACTCGCCACAGCCGATGCAGGGCTTTGCTCTCAACCAGAGGCGGCCGCTGTTCCAAGACCGGCTGGTCCGCGAAGCACTGACCATACCGTTCGATTTCGAAAGCATGAATCGTACGCTGTTCTTCGGTTTCAATACCCGAACATCAAGCTATTTCCAGGGTACCGAACTAGCATCCAGCGGATTGCCGCAGGGCAAGGAACTGGAAATCCTGGAAAAATACCGCGACAAGCTGCCGCCGGAACTCTTCACCCAGGAATTCAAGCTGCCTGTCTACGACTCTCCGCAAGCGGAGCGAAAGTACCTGAAGCAGGCCGTCGATCTCTTCGCCAAGGCCGGATGGGTCATCAAGGGCGGCAAGATGGTCAACGCCAAGACAGGCGCACCGTTCAAGTTCGAGATCCTCGGCTGGAATGACACAGACCAGGTGATCGCCAGCCCCTATATAGCCAATCTGCGCAAGATCGGCGTCGACGCTACTCTGCGCATCATCGACCAGACGCAGTACATCAACCGCGTCAACAACTTTGATTTCGATGTCGTGACGGGTCTGTTCGGCCAGTCGGATTCGCCCGGCAACGAGCAGCGCGATTTCTGGAGTTCCAAGGCGGCCGATGCGCCTGGTTCGCGCAACCTGATGGGCATCAAGGATCCAATCGTCGACGCGCTGGTCGATCGCATCATCTTCGCCACCGATCGCGATGATCTCGTCGCCGCCACCCATGCGCTCGACCGCGTCCTGCTGTGGAACTTCTATGTGGTGCCGCAATATTATCGGTCGGCGGTCTGGCTGGCCTATTGGGACAAGTTCAAATTCCCCGACAAGCAGCCTGCCTATGTGGGCGTCGATATCGATTCCTGGTGGGTCGATCTCGACAAGGAAAAAGCGCTGGCGGCCAAATACAAGGGCGGCAATTGATGGGTAGAAGATCAATGGCGGTGCTGCCCCGCCGCAATTTTCTCGCCCTTGGCGCGGCTGCCACTGCCGCCGCCTTGCTGCCGCGCAAGGCTTTCGCCGAGATTGCAACCGGTACCAAGCTGCACGGTCTGTCCGCCTTCGGCGACCTCAAATACCGACCGGATTTTGCGCATTTCGACTATGTCAATGTCGACGCGCCTGTTGGCGGCATCTTCAATTTCTCGCCGCCGAATTGGGGCTACAATCAGGATACCCAGACCTTCAACACGCTGAACTCCTTCGCCAACAAAGGCGACGCGCCGCCGCGCATGGAGATGTGTTTCGACGCGCTGATGGTGCGGGCGCTCGACGAACCCGACGCGGTCTATGGCCAGATCGCGGATGGCGTGACGCTCTCCGACGACCGCAATGGCTTCACCTTCTCGCTTCGGCCCGAGGTGCGTTTCCATGACGGCACGCCGCTGACGGCGCAGGACGCAGCTTTCACCTTCAAGCTCTACAAGGAGAAGGGCCATCCCGACCTATCGCTGTCGCTGACGCATATGGTCGATGCCGTTGCCGTCGATGACCGCACGCTGCGGCTTACTTTTTCCGGCAAGCAATCCGCCCGCACCGTGCTCAACGTGGTGGAATTCCCGATCCTGTCCAAAGCCTTCTACACGGCAAATCCATTCGATTCCTCGCAATTGAACGCGCCGCTCGGCTCAGGTGCCTATAAGGTGGGGCGCCTTTCGGCCGGGGCGTGGATCGAATACGACCGGGTGGCGGACTATTGGGGCCGCGACCTTGCGGTCAATCGCGGCCAGAACAATTTCGACCGTATCCGCATCGAGTTCTACCAGAACCGCAACGCCGGATTCGAAGCCTTCAAGAAGGGTGAGATCACGTATCGCGAGGAATTCGTGTCACGCGTTTGGGCCACCGGCTATGACTTTCCGGCCTTGGCCGCCGGCAAGGTGATCAAGCACGAATTCCCGGCCGAGAAGCGGCCGTCCATGCAGGCCACGGCCGTCAACCAGCGGCGCGAGCAATTTCGCGATCCCAGGGTGAGGCAGGCGATTGCGCTGTGCTTCGACTTCGAATGGACTCGCCGCAACTTCTTCTACGGCTCCTACGAGCGCTCGCAATCGTGTTTCGAGAAATCGGATTTTCGCGCCGAAGGGCTGCCCTCGCCGCAGGAACTCGCTTTGTTGGAGCCGCTGCGAAGCCATCTCCCGGCAGAGGTCTTCGGCAAGGCAGTGACCCAGCCCGCATCCGACGGCTCCGGCCGTGACCGCAAGCTGCTTGGCCAGGCGGCAAAGCTTCTGTCCGCGGCCGGCTGGAAACGGTCGGGTGACTTCGTTGTCAATGCCAAGGGTGGCAGGCTTTCGGCCGAGTTTATGGTCGACGACGATACCTTCGTTCAGGTCTATTCACCCTGGGTCGCCAATATGAAGGCGATCGGCATCGACGCCACGATCCGGCTGGTCGATTCGGCGCAATACCAGGCGAGACAGGCGAGTTTCGACTTCGACCTCTTGTCTGCTGCTTTTTCGTTCAGCGCGACGCCAACTCGCGATGATCTCGAAGTCTTCTTCCATTCGAGCACCGCCGGCGTCTCCGGTTCCCGTAACTTGCCGGGTATCTCCGATCCCGCGGTCGACGCGCTGATCAACGCAGTGGGCGCGGCAAAGGACCGTGAAAACCTGACCGTGGCCATGCGTGCGCTCGACCGGGTCTTGCGCGCGCGATGCGATTGGATTCCTAGTTGGTTCCTGGCGAATCACCGCGTCGCCTATTGGGATATGTTCGGCTTTGTCGAGCAAAAGCCCGATTTCGGCTTTCCGGTCGAGACGCTGTGGTGGTTCGATAAGGGCAAGGCGGCAAAAATTGGCAAAGGCTGATATGTTCGCACGAGCAGGACGCATGGCCTGATGGGCGCCTATATACTGCGCCGTATCCTTTTGATGATCCCGACCCTGTTCGGCATCATGGCGATATCCTTCGCCGTCATCCAGTTCGCCCCAGGCGGCCCGGTCGAGCAGGTCATCGCCAAGCTGACCAACCAGGGCGGCAGCGACCGCCTCGGCGGTGGTGGCGGCGACGCGGGCGGCTCCAATTTCGATGCCGCCGGCGATGTCGGTTCGAAATATCGCGGCGCCCAGGGTCTCGACCCCGAATTCATCAAGAAGCTGGAAAAGCAGTTCGGCTTCGACAAGCCGCCGCTCGAACGCTTCGGCATGATGCTGTGGAATTACGCCAGGTTCGATTTCGGCAACAGCTATTTCCGCGATATTTCCGTGCTCGACCTGATCCTTGAGAAGATGCCCGTTTCGATTTCGATCGGGCTCTGGATCACGTTGTTGTCCTATCTGATCTCGATCCCGCTCGGCATTCGCAAGGCTGTGAAGGACGGCAGCCCCTTCGACGTCTGGACCAGCGGCGTCGTCATTGTCGGCTATGCCATTCCGGGCTTCCTGTTCGGCATCCTTTTGATGGTGCTGTTTGCCGGCGGCTCGTTCTGGGACTGGTTCCCATTGCGCGGCATCGTTTCCGACAATTGGGACCAGTTGTCCTGGCCGGCCAGGATTGCCGATTATTTCTGGCACATGACCTTGCCGCTGACGGCGCTGGTGCTGTCGGCCTTCGCCACGACGACGCTTTTGACCAAGAACTCGTTCCTGGAGGAAATCCGCAAGCAGTATGTGGTGACGGCGCGCGCCAAGGGCCTGTCGGAACGGCAGGTGCTTTACGGGCACGTCTTCCGCAACGCCATGCTGATCGTCATCGCCGGCTTCCCGGGCGCCTTCATCTCGGCCTTCTTCACCGGCTCGCTGCTGATCGAGAACATCTTTTCCCTCGACGGGCTCGGCCTGCTCGGCTTCCGGTCGGTGGTCGAGCGCGACTATCCCGTGGTGTTCGCCAATCTCTATATCTTCTCGCTGCTTGGCCTGTTCGTCGGGCTCCTGTCCGACCTGATGTACACCTGGGTCGATCCGCGCATCGATTTCGAGCGGAGAGACATCTGATGTCGGAGGCAAGCGTTACCGCCGGTGTCTTGCCGGAGCGGCTCCCACGCCCGTTCCTGTCGCCGCTCAACAAGCGTCGCCTGCAGAATTTCAAGGCCAACCGGCGCGGCTACTGGTCGCTGTGGATTTTCCTCGTTCTGTTCGTGCTGTCGCTGTTTGCCGAATTCATCGCCAACGACAAGCCGATCATCGCTTCCTACAAGGGCGAAATCCTTTTCCCGGTGATGGTCGCTTACCCCGAGGAAAAATTCGGCGGCTTCTATGCCGTCACTGACTATCGCGACCCGGTAATCCAGGACGAGATCAATGCCCATGGCTGGATGATCTGGCCGCCGATCCGCTATTCCTACCAGACCGTCAACAACGCCATTCCCGAAGCGGCACCCGCCAAGCCGTCGTGGGAATATGACGCCAAGACGCGCTGCAACCAATATCCACAAGGAGCCGATGACCCGGCCTGCAATGTCGGTAACTGGAACTGGCTCGGCACCGACGACCAGGCGCGCGACGTGCTGGCGCGCGTCATCTACGGTTTCCGCATTTCGGTGCTGTTCGGCCTGATCCTGACCGCGGGCTCGGCGCTGATCGGCGTCGGCGCCGGTGCGTTGCAGGGCTATTTCGGCGGCTGGACCGATCTGCTGTTCCAACGCTTCATCGAGATCTGGTCGGCGATTCCCGTGCTTTATCTGCTGCTCATCGTCGCCGCCATCCTGCCGCCGGGCTTCTTCATCCTGCTTGGCCTGATGCTGCTGTTCTCCTGGGTGGCGCTGGTAGGCGTGGTGCGAGCCGAGTTCCTGCGCGCCCGCAACTTCGAATATGTCAACGCGGCGCGCGCGCTCGGCGTGCGCAACCGCACCATCATGTTCCGGCACCTGCTGCCCAACGCGATGGTGGCGACATTGACCTTCCTGCCCTTTTTGCTGAGCGGATCGATCTCGACGCTGACCTCGCTCGACTATCTCGGCTTCGGCCTGCCGCCCGGCTCCGCCTCGCTCGGCGAACTGCTCAAGCAGGCGCAGCGCAACCTCAACGCGCCTTGGCTCGGCATATCCGGCTTCGTCGTCATCTCGCTGATGCTGTCGCTGCTGGTCTTTGTCGGCGAGGCGACGCGCGACGCCTTCGATCCGCGCAAGACGTTCAAATGAGCGAAGCCCCCTTGCTCAGCGTCCAGGACCTCAGCGTCGCCTTCAGCCAGGACGGCGGCCAGTCTGTCGCCGTCGACCATATATCGTTCGACATCGCCAGGGGCGAGACGGTGGCGCTTGTCGGCGAATCCGGCTCCGGCAAATCGGTCTCGGCGCTATCGGTGCTGAAGCTGCTGCCCTACCCCAGCGCCAGCCACCCATCGGGCAAGATCCTGTTCCAGGGCGCCGACCTGCTGGCCATGAGCGAGGAGCAATTGCGGCAGGTGCGCGGCAACAAGATCACCATGATCTTCCAGGAGCCGATGACCTCGCTCAATCCGTTGCACACGATCGAGCACCAGATCGTCGAGATCCTGAAGCTGCATCAAGGCATGAGCGACCGTCCGGCCAAGACGCGCACGCTGGCCCTGCTGAAAGAGGTCGGCATCCGCGATCCGGAAAAACGGCTCGATGCCTATCCGCACCAGCTTTCGGGCGGCCAGCGCCAACGCGTCATGATCGCCATGGCGCTCGCCAACGAGCCGGAACTGTTGATCGCCGACGAGCCGACGACGGCGCTCGACGTCACTGTGCAGGCACAGATCCTCGAACTGCTCGCGGGCCTCAAAAGCCGCAAGGGCATGTCGATGCTGTTCATCACTCATGACCTCGGCATCGTGCGCAAGATCGCCGATCGGGTCTGCGTGATGACCAAGGGCAAGATCGTCGAGACCGGACCGACCAAGGACATCTTCGCCAGCCCGCAGCACCCCTATACGCGTCATCTTCTGGCCGCCGAGCCGAAAGGCAAGCCACCAGCCGCCAATGCCGAAGCCAAGCCTGTCATGACCGGCAAGGACATCAAGGTCTGGTTTCCGATCAAGCAGGGCTTCTTCCGGCGCACTGTCGATCATGTGAAGGCGGTCGACGGCATCGACGTCACGGTGCGCGCCGGCCAGACGCTGGGCGTGGTCGGAGAATCCGGCTCCGGCAAGACCACGCTCGGCCTGGCGCTGGCGCGCATGATCTCGTCGACCGGAACCATCAAGTTCAACGGCCGCGACATCAACCAGCTCACCTTCAACGCCATGCGGCCGCTCAGGCGCGAACTGCAGATCGTCTTCCAGGACCCGTTCGGTTCGCTCAGCCCGCGCATGTCGATCGCCGAGATCATCGAGGAAGGCCTGAAGATCCACGAGCCGAAGCTGTCGCCCGACGAGCGCGATGACAAGGTGGCCGCCGTGCTGAAGGAAGTCGGCCTCGACCCGGCGACCCGAAACCGCTATCCGCACGAATTTTCCGGTGGCCAGCGCCAGCGTGTCGCCATCGCGCGCGCCATGGTGCTCAACCCGCGCTTCGTCATGCTGGACGAGCCGACATCGGCGCTCGACATGAGCGTGCAGGCGCAGGTCGTCGATCTCCTGCGCAATTTGCAGGCCAAGCACGACCTCGCCTATCTCTTCATCAGCCATGACCTCAAGGTCATCCGGGCGCTGGCCAATGATGTCATCGTCATGCGCAACGGCCAGATCGTCGAAGCCGGCCCTTCCGAACAGATTTTTGGAAATCCGCAAACCGACTATACTCGGGCGCTGATCTCGGCCGCCTTCAAGATCGAGACGGCGCCGACAGGCGTGGTCAGCGAGTGATCCCTATAAGGAAGGACTGAACGAACCGCGATGGAAAAAGGCCGTATCCTGCTTGCCGTCACCGGCTTTCATCCGCAGCGCTGGCGCGACCTGTTGTCGGCCGAGCGCGAGGTGGTGCTGGAGCCGGACGGCGCCAAGGATCCCTCGATCACCTATGCGGTGGTCTGGAAGCACAAGCCCAACCTGATGTCGTCGCTGCCCAATCTGCGCGCCATCTTCTCCATCGGCGCCGGCGTCGATCATATCTTCGCCGATCCCGGCCTGCCCGACGTGCCGATCGTTAAGGTCGTCGCCGACAACCTCACGCAGTACATGACCGAGTACGTCGTCTGGCGGGTGCTCGACCATCATCGGCAGGGCCTGCTCTACAGGTCGCAGCAGCTGAAGAAGATCTGGCACGAACCGCAACAGAGGCCGGCCGGCGACATTTCCGTCGGCATCATGGGTCTCGGCAGTCTCGGCCGGGCCGCGGCCTCGGTACTTCTGTCGCTCGGCTTCGCGGTCAATGGCTGGTCGCGCACCGACCGGCCGATGAACGGGGTGGCCAACTATTCCGGCGAAGCAGGCCTGATCCCGTTCCTCAATGCCACCGACATTCTGGTGGTGCTTCTGCCGTTGACGCCGGAGACGCAAGGCATCATCAATTACGGCGTGCTGAAGGAGTTGCGCAAGCGCAACGGGCTTGGCGGCTCGGTGCTGATCAACGCCGGGCGTGGGCGCCTGCAGAAGGACGCCGACATCGTGCGGGCATTGGACGACGGCACGCTGAAGGAAGCGAGCCTCGACGTGTTCGAGGTCGAACCGCTGCCGAAGACCAGTCCGCTGTGGCGCCATCCGAAAGTGTTCGTGACGCCGCATGCCGCGGCGACCTCCGATCCCGTGCACCTGGCGCCGATCATGCTGCGCCAGATGGACGCTTTCGAGCGCGGCGAGAAGCTCGACAATCTGGTGGACCGCAAGGCGGGATATTAACCAGACATCGTCGTCACCTGGCCAAGTCCCAGTCCTGAAAACATTTCTTGATCGCCCGAACCGAAGACAGCTGCAGCTTCTGCAGGTCGATCTGCTCCAACATCGCCCTGTATCTCTGCCGGTTTTTCGGCGTGGCCACGGCGATGTGGTGGATCATGTCCCATTTGATGCCGTCGCGCCCGCCTTCCAAGCTACCGCGCCTCTCCCTCTCGAACAGGGTTCGCCTGAAATAACGCAGCAGACTTGCCGAAGTGGAGATGTCCAGCAGGATCAATCCCGTCGCGCGCTGGAAGCGTTGCGGCATGCAGACCGAGTAGTTTCCGTCCATCACCCACCGCTCACCGGCAATCGCGGCGTCATGCAAGGCAATGAACTCGTCCCTCGGACGCTGCTCCCAATCCGTGTTGGGCAGATGAAAGAGCAGATCGAGATGGATGGGCGTCAGGCCACGCTTGCGCGCGATAGCGTCGGCAAGCGTCGACTTGCCGCTGTTGGACGGCCCCAAAATGCAGATGCGATCGCCGAGGTCCGAGAGGTTCACCGGATGGATCCTAGCAAGATGGACGATTGGTCATCAGCCGGGTAGAGCGAACTTCTTCTGCTTGTCCGGCTTGCCGCAGTCGCGGCGGCCGATGGACCGGTTCATGGCATCGATTTCGCCTGACGCCTTGTCGCTGTCGCGCTGGGCCTTGGAGCGCATGTCGGGCGTGAACGGGCCGAATCCCATGGCGGGATTGGAGAAGGTCGGCTTGGCGGTGGTCGGGAGATTATATTGCTGCGCCAATGCGTTGCGCTGCGCCAGCAACTGATCGCATGGCACGCTGTCATATTGCAGCGAGGATTCGATGTTGGCGTCCTGCCGCTCGGACGCTGAATTGCCGACGCAGCCGGCGGTTGCCAGGCAAGACGCCAAGATCATCATGTTCCAGCGCATCGAAGTGCTCCTCCTGATATCCCGCCCTGATGCGACCAGATCGCAAATATCAATCGCGCACGCAAATCGGACTTTTTCGCAGCAGTACAAAGCAGTGTCGGAATCACCGCCGTGAGTATCATCAGACTTCAAGCCGCGTGCGCCTTCCGTGCCACGACGGCCAGCCCTTTGACGGGCTCGCGGCGATCCTGGCGGATGCTTGTTGGCTCCAACGCCACGATCGAGAGGCCGTTGGCCTCGAGGGTCCGCCTGATATAGCCATCCGAATGGGCGTAGCGCCGCGACGGCTGCAGTGCCAAGTCGCCGCCATCCGCCAGGCTCTCGACGGAAAAGGCGAACAGGCCATCCTGGGCGAGCAGGCCGGCGACCGTTCCCACAAAACCTTCGAGCCCGCCGATGTAAATCAGCACATCGGCCGACGTCACCAGATCGGCCTTGTCGCCCGAATAGGAAAAATCCTGCAAATCCGCTTTTGTCAGCGCGTCATAGATATTTTTTGCCCGCGCTTTCCTCAGCATCCTTGCCGAAATATCGACGCCCTCCAGCCGGTCGACGATCGGCCTCAGCCTCTCGCCCATCAGTCCGGTGCCGCAGCCCAGGTCGAGCGCCAGGCGGAAGCGGCCCGGCCTTGCCTTGCGGATGGCGGCGTCGAGCACCTCGGGCAGCCGGTAGTCGAGCTTACCGACCAGCATCTCCTCGAACGTCTCGGCATAGTGGTCGAACAGCGTCTCGACAAAGGCGCTGGGCGGCGCCATTGAGGCCGGACCCTTGCCGATCAGATGCAGTTTGAGAGCCGCGCCCTGGCGATCGGCCGGATCGAGTTTCATCGACGTCGTCCAGGCTTGCGCCGCCAGATCGAGCCTGCCTGATGCCTCCTGCATCTCGCCGAGCCGAAACCAGCCCATTGCCCATTGCGGCGCCAATTCCAGCGCGCCGAGCAGCAACTCGGCCGCGGCAGTGTGATCACCGGAGGCAAAGAGCATTTCGGCATAATCTGCACGGCGATCGGCGTTCGGGTCGCCCGACGAGGTCTGAAGCGGTTTCATGATGATGGTTCCACCGGCAGGGTAGCCGGCCGCCCATCTCTGTAGAGCAAAGCATGCCGAAGCTGAACCGAATTGAGCGGGCTTTGCCCGGGAGTCAGCAGTCTCGGGCAACAGGCTTCCCGCGGCGGAATTATATCCTATCTTGGCATCATGCGCGCCAGCGACCTGCTTCATCCCCGGCCCGAAGGCCTCTATTGCCCGCCGGGAGATTTCTTCATCGACCCGGTGCGACCGGTGAACCGGGCGCTGATCACGCACGGCCATTCCGACCATGCGCGTTCCGGCCACGGCTCGGTGCTTGCGACGCAGCAGACGCTCGGCATCATGGGGCTGCGCTATGGCGAGGACTTTGCCGGGACGACGCAGGCAGCTGCGTTCGGCGAGACGATTGCCATCGACGGCGTCGATGTGAGCTTTCATCCGGCCGGCCATGTGCTGGGCTCAGCGCAGATATCGGTCGAGCACCAGGGCAGGCGCATCGTCGCCTCCGGCGACTACAAGCGGCAGAAGGACGCGACCTGCGCGCCGTTCGAGCCGATCGCCTGCGACATCTTCATAACCGAGGCGACCTTCGGCCTGCCGGTGTTTCGCCATCCGCCCGACACGGAAGAGATCGCCCGCCTCTTGAAATCGGCGGCGCAATTCCCGGAGCGTTCGCATCTGGTCGGGGCCTACGCACTGGGCAAGGCGCAGCGGGTGATGCGGCTGCTGCGCGACGCCGGCTACGACAAGCCGCTCTACATTCATGGCGCGCTGGCCAGGCTCAGCGAATACTATCAGAGCCAGGGTATCGATCTCGGCGAACTCGAGCCGGCGACGGTGGAGAGCGGCGGCAAGCAGGATTTCGCCGGCGCCATCGTGATCGGCCCGCCATCGGCCTTCGCCGACCGCTGGGCGCGGCGCTTTCCCGATCCGATCTCGTGCTTCGCGTCGGGCTGGATGCGCATCCGCCAGCGCGCCAAGCAAGGCGGCGTCGAGCTGCCGCTGATCATCTCGGACCATGCCGACTGGGACGAACTGATCATCACCATCAAGGAGACCGGCGCCGAGGAAATCTGGGTCACGCACGGCCGCGAGGAAGCGCTGGTGCGCTGGTGCGAGTTGGAAGGCATCGCCGCACGGCCGCTGCATCTGGTGGGCTATGAGGACGAGGGCGATTGATGGCAATTGCTGATCCGCTAATCACCGGCGCCGCGATCCTTCCCACCCCTCTCTGGCCTGCCGGCCATCTCCCCCGCAAGGGGCCTGTTGCGCAATTCTGGCATTGTGATTCACTTCGATTATTGCTCGGAGGGATTTGCGATGGCGGTGAAG